>CAMAVB010000013.1 GCA_945861465.1 Candidatus Kuenenia stuttgartensis
ATGGCGGCAGAGGCTGCCGTCAGCCGGATGAGATTATAAGCCAGAATCGTGGTGCGAAATTCGATGCGAACCATCTCCGGAGACTTGCAGCGAACGTGACCCAGATTCAATGAATCCTTGATACTCCGGATGTCTAACTCCGAACTCCAACGGTAACCATAGAGCTCGGCGATGTCTTCCTTCGTGTATGCATCAACGTCCGTCAGTGTGGTGACCACCGTGATCGACTTTGTGCGTTTTCCTTTCTCGACGATCGCGTAGCGCAGTTCGCGAAGTTCGAGCGTCTCAGGAATCGTGGCGTATGTCTTTTCGTCCATCCATGCTGGTCGATCGGGTCTGGTCCACACGATGAGATGATCGTACTTGCCAAGTCGACGGCCCTTCCGAAAATCCACATGACGAAGATGATGCAGGCGCGCACACACATCCACGCGCTGATTCTGCAACAGAGCGATCATCATGAACGAGCAGTAGTAACGATCAAACACGACGACATCCCCGGCCATCAGAGACGCCATCATCTGCCGCAGCAGAGCGGATTCGCCCGTTTCCTTGCCTTTGTACGGACCGAGAACGACGTCCATCACCGTGGCGATCGCCAGCGACATAATCGCGACGCTGCGAGCGATGGGCAGTCCGACGCCTTTCTTCTGAGTTCGCGGGTGAGGGAATTCGGCCTGATTCTTCTCCGTATCCGGCATGGTGAAAGTAAAGCCGTCGATAAGTTTCGCATGACGTCTTTTCCACAGCAATGCTTCGTCCACTTGTTGTTCGGCCTCGTTGGCGATCTCTGTGCTGAGTTCGCGGAGCGCGGGTTCGGAGAGCTTGGCTTGAGCGCGACAATAGTCACCAGTGTCTGAAGTGGGGGCAGCACGTCCGACCTGCAGGCAGAAGCTGATGATGCCAGCGACAGCCGCCTGGCACGACGCTTCCTTGCGATCCCGAAGCACTTGTCCGAGAAACGCCCACAGGACGATTGCCGTGCTGAAAATCCCGTTCTCGCCGAACAGTCCGCCATGCTTTCGAAAGATGCGTTCGATCTTCTCAGCGGTCACCACCGTTGCGAAGGGCAACCCTGGCTGCAGCAGGAATTCATCCACGATCTTTTGAAACTCCGGCTTCCCGGATTCGTCAGAATCTGATAATGGTTGGCGCATGAAAAACCCTCCCTGGTAATTCTCGGGCAGAGAACCAGGGAGGGCTTCACAATCATCGCCAGGAGCGGGCTTTTCAGTCAATACCAACTCTGACGAACGGCAGTTTACAAAAATCTACCGTCCGCCAATAGGTCACGTTGCGCGCTTGCAACACGACGACAGTGCCATTCGTTCCTGACACCTTTTGCTCTCTCTGCTGGGGCTCAAATGAATGAGACGCAACAGTTCACTTGTAGATCGTTCCATTTTCACGATAATTGAATCTCAGCGGATACGATGCCGAATAGATCTCGATGCATGAATTGGATGAACCGAAAAATGGAGTCGCCTCTCAACAATTCCGCAGCCACTGTCGTGGACTTATTCTGCGGCGCTGGCGGACTCTCTTGCGGTTTTATGAATGCAGGTTTCGAAGTCGTCCAGGCGATTGACCATTGGGCACCCGCTGTTGAAACGTATCGGCGAAACAATGGAACTCATGGTTCCTTTGGTGAGATTGACGCGACAATGTCACTTCCCCGCTCGACAGTGATCGCTGGGGGCCCACCGTGCCAGGGATTCTCTTCGGCAGGGCATCGCAGAGACGACGACGACCGCAATTCGCTCGTGCTGGAATTCGCGAAGATTATCGCGGCGAATCGGCCTGATGCATTTGTCTTTGAAAACGTCGAAGGTTTCTTGACGGGAGCTGACGGAACGTTTGTTTTGGAATTACTCAACACCGTCATTGACGCCGGTTACTGGGTTCATATCAGGAAAGTGAACGCTGCCAATTTTGGCGTTCCGCAGCACCGAAAACGGGTGATTGCGATCGGAGGACGTGGCTGGGCTCCCGATTTCCCAAAAGCCACCCATCGAGCATTTGGCGCACCTGGGGCAGAACTCGCCAACGAACGTCATCTTCCGTATTGTCCATCGATTGGTGACGCATTGGCTGGACTGCCACCGGCCGCGATTCGAGACTGCAATGTTGCCGACACCTGCCACCAGTTCGTTCCACTTGACGGTGACGACGCTGCACGCGCCAAGATGCTCAAGCAAGGGCAGTGCATGCGAGATCTACCATCGGAATTATGGCACGAAAGTTACGAGCGGCGAGCAAACCGACGCGTTAAGGATGGGACGCCAACTGAACGTCGAGGTGGAGCTCCTGCCGGTCTCCGCAGGCTTCGCGCTGATGAACCTTCTAAGGCAATCACAGGCGGTGCACTTCGAGACTTTCTGCACCCAACTGACGACCGTATGTTGACTGAGCGAGAATGCGCCGTACTACAAACGTTCGGTCCCGACTATCAATTCTCAGGGACGCAGGCTGAGCGCATCCAGCAGATTGGGAATGCTGTGCCGCCAAGAATGGCAGAAGCGATTGCTTCCTGTTTGATGAATGGCTTGGGTTCCTGCAGGCCAACAGATGATTGTGACGGTCGATTACTTAGCTTTATTCCGACTTTGTCAAATGGCATGAGTCCCATTCTTCAGCGAGTCGTCGATCGTGTCCAGCGCAGGTTCTCCCGTGAAACCACGGTTCTTGTGCAGAAGCAACTATGGGATTAACAAAAGCGCAAGCAACGATTTGGCAGAAGGTGAGGTCACTTGGCAATGGCGGACAGGCGGTAAGACTGTCCGATCCGGTGTGCTCCTACCTCATTGCCGTGATCGCGCATGATTTAAAGTTGCAGGATTCGTTTCCGGAATTCGCTAAACCACCGTCGCCATTTTTCTCTAATCAGCCGCTTGTAGAGCTGAGTATCGATGGACCGGACGCGAAATGTCTGTTCGAGCGTCTCGTCGCTGTGGTTGACGACGCAGACACTTACTTTGCCTGCCTTGCTGCTCTTCACAAAGCTCGGCTGAAGTACGAACGCATTCTGAGTACGCAGCCTATGCCGACTCTGGAACAAGTCGGCCCTCGCGGGTTACTGCAATATGGAAAGCTGAAAGCCGGTGCTTTGGCAGGATTCTTGTTCTGGCGTAAGTGGTTCTTCGATATCGACAACCGAGCTGGCCAGGAAACGGGCTATCTTTTCGAGCCAATCATTGCGCATGCGATTGGCGGAACTCCTGCACCAGCACGCAAGAGTCCCGTCAAACGGCGCAACGATGCAACGAAAGGCCGACAGGTAGACTGCCTCGTGGATGATTCGGCATACGAGTTCAAGATTCGCGTGACTATCGCTGCTTCTGGACAGGGGCGTTGGCAGGAAGAGCTGGATTTTCCGCTGGACTGCCGAGCGAGTGGATTCACTCCAATCCTCGTATGCATGGATAGCACTGCGAATCCGAAGCTTGATGCTTTGATCAAAGCCTTCGAAGCCCACGGCGGAAAGGTATACATCGGAGACGCTGCCTGGAACCATCTTGATGACGTCGCGGGTAAGACGATGGCCGTGTTCCTCGACAAGTACGTCAAGGCTCCGATCAAAGATGTTCTGGCCCAAGCCGATGACCAACTTCCCAACCTGATTGCGGAGAGCTCTGCCACTTATATCAATATCACAATCGGAAACGACACGTTGCGAATTGACCGGAAGGAAGGCATCGACGACATCGAAGAGATTGATGACATGCCCGACGACGCGGCGGAAGAAATCGTGGACTGACATTTCGAGAATATGTATTCCAGATTACCGGCCACCATGCGTTGAAATTCATCGATCACCAGAAAGACTTGATGCTTGCGTTCCGTCTGCGTTGACGCCGCCAGCAGCATGTAGTTGATCAAGCGGTCGATCTCGGGGGCACCGCTCGGCGTGAGCGTGGCTGACAAATGGAAGTACAGCAGTTGCGGTTCGAGGAACGGCCTCGTCAGATCAATGGCCTGTTCGACGACCGCACGATCATGGCCAGTGGTGTCTGTGACATTCAGCGGAGCACAACTGGCGAGTCGCTTGATGACCTCCTGCACATGCACTCCGGCTTTGCGGATCTCCAGATGCAGGTCCTGCTTCTTAGCGGTCGTGATCACCGGATAATCGACATAAGAAGCGATTTGCGAGGATATCGAAATCACGGTATGCTTCATCCTGAACTCAGATTCCCGTGTCCAGAATGCAATCAACTATGTCAACATCGGTGAACGGCTCCGGCCTGCGTGACAATCATCAGCGAGGGTCGGTCGCGGAATTTTTGCAGGAGAAAATTGCTGACGGATCAATGCTATCGATCGTTTCCGCCTACTTCACGATTTACGCCTACGATGCCCTGAAATTATCGCTTGATAAGATGGCCCATCTCGATTTCTTGTTTGGTGAACCACGATTCATCAACCGGCTTGACCCTGACAAATCCGAATCGAAGTCGTTCTTGATTAACACGGATGGGCTCGCCCTGAAAAATCGACTGCAACAAAAACGCATCGCACGTGAATGCGCTCAGTGGATCGAACAAAGAGTTGATATCAAGACGATCAAACAAACCAACCTTCTGCATGGCAAAATGTACCATGTAGCCAATGGTGGCGTTGAGGACGCAATCCTGGGTAGCTCGAACTTTACCGTCCGTGGATTAGGACTGAGCGAAGCCAGTAGCAACATCGAGCTGAATCTGGTCGTCGATAGCAACCGTGATCGAAGGGAACTTAAGCAGTGGTTCCGCGAGATCTGGACCGACGAGACACTGGTTGAAGATGCCAAAACAGATGTGCTGCGTTACCTCCGCAAGCTCTACGCAAATCAGTCACCGCAGTTCGTCTACTACCTCACGCTGTTCCATCTCTTTCGCGATTATCTTGATGGGACCCACGACCTTGATGAAAACCTTCGCCGAGTTGCCCTGCCGGATACTCAGATCTGGCGTGCTTTGTTCTCGTTCCAGAAAGACGGTGCCAAAGCAGCGATCAACAAGATTCTCAAATACAACGGTTGTGTTTTGGCCGACAGCGTCGGTCTCGGAAAAACGTACACTGGCCTGGCAGTGATCAAGTACTTTGAGCTTCGAAATGAACGTGTTTTGGTCCTTTGCCCCAAAAAACTCCGTCGCAACTGGACCGTTTATCGATCGAACAGCACTCTCAATCCATTTGTGGACGACCGTTTTCGTTTCGACGTGCTGCATCATACCGACCTATCCAGATCCTCCGGCGAATCGAACGGCGTCGATCTCGACACTCTCAACTGGGGAGCCTACGACCTCGTTGTCATCGACGAGTCGCACAATTTCCGTAACAATAAACTTGCCACGCAGCGGCCCGGCGACGTGGAGAAACGGCGCAGCCGCTACGAACGACTGATGGAAGATGTTATCTCATCGGGCGTCCGGACCAAAGTCCTGTTGCTTTCCGCCACGCCTGTCAACAATCAGCTTGCCGACCTGCGCAACCAGATTTCTTTCATTGCAGGTGGGGATGTCGCACGTAACGACAATGCAGATGCTGCGTTCGCCGAAACTCTGGGGATTACGTCGGTCAAAGAAACCACTCGCAACGCCCAAACTCATTTCACTAACTGGGCAAAGAAACCACCCGCCAACCGAAAGACACGCGAACTGATTGCCGCGATCGGCGGTGATTTCTTTAAGCTTCTTGATGGACTGAGCATCGCCCGCTCTCGTCGGCAAATCGCGTCTTACTACGCTGCCGAAATGAAAACACTGGGCGGATTCCCGCGACGGCCCGCACCGAAAGCAGTCCACGCGCCGATTGACCTACTGGAGCGATACCTGTCGTTCGAGCAACTGGATACCGAGATCAGCGGACTTCGCCTCGCTCTTTATCATCCAACCAGTTTTCTTCGAGGCGATTTGCCTGAAACGACACAAGCGGCGTATCAGGATAAGATTTACGGTGGATTCACGCAGGAGGGTCGCGAAAAAATTCTGATCGCAATGATGAAAGTCAATTTTCTCAAACGACTCGAAAGTTCAGTAGACTCGTTCCGCCTGACACTCCAACGCACCATTGACAAGATCAACCGACTCGAAGAACGCATCGACGCTTTCGAAAACCATGTGAACGAAAACCCTAATATCGATTACGAATCCCTCACTCCCGACCAATTCGAAGACCCCGACTTTGACAACGAAGAATTTACGATCGGTGGTCGACGCCGAATTCATCTGGCCCACCTGAAGCTGCCCGAATGGCTACAAGCCGTTCGTCACGATCGAGCTCAGTTGCAGTTTCTCCTGGAGAAAACCGAATCCGTCACCCATAAACGCGATGGCAAGATGGCGGAACTGAAAAAACTCATCGAAGCCAAGGCAAAGCAACCGACCGTCAACCGCGATGGGAAGCCAAATCGCAAAGTCCTGATCTTTACGGCGTTTGCCGATACGGCCCGCTACCTGTATGAGCACATCGCTCCTTGGGCTGAAACACATCTCGAAGTTCACGCGGCACTCATTTGCGGAGACGGTGGCAACAAGACTTCGCTTGGACGGACCGACTACGACGAGATCCTCACCAACTTCTCACCGATCGCCAAACGCCGGGGCGATCAAATCGCACGTTTTCCGAACCAGCGGGAAGAGATCGAATTGCTGATTGCAACTGATTGTATCAGCGAAGGTCAAAACCTGCAGGATTGTGATTTGTTGATTAATTACGACATCCACTGGAACCCGGTCCGCATCATTCAAAGATTTGGCCGAATCGACCGCATCGGTTCTCGCAACGACTCGGTGCAACTCGTCAATTTCTGGCCGGTCGCCGATCTCGACCGATACCTGAAAGTCAAACATCGCGTCGAAGCCCGCATGGCGCTGGTAGATTTGGCCGCCACGCAAACTGACAACCTGCTCGACCCAAGCCAGCTGGAGGATTTGATCAAAGACGACCTTCTCTTTCGCGACCGCCAGCTTAAACGACTCAAAGACGAAATCCTTGACCTGGATGACCTGGACGATTCTGTTTCGCTCACAGATTTTTCGCTCGACGAATTCCGACTCGACCTGCTGCGTTTTCTCGAAGCCAACCGCTCCGCCCTCGAAGAAGCTGGTGAAGGCTTGTACGCCGTCGTGCCGCCAAAGTCGGAGGTTCCGGCCGCACAGCCCGGCGTGCTCTTCTGTTTGCGGCACTCGCCTTGCAACAACAACGGCAACAATCGCACGGCCAACGGTCCGTCGGACAAATCACTCGATTCCGGCCACCTCAATCCGCTCGGGGCGTATTATCTGGTCTTCGTTCACGACGACGGTACTGTGCGTTACAGCTTTGCCCGTCCCAAAGAATCCATGCTGTTATTCCGCGACCTCGCCGCCGGAGAACCGACAGCCTTTGAACGCCTCTGCGATGAATTCGACACTCGCACTTCCGACGGTTCCGACATGAGCCATTACGACGGCCTATTGAAGAAAGCCCTGGCGTCGATTGAGAGTACATTTCAGAAGCGCGCCGCAGCCGGACTGCTGACCAGCCGCACCGCCGTGCTGCCAACACTTGGCGAAACGCCAAAATCCGATGGCAATGCGTTCGATCTGGTGACATGGTTGGTGATTCAGGATGACGCGACTGGTCGCCCATTTCCCATAACTGACGAAGCACGCTGAGATCCATGCCTGATATCCGCGATAAAATAAAAACCGCGCTTGCTGCGTTTGCAAGCCAACCCGTGCGTCTCGCAGCCATCGAATTGCTTCGCACAATCGGCTATGAGTCGGAACGGACCATCCAGTTAGGCGACTCAAGCCCGCAGGGGTTTCTTGACTTTGTGACAACTCATGCTGGTCAATCGACGTTCGACGAAGCCAAGGCACTTGCACCAGCATGGAAATCGGCGGACCTGCTGTTCCAACTCACTGACGAAGAGCTTTCCCGTGAGTCTCGCTTGTTTAAAGACACCAGCATCAACGCTGGCCTGTTGCGATCCTATCTGTTCTTCGCCATCGAACTGACTGGCACCAACTACCCGCGTGGCAAGCTGACCAGTATTGCCCGCCAACTCAACCGCGTCTTCCCGATGCCTGTCATGGTGCTGATCAAACATGTTGTGGACAAACGCGAAGTGCTGTCCATCGCTGTCATCAATCGCCGCCAGCACAAACGCGATCTGGCCAAAGACGTGCTCGGCAAGGTCACGATCATTCGAGATATCGCCCTCAATGAACCGCATCGCGGACACCTCGACATTCTTGCCTCCCTGGCACTGCCGAATCTCGCGCATCCGCAGCGGCTGCTAATCAACAATTTCGACGCCCTCCACACTGCGTGGGAGGAAATTTTTAACGTCGAATTGCTAAATAAGAAATTCTACCGTGACCTTGCCAACTGGTATTTCTGGGCATTACCGCAGGTCGAGTTTCCAGACGACATTGAAAAGGTCGATGAAAAGCGTCGCGCAACCTCGCTGATCCGTCTGCTCACACGACTGATCTTCTGCTGGTTCCTCAAAGAGAAAGGACTAATCCCGGAAAAGCTGTTCAACGAAACCGATTTGAAGGAGATCCTGAAGCAACTCAAGCCCGATTCCTGCAGCTACCACCAAGGCATTTTGCAAAACCTGTTCTTCGGGACTTTGAATCAAAAGATGGGCAAGGACAACAAGGGCAATCCGCACCGGGCTTTCGCCAAAGACGAGGGCTTTCAAAAGAACAAAAGCACCTACGGGGTCGATAACCTGTTTCGCTATGAAGAGCACTTTCGCGATCCGGACACTGCGATCGATCACTTCGCTGAAATACCATTTCTCAACGGTGGCCTATTTGAGTGCCTCGACCGGACCGAACCAAAGTCCAACAAGAAGATCTATGTCGACGGGTTTTCCCGCAACGCAAAAAAACGTCCGCATGTCCCGAACCATTTGTTCTTTTCTGAAGAGCTATCGGGCATCGATCTCTCAGAATCGTACGGCGAGCGAACTCGTCGAAACGAATCAGTACGGGGGTTGTTGCGAATCCTCAGCGCTTACAAATTCACGATCGTCGAAAACACTCCTATCGATCAGGAAATTGCACTCGATCCGGAACTGCTGGGTAAAGTCTTCGAGAATTTGCTGGCATCGTATAACGAAGAAACCAAAACGACTGCCCGCAAGCAGACTGGATCATTCTATACGCCCCGCCCAATCGTGGAATATATGGTCGATGCCTCACTCAACGCCCATCTGACGACAGTGCTGACGGCGGCAGGCATGAAAGAAGACAGTGCCAGAGAGGACTTGGAAAATCTGTTCGCGTACACCGAAATTCCGCATCCGTTTACTGATCGCGAGGTCGATACACTGCTGGACGCGATTCACACCTGCAAGATTCTTGACCCTGCGTGCGGCAGCGGTGCGTTTCCGATGGGGATGATGCAAAAGCTGGTTTACATCATTCACAAACTGGATCCCGAGAATGCTAAATGGATGCAGTTGCAAATTGACAAGGCTGGTGAGATTCCCGATCCGTCCGCTCGTGATGCGGCCATCAAAGCGATTGAAAAAGATTTTGCTGACAATGAAGATGACTACGGTCGCAAACTGTATTTGATCGAGAACTGTCTATACGGCGTCGATATCCAGCCGATCGCCATCCAGATTTCCAAGCTCCGATTCTTCATCTCGCTGGTCTGCGACCAGAAAACGAACCGTCGCAAGCAGGACAACCACGGGATCCGCCCTCTGCCCAACCTTGAGACACGGTTCGTTGCCGCTGACACGTTGATTTCTCTCAAGAAAGACCCCGAGCGATCTCTGTTCGAAAGTGCGAAAGTCCAGAAGTTGGAATCCGATCTGCAACGTGTCCGCCACGACCATTTTGCGGCCACAACTCGACAAAAGAAACTTGCTCTTCAAACCCGTGATTGCGAAATCCGCGATTCGCTCGCCACGGAACTTGAACAGGCGGCATTCTGGGACCAAACCGTTGCCAGAAAGCTGGCCGACTGGGATCCTTACGATCCGCAAGCGTCCGCCGACTATTTCGAACCGCTGTGGATGTTCGATCGTTCGTTGGGCGAAGGGTTCGACATCGTGATTGGGAACCCGCCGTACATCCAGATTCAAAAATTCCCTAAAACACAGAAAGACAAATGGGAAGCTCAGAAGTTCACGACCTACGCCGCCATGGCTGACATCTATTGTCTCTTTTATGAACGCGGTGCTCAGCTCCTTCGCTCCGGAGGTCACCTTTGTTTTATCACTTCGAATAAATGGATGCGGGCCGGTTACGGCGAGCAACTGCGAGATTTTCTTGCCAGCAAAGTGAACACGACATCCGTCCTCGACTTCGGCATGGCGCAGAATTTTGGAGCGGCAACCACCTACACTTGCGTCACGTCGTTCGTCAAACAACTGTCAGCCCGTCACACCCTCAGTTGTTACGTCGGTGACACTGCCGCCGCGATGAGCGAGCCAGCGCAATACTTCGCCAGCCACGCCGTTCCGCTCACGACACTGGACCGCAACCCCTGGGTCGTTCTGCCACCCGAGCGCCACTCGATCAAAAAGCAAGTTGAACACGTCGGTGTACCGCTGGAAAGCTGGAAGATTCAAATCTATCGAGGCATCCTTACCGGTTTCAACGACGCTTTCTACTTAACACAGGAGCAGCGCGACGCATTCGTCACGGACGACTCGCGCTGCCAGGAGTTCATCGTGCCATTATTGCGCGGAAGGTCTGTGGAGCGCTATGCGACGAAGTGGGATGGCACATGGATGATCAATTCACACAACGGCATCAAGGAAAGGTCAATTCCAGCCGTGAGCTTGAAAACTCAATGCCCTCCACTTTGGCACCACCTTGTCACGCATGAGCAACAATTGCGTAAGCGCCAAGACCAAGGGAATCACTGGTCGAATCTCCGCAACTGCGCGTACCTTGAAGAATTCTCAAAGCCGAAAATTATCTATCAGGAAATAGCGCAAAAGCTCCCGTTTTATTTCGATCAAGGTGAGCAATTCTTTGTTAATGACACCTGCTACATCATTACGAGTCAAGAGGAGTCGCTTACTGCTCTGACAGCGATTCTCAACTCCACCGTATTCCGCTGTTGCTTCAAGGACAACTTTCCAGAAAATGCAGGTAACACATACCGCGCAAAGAAGGTGTTCATGGACAAAATTCCCATTAGGAAACCCACCGTCGCCGAGATCAGCCTGTTCGAGCGGTTAGTCCCCCTCATCCAATTTGCCAAAGCTGATGTTGAAGCGAGCACAGGCGCTGCCACCTTCTTTGAGGACGTCATCGACGCCTGCGTGATGGAGTGTTATTTTCGTGAACACATGGCCGAGCGAGATTTATTGTTCATCGATCAACTCGCACCGCTCGTCGCGGCGTACGACGCTGTAGCCAGCGATGCAAAACAACGGGACTTTCTCACGCACTTGCACGGCACACTTAACGCCCCAAGCCATCCAATCCGCAATCAATTGATTCGCCTCACTGCCGACAGTCCTGCCTTGCTTGGCGTCATTAAGGCCGAGGGGAAAGTATGAAATCGCGGCTGCAACGCATCGAAATCCGAAACTTCAAAGCTTTCCGCGAATTCACGCTCGATCTCGAAGGCCGTCACCTTCTCATCTATGGTCCCAACGGCTCTGGAAAATCGTCGCTCTACTGGGCGCTCTACACTTTCCTGCAAAGCGCCCGCAAAACCACCGACGCGGTCGCCAAATACTTCGACCCTGCCGGACCCGAAAGACTCCTCAATATCCACGAGCAGAACGCACCGACACCAAGGCCTGGAAGGATTGCCGTGACGCTTAGGGACTTCGCAACGAAGACCGATACACAATATGAAATCACCAAGGACACACATGGCACGTTAAGACAACCGGTCATTGAAAAAGGTGATCTTGCCAGCGACTTCGTTACCTACCGTTTTTTCTTCGGCTTCTCAGATTTCAAGAATTCCGCTGACTTCAATATTTGGCCGCTTTTTAAGCGTGAGATTTTACCCTTCTGCGTTGCCACTGGTGGACGTGCTGGGGACCTGGAAGATCGCTGGAACGCACTACAAACTACTCCTCCCAACCCTAACAGAAACAAAGGGCCCGCAGGCGCTAAAGCGTTCCGAGAGTTTGGTGACAAACTCAATGACTACTCTGAAGCGTTGAAGCCGGTCGTTGAGAGGATCAGTAACGCAGCTCAAGAATTCTACGATACGCACTTTGCTGCGAATGGTGAGGACAAGATATCGCTGAAACTGGGTGTGACAGCGTCCGCTTATCACTCAAAGACATATAAGGTAACCATGCCGCCCGTATTGAAATTTGGAATACAGGTCAATGGAACAGAAGTGAGGAAGCCTCAGAGCTTCTTGAACGAAGCGAAAATGACGCAGCTTGCGATTTCAATTCGTTTCGCTGCTTCACTTGTAAATCTCCATGACTCTGACCTCAAGTTACTCGTGCTCGACGACCTGCTCGTCAGTCTCGACATGAGCAACCGGATGAAAGTCGTTGAAATCCTTTTGTCCGAAACCTTTGCCAACTATCAGAAGATCATCCTGACTCACGAACTCGGCTTTTTCCGCGAGTTCCGCCGCAAAGTCGGAGCTGGGCACGCTGACTGGTGCTTCTTCAGGCTGGAAGGCACTCCAAACGCAAACATTGTCTGCAAGAGCGAGAAAACGGAGACTCAAAAAGCTGAGGAATACCTGCGTGGTTACAATCTCGATGAAGCAGCGTTGTGTCTCCGCAAAGCAGTTGAAGATACGGCCAAACGCTTCATCAATCACCAGGAAGTCGTTCCGACCAAAGATTTCCTCGGATTAGCGGACGCACTTCGAGCTGCCCGGAATCGAATCCTTGGAGAGTTGCCGGTTGAACTTTATGAAAGAGTGTTGCGCAACACTCCGGACGCTCATCGTGCCTTATTGATTTCGTCAAGTGACGATGACCTGGACAACAATGGCACGCTCGATGCTGCCACCCGAGGTCGACTCAAAACCAATCGAAACCGTCTTCGCCAACTGGCAACCGTCGATCATGTCGAACGACTGCGGCAGATCAAACTCATCGACGACATCCTTGCCTGTACGGAACGGGTCCTCAACCCCGCCGCACATGCCGGAAACCCACCGCTCTATGAGAAGGAAGTGCAGGATGCGCTTGACTTGATCAGGCAGTTGGAATCATCGCTAACGGAATGAAGTCGCAACATGTTTCGGGTGAAACCTGGTGAGACGTCTACGTCCGGTGGTACACCTACGAACGGTCGCCGTTGAATGCAATTTGGGGAAGGTCGCGGCGGGGAAGGAAGGTCGCGGCGGGGATCGCGGCGGGGACACAGCTTGATGTTTCAGGAGGTGCGGGCATTGACTCACTGTTGCTTGGTGACCTGTCTTTGAACACGAGTAGCATCCTGGGGCCGGTCAACTTCGATACGGGGGCCGACGCCGGGCAGATACAGGTTTTGGACTCCTTCAGCGCAATCGGGAAAGTCGCTCATCTGGGCTTGAATTCGCATGGTACTTTTCCCGGTGACACGCTGTTTGGTCCGGGCGGCTCGTTGGCATTTACGACTCTGGTCAACGCACCATTGGGTGTCAGTCTCAGCACGGTTGCAATGTCGATCCGTCTGGGCGGCGGCGCTGACACAATTTACGCACAGCCATTCGCCACAGGCACGGTCCAGGTGGTCGTCACCGATGACGGCCTTGGCATCAACATGATATCGCTGACGGGCTCGGACGCCGCACTGTTTGAACTGGACGGGGCCGCCTTATACCTGAAAGCAGGCACCGGACTCGACTTTGAGACGACATGTTGGTCAATCGCCTGCCGGGATCGCAGGATGAAGCCGTGATCGATGTGGCATCAGCGATCACTGTGACGCATTCCACAGGGACGCACACCGTGCAAAGCCTGACGATTTACGAGCCCTTCACACTCTACGGAGGCACGTTGATCGTGACCGACAACCTGATTCAACAGAATGGGACTACCTTCACAATCACTGGCGGCAGACTGCGTGGGGGTTCGCTCGTCACGTCCGGCGGAGCGGTGCTGAACGTGTTGGCTGGCACACTTGACGGCGTGACGCTCGGCACGACCGTGTCCGGAACGCGTTTGCCTGCCACTGTGCAGGGCACGAGCGGTGTGTTCTTCGTGACAGGCGGCCTCACATTGACGAACGGTTCGCTGCTTAATCTTGGCAACTTCATGAATCACGGGACGATCCGTGCAGATGCGGGTGGTGAGATTCTCGTGACAGGCAACCCTGGCACCACGTTCACCAATGCGGTTACTGGCGTACTGACGGCTGCGGGCGGAACGCTGATCGTGAACACCACGACCAATTATGCTGCGGGAACACTGACCGGTGGCACATGGCAGGCAATTGGCAACAGCATCCTGCGAATCACGGGTGCCAGCATTGCGAACAACGCCGCCACGATTTTGCTCGACGGTGCCGGGGCCCGTATCACTCGTGACAACCTGGGAACGAGCGCCCTGGCCTCTTTGACCACAAATGCGGCGACCGGGAGTCTGACATTACGAAACAATGCAAATCTTGCAACGACCGGAGCAATAATCAACCATGGTTCGCTCACGATTGGTCCCGCCAGCACGCTGACGATCAACGGCACATTCACACAGGACAGCGACGCCTCGCTGGCCGTGGAGATCGGCGGCGCTCCGGCCAGCGGTCTGTACGGAAAACTCATGTCCAGCAGTGCCGTCGCGCTCAATGGCACTCTCGACGTGCGGCTTACAAACGGCTACCACCCGGACCAGAGGTCAAGCTTTCCGATCCTGACCTTCTCAAGTCGAACCAGCGATTTCACTATGATCAACGGACTATTCGTGGCTGGTACGGAGGTTTTTAAGGCGGTGTACGACGCGACGCACCTGACGTTGAGCTCCGAGACTAACAAGGCACCGACCGAGGTGATTCTGGATCACTCTCTGGTAGCGGAGAACATGCCTTTTGGAACACTTGTCGGATCGCTCAGCACGATCGACCCGAACACACTCGATACGTTTACCTACGCATTGGTGCCCGGCACCGGAAATATCGACAACACGAGCTTCACAATCGTCGGAGCTACTCTGCAGACCAATTCCAGTTTCGATTTTGAAGTGAAAAGCAGCTATTCCGTCGGAATTCGCAGCACTGATCAGGACGGGCTATCAACGGAGAAGGCTTTCACAATCAGCGTGACCAACAAGACTGAGCTGGGCGGGATCGATGTCCAGAACGGCCAAACCCAACGCTCGTATCTGCGGACGCTGGATGCAATTTTTGATCAATCCGATGGATTAATGGACCTGATCAACAACAACCGCCTGCAGCTCACTCGCTTTGATCTCAACGGACAGAATGGTTCGCGGATGACGATGCCGACTCGCACCGCCGTGGCGAACAGGATTGTGTTCAACTTTGGAATTCAGGGCATTGGCGGCAACCGGAATACGAATGCCGGGGACGGATATTACGAACTGGGCATCGACCTCGACGGGAATGGATCTTTCGAGTCGAAAAAGTACTTCCATCGCTTGCTGGGTGATGTCAATGGAGACGGCATCGTCAGCTCCACCGACAAAAGTCAGGTGCTTTCGGCCTCGGGCAGCGCATCGCCAGAATCGGATGTGAACGGCGACGGGTTGGTCAACATCCTTGACACGTCGCTGCTGAGCCGTGCCGTGGGACGAAAACTGAAAAGTGGTTTGTTCCGTGATGACTGAATCTGGATGGAGTGGCTGCTGGCAGTTACTCAATCGGAGTGCTGTCAGCCGCATTCCTGATCGATCAGCAATTGGCCGATCCTTTGGACCCTGGCTACCCGCCCAATCTCGTGACATTCTTCAGTACCCCTGGCGAAATCACCGTGGCCAGCGCGACCGCCATTCCGGAACCGTCCAGCGCGGTACTTTTCGGACTTGCCATTGTGATTGGTCTGATTTGCAAACGAACATGACCCAGCCCGATGAACACAGAACGAGGTGTACAACCTCATGTCAAAAACCATGGCCGGCCAGTTTATGGTTTTGTAGGGTGTGACAAGCAATGCGCAGGCACACCATGTCTCTGATTCGGTGTGCCTGCGCGTCGCTTGTCACACCCTACAATCTGTGCATGTTCAACAACTGGCCAACTGTGCGTCAACTGTCGGCATGCACTGGAACGACGAAGTTGTTCCTGTATGGTGCACAGCGGTTTGTGTTCAGCCACACACCAAAGCTTAAGGGACGGGCCATCCAATGCCAGTGGCGGAATGATGGCGTTCCGACGTGAGCCGTCCGGAAGTCTGGCGTCCACCATGGGCGATGCTTCATCGATACGGCGACCAACGCGGGACATGATGCGGTCCAGAATCTGCAGCAAGTGATCGTTATCACGGAATGTCACGTCGGCCTTGATGATGCGTCCGTTCCTTTCAAGAAAGACATTTTTCGGTCCATTGATTATAACGTCCGCAATGCCCTCCTCCTTGAGCAGCATTTCCAGCGGACCGAAGCCAAATGCTTCGTCGAGGACTTCTTCAACCAGTCGTTCACGTTCTGAACGGTTGAGCAATGAGTTTTCTGTGTCTCAAAGATGTTCGACGACGACACGAATTTCGCGTCGCAGCGTATTCGTAGTGATAAAAGCCGAGTCTCCGGCTTGAGTCCGCTATGGAAAATAGGTCGCAGATTGCACCCGTGCTGGAAGGATCACGTCGAAATGTTGCTGGAAATCCACAGTTGCGGCCACTGGCGTCAGCAAAGGGGACCGTGTTTAACGATTGTGGCGTCAACGATGTGTCTCAATTCCAGGGCAATCCATGAATTCTCGGCGGGTTGGCGAAAGCCCGATGCCATCAGTGATGGAGCCAAAAACATTGATGGAACGTCAAATTTGCATCCGTAAACAACGTTCAGAGACTCCCGGAACCTCTGATTCCAACCCCTTTGGATGCTTGACAGTCAGTAAAAATCCGAGTATTTTCCTTGCGGGTCCTGAGAGTGCTGGTGGAAATCCGGGGGGAATATCCGCGGATGTGGCCAGATGTTTTCAGGAACTTTGCTGTTTGTTTGCTCCAGAACCGCGTTGAAGGAACCTGAAATGGACAAGATGTAGGTCTGACTCCATTTCCCCGATGTCTGGCGTGATTCACCCAATGGTGACTCACGTTTGGAAAGAGGGAAGTTCTCTGCCAAAGTGACTCAAACTGAGTGACTTTGTCGGGCGCGAAAAGTGGGACATTGCTCCCGCTTTTTTTTTCACCATACACAGCGCTATCAGACATCTACGTCATGAACGGAAACGAAATACTTAGAATTGTCGATGCGATCCACCGCGACAAGGCCATCGATTCCGAGGTCGTGTTCGAAGGGATTGAGCAGGCGATTCTCTCTGCCGCCCGGAAACACTTTTCGGAAGAAGAGCAGCTGGAAGTTCGCATTGATCGCGAAACCGGCGAACCCGCGCTCATTTGCGACGGTGCTACGCTCGACCCCGAATTGCTGGGAGATCTGCTTGGCCGAATTTCGGCGCAGACTGCCAAGCAGGTGATGATTCAAAAAATTCGCGAAGCCGAACGCGACATGCTCTATGAGGAATACCTTGAGCTCCGAAGTCAGCAGGTGTCGGGGCAGGTGACGCGTGTCGATCGAGGCACCGTGATCGTGAGTCTCGGAAAAATCGAAGCCATTTTGCCTCGCAGTGAGCAGATCCGCAAGGAAAACTATCGCACGGGTGATCGTGTTCGTGCCATTGTGCTGGATGTTCGCAAGACAGGCTCGCGAGTCCGCGTGATTCTGTCTCGCACGCATCCGGATTTTGTGCGTCGATTGTTCGAAGTTGAAATTCCGGAAGTGAACGATCGGATTATCGAAGTACGTTCGATCGCTCGAGAAGCGGGCAATCGCTCCAAAGTGGCTGTATCCTGCAGCGATTCGTCAATCGATTGCGTCGGTGCCTGTGTCGGCGTGCGTGGTGCCAGAATTCGCGGCATTGTTGAAGAGTTGGCTGGCGAACGAATCGATATCGTGCGTTGGAACGATTCACTTCAGATTCTCGTTCCCAATGCAATGCAGCCAGCGGAAGTTGAAGATGTAATTCTCTGTCAGATGCTTGGGAAAGTGATCGTGCTGGTGCGTGAGGATCAATTGTCGTTGGCGATCGGGAAATTTGGTCAAAACGTACGGTTGGCGTCAAAACTCGTTGGCTGGGACATCAATGTGATGACTCAGACGCAGCTCGACCAGCAGCTCGACAAGTCAATTGAAGCCTTCTGTGTCGCCCCGGGAGTCACGCCGGAACTGGCAGAAAATCTGGTCTCACAGGGGTTCTTTACGTTCGACGACCTGTCCGTAATCGAACCAGATCAACTTGCAGAAATGAGTGGTCTGCCCGCAGAGGACTGTGATCGAATTATCGAGCACGCAGACGTCGAAAGTGCGCGACTGGAAATCGAAGAGCGGATCGCCGCAGAACAGCGGAAGTACGCCGCCAGTCAGGCAGAAATCTCTCCCCCGAAACCAAAGAAACCTCTTCAACAGACTGAAGAAGAGGTTGCGGCGGCAAATACCGAGGAGGGCGAGGAGGTACAGCCTGCGATCGCTGAATCAGGTGCCGACATATCAGGTGCCGACATATCAGATGGTAGCGACGTGGGGGTGGAAGAACGTATCGGCGAGGAGGATTCTCCTCCCGCTGAGGAGGAAACTGTGACTTCAGCCGCAGTTGATGATTCTTCGGCAGTGTCTGAGGAATTGTGATGAATTTGGGGAGCAGTCATCGAGTGGGTGACTGAGTGTTTTGCTTTGATCCTCACATCGTGAGGTCGGGCGTCAGAACTGAGGAGACACGGTCTTCAATAATCGAATCTGGTAGAATTTTGACGGTTCGTGTCCATGTTCTGGCTGTCACCGGCTGTGACCTGCTTTCGCCGGAAGCAGGTCTAAAGACGGCATCGTCTGCGGTGAGCATTTGATCCGAAGGGATTCTTCGGAATGCCCGGTCTGTTTTTGTGAGTTTCAGTGCTGGCACTGTCTGGGAAGTGTTTTCCCGGACAGACTCCGTCGGCCTAAGGGGTTAAGTTTTGAAGATACGTATCTTTGCTCTTGCACGAGACCTTGGTCTCGACAGTAAGGTGTTGATCGATCTCTGTGAGCAAGCTGGTGTGAAGCTGCGCAATGCGCTGGCGACAATCAGCGAAGAAGAACGAGACACGGTCGTTGCCTACATTCGCAGCAAGGGAACCACGCCCGGCAGTATCGCGCCGTCCGTGGAGATTACACCGGTTCGCGATATACCGCAGGTCGCCGGGAAAGTACGTCAGATTGTTGGCATTCCCTCGCGCGGGTCAGGCCGCAGTCAGGACGAGGTCGAAGATCTTGCGGACGACATTGAAACGATCGAAATCGCGCAGGGCAGTGATTCCGAAATTGAGCGACCGGCAGAAGCAATCATTGCGGAAGAATCGCCTGTTCCCGAATTCGAACCGCAGATTGACGAAGTCGGTCCGGTTGAATCCGTTGAAGTTGAATCCGTTGCGGTTGAATCCGTTGCGGTTGAATCCGTTGCGGTTGAAGCCGAGCAAGTTGCGGGGGTACTGCCCCCAACCCCAACCCCAGTTCCGGCTGCAAAGTCGCCGAAAGCCGATTCATCGCCTGCGGGCGCAATGCGGCGTCCGCAAATGGCGAAGCAGCGTGAAATGCGGCCCATTGGCTCAGTGAAGGACCGCGAGCAGCAAGCGGCTGGAACGGCAGGCAAACCTGCCGGACCAATTAAGGTAAACCGCGACAAAGAACGACAGCCTGGCAGGCCGATGATTGCTGCTGCGCCAACGTTGCCCACTCCGAGCGCAAAGAAAGTCAAGCCGCGCGAAGAAAAGGTTCAGAAGCCCGACATGTCGCTGTCGGAAATTGTGGACCGACGCAGTCCGCTTGCTGATCAACTGAAAGCACTGCGCAAGGCCCGCGATGAGCACGAAGCGGGTGGCCCGGCCCCGGTGGAGCGAAAAACCCGAGGAACAGCAAACCGCGGATCGCTCCTCAAAGAACTCCGCGAAACTCGCGAAGCTGAACGTCAGGCGAAAAAACTGAAACGGCGGAAGCGTTCGGGCCCGATCGATCTCAGGACGACCGCTTCGATTTCGTTCCCAATCACGGTACGAGCGTTGTCGGAAGCAATTGGTCGACCAGCTAAGTCGATTATGAGCATCCTGTTCAAAGCAGGCCGAATGGTGACCATTAATGACGAACTCGGCGAAGAAGAGGCAATGGAAGTCTCGATGGAGCTGGGTGTCGATCTGTCGTTCAAGCGTGGTCGCGACATCGAGGCAGAACTGCTGGCATCGCTGGATCACGAAGATCCGCCTGAACTCATGCGTCAGCGTCCACCGATGATTACAATTCTGGGTCACGTTGACCACGGCAAAACCACAATGGTTGACCGGATCCGCAGCGCGAATGTGGCGGCGGGCGAAGCTGGCGGCATCACGCAGCATATTGCCGCGTATCAGGTGAACTACGAAGGTCATGAGCTGACGTTCGTGGATACTCCGGGCCACGCCGCATTCGGAGAAATGCGTTCTCGCGGAGCAGACGCGACCGACATCGTCGTGTTGGTAATTGCTGCTGATGACGGCGTAATGCCTCAGACCGTCGAATGCATCAGTCATGCGAAAAATGCCGGCGTGCCGATCGTCGTCGCGCTGAATAAGATCGATCTGCCGGGCATAGATGAACAACGGATCCTGCAGCAGTTGGCTCAGCACGAGCTTTTGCCTGCGGAATGGGGTGGTGAAGTCGAAGTTGTACGAACGTCCGGAACGACGGGGAAAGGCATCGACAAGCTGCTTGAAACCCTGTTACTGACTGCCGAACTGCAGGAATTTAAAGCGAATCCTGATCGCGAGGGACTGGGCGTCTGTCTGGAAGCCTTCCGCGACGAAGGTCGTGGAGCGATCGCATGGTTGATCGTCCAGAAAGGAACTCTGCGGATCGGTGACAACGTCCTCTGCGGTGCGACCTACGGGCGAATCCGGGCAATGTACAATGACCGGGACGAGGCGATCACAGAAGCTGGTCCTTCGACGCCGGTCAAGGTTTCAGGCCTTTCAGACGTGCCGGGGGCAGGCGACCATTTCTTCGTGATGAAAGACATCGAAGAAGCGCGCGAAACTGCGGAAAGTCGGTTGCACGAAGGTCGCACGGAAGCACTCTCTTCACGTGTTACGGCACGCACACTGGAAGACATTCTCAGCGTTCCGCGCGAAGGATTCGGCGTACAGGAACTGCCGTTGATTCTGAAAGCAGATTCACCAGGTTCGATCGAAGCACTTCGGGGTGAAGTCTGTAAATTTGAACATCCCGAAGTCAAAGTGCAGATTATTCACTCAGGCGTTGGTGGCGTGAATGAAAGCGACGTATCATTGGCAGCTGCCGCAGGTGCGATTATCATCGCATTCCACGTCATTGCTGAAGATCGAGCGCAATTGCAGGCGGATCGTCAGGGAGTGGAGATTCGGCGTTACAATATCATCTACGAAGTCACGGCGCATATTAAGCTGGCATTGCAGGGATTGCTGCGTCCGGAGCGTGTGGAAGTTTCCACCGGTCGCGCAATTGTGCTGCGGACATTCAGTATCAGTCGCTTCGGTACGATTGCGGGTTGTCGCGTGCTGAACGGTACGATTTCGCGAGATAGTCGAGTGCATTTGATCCGAGATCAGAAAGTGATGAACGACTATCGTATCGGATCACTCAAACGTGAAAAAGACGATGCAAAGGAGGTCCGCGACGGGATGGAATGTGGTATTCGGCTGGACGGGTTCAACGATATTAAGGAAGGAGACTTGTTCGAGGCATTTCGAATTGACGAGATCGCGCGCACGTTGTAATCCCCAGAGGTTTGGGTGCTGCCGACGATGCGTTTTGTGACTGAAACGCTGAGTTGATCAGGGAACCTGAACCTGCCAACGTAGTTTCGTGTCTGTTTCGACTCACCTCTCAGGAACTTAAACTCAATGTCAACACGTCGAACGGCACGAGTCGCCTCAATGATCCGCGAAGTTGTCAGCACAGCAATTCTTTTTGAGCTTCGCGATCCTCGCATCAGGAATGTCACAGTCCTTGGAGCGGATGTCAGTCCTGATCTTAGATACGCCGCTGTGCGGATCTCGGTCATGGGCGATGAAAAAACCGCAGCACTGACGATGCATGGTTTGACTTCAGCCAAGGGATATTTGCAGTCGAAAGTCGCGGAATATATTAAAAGTCGATATACTCCCGAACTGCGTTTTGTCCTGGATGACACAGTTTTGAAGTCGGTTCAGACATCGGCAATCCTGCGTGATGTCCTGCCTGCTGAAGATTCGGATGACGACGAAATCCTGGACGAAATGAAACACGCGGAGGAACGATCTGAGGACGATCCGGATGATCTGGATTTGTAACTCGCCGGGCGTCTTGGCAGTGAAAGAATCAGGGGCCGTGTCCAGATTATTTTTCTGGACTTGTCGATTAAGTTCAGCAGGGAATCACAATGGGAACGACCAAGGCCACCAAAGCGGCAGATAAGTCGCAGGTCTGTCGCAAGTTTGTAACGGCGCTTCACAGGCTGTATGGTAAGTCCGTACCAAAGATCGAATTGCCGGTCATTGAAACGCTGCTCTTTGCTGCCTGCCTGGAGGATAATCCGTGGGCTCCCGCCGAAGCTGGCCTGAAGCAGATGATCGCAGCATTCTTTGACCTGAACGAAATTCGTGTCAGTTCGGTGAGCGAGCTTGAACTGGTGCTCGCACCGCTCAACAAGGCGGACTGGAAAGGGCTGCGGATCCGGTCCATTCTGCGGTCCATTTTCGAATCGACGTATTCGTACGACTTTGAAAAGCTTCGGCGACAGACACTGGAGCAGGCTGTCAAGACGCTGAAAAAAATGCCGGATGTCACGCCGTTTATTCGGGATTTTGTGCTGCACGAAATTCTGGGAAGCCACATTGTGTGTCTGGATGGGTCCATGCTGACTGCCGCAAAATGGTTAGGCCTGGTTCCCGAGTCGGCTGACCTGCATGAAGGATCGGAATACCTGAAGGGTGGCCTGAAGAAATCTGAGGTCTCCGAATTCTGTTATCTGCTGAGATGTCTTTCGACTGATCCCAAATTTGTCCCTCGATTTATCGACCACGCTGATACGGAACAAGGCATGGCTGATGTTATGAATCGTTTTGCAGAACTCCAGTTGCCGCCGAAGAAGAAACCCAGCAAACCGCCTGCTGCGAAACAGGTTTCCGCGCCGGAAAAAATCGATGCAGGCAACAAGAAGGTGCCCGGGATTATGTCCAAATCGGCAGCACCGGTGAAATCTGCGACGCAAGGCAAAGCCGTGATGCGACCCGAAAAGTCGCCACCAGCGACAAGGCATGCCGAGTCTGCTTCCAATAAAGTTGCGAAGCCGGTCACAAAGTCAAAATCCACGACAGCATCGAAATCAAGCCCTAAGGCTCTGCCGAAAAGCAATCCGGCCAATTCCGCAGCAAAGAAGACCGGTATTCCGACAAACGGCAAACCCGCTTCACCGAGTAAAAAGCCCACTGCGAAACCGATCAAGAAGAAATAGGCTCCGCCTGTGACCTACTAATTCTTGGAATGGGGCTCAATGCAGTCGCAGCTGAACCGAACTCGACAGAACGCCTGCGCGGATCAATAATGCTCGCCTGAGCGGATTGGTTATGGCCACTGGTGACAATCATTGCCGGTGCTCTGCGAAACACCGGCGGCTGGTGCCGTGACGCTCAGTTTTGACTTCCTGCCTACTGCTTTCGGTGAGACTGAAAATGAAGCGATTAATTCCAGGATCATGGTGGCGTGAAGTCACGCAGGTTACTTTCTTCGTACTCGTTGCATGGTGTCTTCCTGCCAACCTCATTACGAATGTTGCACAGGCAGAACCTGACGAACCAACAGCCGAGGACAAGACATCACCGGACTCCGATGAGGCACTTGATGAATTGAAACCGAAGGCTGAAGACAATCAGTTGCGGGACGAAAGTGCCGCGATCGATCCCGCCAACAAGGATGCATTGGCCTGGTACATGGCCGGTCAGAAGGCAATGAATCGAGGCGATCTTCAGCCTGCCGCAGACGCATTCGAAAAAGCGGCGGAAGCATCACCGAAATCAGCGGTGCCCCTGCGAGCACTGTCCATGGTACTGCTGCGACTGGGGCGCACAGAAGAGGGAATTAAGACTGCGGAAAAGGCGATCGAGCTGGATGCGAATGACGTCGAGATGCGACTGCAGATGGCTGTCTTTTATGCCAGCACGCAACGTATTGAAAAAGCCGTGACATTGCTCAACGAAGCATTGGAGTCCAAAACACTCAAACAAAATTCACCTGAGTTTGTGCATGTGCATCAGGCTCGCGCGGCTATTTTTCTGGCGATGCGTAATCTGAAGGAGGCGGCCGACAGTTATGAAGTTTTGCTGGATGCTCTCGAGCGACCCGAAGATTTTGAACTGACCGACCGCGAACATAAGGCGATGGTGAAGAATCGTCCTACAAGTTATGAAACGGTCGGTCGTGTGATGATGGAAGTCGGACGCCATGAAAAAGCCATTCAGGCATTTGAAGCGCTGGGCCGTATGGAAAAGGATCAGCCCGGCGAACACAACCTGTTGCTGGCACGCGCGTACTTTTTGAAGGATAAGCTGGAAGACAGCGAGAAAAATCTGAATCTGTACTTCGATAGTGGTCGTCGCAGCAAGGAATCGCTCCAGATTCTGCTTGATCTTTACAGTGCCGCAGGGCGATCGGACACTCTGACGGAACGCTTGACGGAGCTCAGCGCGAATACGCCGGATGCGACTGTCGTCAGGATGTTTCTGGGTCAGGTGCTGCTGGATCAGGGCCAAGCCGCCGAAGCGAGTGCCGTCTATCAGGCAATCCTTGATTCAACCGGCGATGCGGACGCATATCTCGGATTGCTTCGAGTGGCGATCACTAAACAGGACGCAAATGCACTCATCGCGACAGTGAACCGCGCAGCTCGGTCGCGAATTCGTGTTGAGGAGCTGGTTCCATTGGTCGTCAGTATTGCGGCCAGCGATGAATTTGCGAAGAGTTCCGTCAGCACGTGTCAGAGCATGTATGACGAAAAGCCTGCTGACCTGCATCCGATGGTCCCGTACTTTTGCGCATTGATTGCTGAGGCGATCAAGCAGCCAAAGGAAGAGTCGGCGTTACTTGAGGCTGCATTGGCCTTGAATCCGGATCGAGTCCTGCTCGAGAAGGTGCTTGAAAACTATGGGCTGAGTCAACTGACTCTTAATGAATACGCCAATGCGGCAAAGATCTTTGAACAGCTGCTGGCGGTTCCCGGGTTAGAACCCGGTGTCCGAATTAACACGCTGTTTCGAATTTCTGGCGCGTATGCGTCGATCGAAGATATCAGTGCGGCACGCCAGGCTCTCCAGGAAGCGCTCCGGATCGTTCCCAATGAACCTCAACTGCTCGCCCGACTGGCCATGGTTGAAGCTATTGATGGCAAGCTGGAAGTGGCCGAGAAGCTGCTGGAGAAATCTTTGGAGGGACTTGCAGAAGACTCGGAATTTCTCATTGAAACCCGCATCCGGCTCGCAGGCATTTATGCCCGCCAGGACAAGTGGGAAGGCGCGATCAATCAGTATCTGTTGGCGACGGAAAACCCAGCCACGAATGCGGAGACTCTGCGACTCGTTCGTATGGGGCTCTCCAACGCCTACGTCCAGAGCGGGGATATTGAAAAGGGTGAGAAAGTCCTGGAAGTAATCTATGCGGATGATCCGACAGATCCCGGCGTCAACAATGACCTTGGATATCTGTACGCAGATCAGGGTAAGGATCTTGAGAAGGCAGAGCAGATGATTCGCATCGCCATCGCAGATCAACCGGACAATCCGGCCTATCTGGACAGCCTTGGATGGGTTCTGTTTAAGCTGGGAAGAAATGAAGAGGCACTTGAGCCGTTGAAAAAAGCGAATAGCAATCCGGACTATCGTGATGCCACACTCCTCGACCATCAGGGCGACGTACATCATGCTCTGCAACAGATGACAGAAGCCCATGATCTGTGGTCGCAGTCGCTGAAGGTCGAACAGGAATCTGCTCAACCCGACGACAAGGTGATCGCACGACTGAAATCAAAACTCGGAGAAGCAGCACCGGCCGACGACAAATGAATTGCATGATTTCAGTTTTGGATGAAGAGCAGGAAAATCTGAGCTTATGGCCCGGAAGACGACGATTCGAAACGACGATGAAGTACCGGACGAACGGTCGGATTCCGGTATGGACGGCGGCGGCTCAGGGGGCGACAAAACTCGCGCCGGCGGCAGTGATGAGGACGATCCGGAGCAACAGCGATATGACGATGAACTGCGTCCATCCCGACTGGAAGACGTCGTCGGTCAGAAAGCTGTCGTCGAACGTCTCCGAATTCTGCTCGAAGCAACAAGAAGGCGGAAGGAGCCGCTCGGACATTTGCTGCTGGACGGCCCCCCCGGACTGGGCAAGACGACGCTCGCCACAGTTGTTCCGCGTGAACTGGGAACAGAATTACAGATCACCGCCGGCCCTTCACTGAGCGCGCCCAAGGATTTGCTGCCGTATCTGACCAACGCAGGGTACGGCAGCGTCCTGTTCATTGACGAGATTCATCGCATGCCACCGGCTGTTGAGGAGTTTATCTATCCGGCGATGGAAGATTTTCGAGTCGATATTACCCTCGGCGATGGACTCAACGCCCGCACGATCAATATGAAACTGCAGCCGTTCACACTCATCGGTGCGACAACTCGCAGCGGCATGTTGACAGCACCGCTGCGTGATCGCTTCGTCAATCGTGAGCATTTGGACTTTTACACCGACGAAGAACTCGCGACGATTGTCACACGAAATGCGCGCAAGCTGCGAACGGAAATCTCTCCGGAAGCGGCTCAGGAAATTGCCATCCGATCCCGTGGCACGCCGCGTAAAGCAAACAACTGGCTTCGCTGGACTCGTGACTTTGCTGACGTGCGGGCGAACGGTAAGATTACGCTGGAAGTCGCTCGCGCAGCACTCAGAATGAAGGGTGTTGACGATGCCGGACTGGAAGAACAGGACCGCAAGTACCTGCAAACGATCATCCGGGTCTTTGGCGGAGGTCCGGCTGGCGTTCAGGCTCTGGGACACACCATGAACATCCCGGCGGATACACTGGAAGATGAAGTGGAGCCGTTTCTGCTGCGTGAAGGATTTATTCAGCGCACGCCTCGCGGTCGAATGATCACGGCAAAAGCCATGGCTCATCTGGGTGTTTCGCAGAAGCAAAATCCAAAGCAGCCCAGATCCGGCTCGGACAACGCTGAGCAGCGGGAACTCTTCGATTAAAATTCCTCTTTTGCATTGTGAACCCTGACGTGCCAACCGCTCCTTTTGTTTACGAACCACTCTTTGATACGGGCACCGACGACACTCAATACCGGTTGCTCACGAAAGATCATATCACGGTTCGCCAGTTTGAGGGCCAGGATGTACTGTGCATCGATCCGCAGGCGCTCACGCTTTTGTGCTCTCAGGCGTTCCACGATATCAACTTCTTTCTGCGACCCGCGCACCTGAAGCAGGTCGCAGCCATTCTGGACGACCCGGAGGCATCGGACAACGACCGCATCGTCGCCTTAACGATGCTCAGGAATGCTGACGTCTCCAGCGCTGGCGTCCTGCCATTTTGCCAGGATACCGGCACCGCGATTGTGCAGGGGAAAAAAGGGCACGCTGTCTGGTCGAGCGGTGACGAAGAGGCGTTGGCAAAGGGGGTCTACAACGCTTACACGGAGAACAATCTGCGGTATTCACAAAACGCCCCACTGACAATGTGGGACGAAAAGAACACCAATACAAACCTGCCCGCCCAATTGGACCTTATGTCCTGCGACGGCCACGAATACAAATTTCTGTTCATTGCCAAAGGCGGCGGTTCAGCGAATAAATCGTTCTTCTATCAGGAAACCCGCGCCGTCCTCAATCCGAAGTCGCTGGTGGAGTATCTCACATCGAAAATGCTGACTCTGGGCACGGCCGCGTGTCCGCCTTATCACCTGGTGTTTGTGATCGGCGGCACATCCGCCGAATCCACGATGAAGACCGTCAAGCAGGCTTCAACTAAATACCTCGACAATCTCCCGACGACCGGTAACGCTCTGGGCCGCGCGTTTCGCGATGTCGAGATGGAAGAGAAGATGCTGCAGGAAGCTCGCACCTGTGGTATCGGAGCCCAGTTCGGAGGCAAGTATTTCGCCTTGGACGTGCGCGTGGTCCGGTTGCCTCGACATGGCGCATCATTGCCCATCGGCATCGGAGTCTCCTGCAGCGCGGATCGTCAGGCCAAAGGAAAGATCACGCCAGACGGTGTTTTTATCGAACAACTGGAAACCGAGCCGCTGAAGTACATTCCTGAGCACCTTCGCCATCGCAAGGACGAAAGCGCAGTGCGCATTGATCTCAATCGGCCGATGTCGGAGATTCTGGCGGACCTCAATCAGTATCCGGTGACGACGCGACTGCTGCTGAGCGGTCCGATCGTGGTGGCGCGGGATATCGCGCACGCGAAGCTGAAAGAGCGTCTGGATGCCGGTCAACCGTTGCCGGAGTATTTCAAGAAGTATCCGGTTTACTATGCCGGACCAGCGAAAAAACCGGAAGGCTATGCGAGCGGTTCATTCGGCCCGACCACAGCCGGGCGGATGGATTCCTATGTCGATCTTTTTCAATCCGCTGGCGGCAGCATGGTGATGATTGCCAAAGGGAATCGCGGCAAACAGGTGACCGAAGCATGCCACAAGCACGGGGGATTTTACCTTGGCAGTATCGGCGGACCAGCAGCCATTCTGGCGAAAGAAAATATTCGCAGCGTCGAAGTCATAGAATTCGCTGAACTCGGCATGGAAGCGATCTGGAAAATCGATGTGATAGATTTCCCGGCGTTCATTCTGGTTGACAACAAGGGCCACGACTTCTTCGAGAACATTGGCTCCGGATGTTCGCATTGACCTTGCCGCAGGCTTCCCGCGCGACCCAAATCATTGGGTATGATTTGATGTATAAACAATGAGTAACAAGTCATGAACAGCAAAAAAAATCACGATGAACGAATCGCACAAATGACGTTCGCTTTGGTCTATCCACTCTACCTTGCAAAGGTAGAGAAGAAAGGCCGAACGAGAGAAGAATTGCATCAAGTGATCGAGTGGCTGACCGGTTATAATGAAAAGACGCTGCAAAAACATATTAAAGACAAAGTGACATTTGAGCAGTTCTTTCAGCACGCCACATTAAACCCCAATGCCCCCCTCATCAAGGGTGTCATCTGCGGCTATCGGGTGGAGGAGATTGAGAATCCGCTAACGCAGCAAGTTAGGTATCTGGACAAGTTAGTGGATGAACTAGCGAAAGGGCGAAAAATGGAGAAGATATTGCGTGTTGAGTGATGTGTGATGACAGGGGGTTACGCAACGCAGTGGTCACGACGCCGGAGTGCCGTGCCCGCTGGCAGCGATCAGATCATCCTGATCCGGAATACCAATGTATGGCAGATGGCGGAATTCGTCGTTGTAGTCCAGACCATAGCCGACCACGAACTCATCCGGGATTTTGAAGCCGTAGAAATCGGGAATCAGCTCGACGGTCGTGCGATCACTCTTCCAGAGTAACACGGCAGACTTTACGGACTTCGGCTCAAATGCCTTCACCGCGTCGAACATCCCCACCAACGTGTGGCCGGTGTCGAAAATGTCATCGAGAATGACGACGTCGCGGCCCTTCAGGTCGGGGACCAGACTGCTGTTCACAGACAAAGTTCCGGGGGACGTGCGTGTGCCTCCGTAACTGGAAGCGGAAATCAGCGCCACGCGCAACGGGACGGCAGTCGCTCGGATCAGATCCGCGAGCAGTACCACGCTGCCGGTGAGGACGCCCAGGATTGTCAAGGGCCGTCCGGCATATTCGCGGCTGAGCTGCGTGCCAAGTTCCCGGACACGATCGCGGATCTGAGCTTCACTGATGAGGACTCGCATGGCTGATTTGTTGATTTGCTCGAGAAAGAAGTAGTGATTTGTTACCGGGAGCGGGAGCGTGATGACGAATCGTAGTGTCGGACGTGCAGTGGTTTAAAGTCGAAGGAGTATAGGTTGATCGCGTTGTGCGTGAGGAATCTCATTGGGCGGGGCGACGTAACGGCCGTTATTTTGTGAAGCAGCGTGATTCGTAGGGTGGGACCAGCGACAGCGCAGGCCCACCATTTGAATGAAAATTGGTGGGACCAGCGACAGCGCAGGCCCACTATTTGAATGAAAACTGGTGGGCCTGCGCGGCTTGCCAGCCGCTGGTCCCACCCTACATTTGCTATCGTCCCACAACCTGGTCAGCCGTGGGAACGGCGTTGAAAGTCTGTCGCCAGGACGAAACGGACGTTACAATTCCGCAGGGTTTTTACCCACTTTCCTGCCGCCAGACAAACGTTTTCGGCCTCGCCACCATGCCTTCCATTATTCCGGACACCGAGCATTCAGCTGCGTCGCAGGTGATTGTCAACATCTCCTGTTACAAGTTTGTGGAACTGGATCAACTGCCAGAACGTAAGACCGCCATTCGTCGTCGCGCGGTGGAACTGAATCTCAAAGGAACGGTGCTGCTCAGTCAGGAGGGCATCAACCTGTTCGTCGCGGGGCCTCAACAGTCGATTCGTGACTTTGTTGAATTCCTGCGCGAAGATTCTGCGTTCTGTGATCTGCAGCCGAAGGAAAGCGTCAACGAGTATCAGCCGTTTAGCCGGATGCTGGTCAAAATCAAGCAGGAGATCATCGCGTTCGGGATCGACGGCGTTGCTCCGATGGTTCGCACGTCACCCAAGTTGTCGGCCGTCGAACTTCGCCAGTGGCTGGACGAAGGTCGCAAAGTTCATCTGCTCGACACGCGCAACGACTACGAGTATGACCTTGGCACGTTCGACAATGCAATCAAACTGGGCCTGGACCATTTTCGTGAGTTCCCGGAAGCGGTCTCACGCCTGCCGGAAAGACTCAAGGATGAGCCGATTGTGATGTTCTGCACGGGCGGGATCCGCTGTGAGAAGGCAGGTCCGTTCATGGAGATGGCTGGCTTCCGCAACGTCTATCAACTGGATGGCGGGATTCTGAAATACTTTGAAGAAGTCGGCGGCGACCATTACCGCGGAGAATGTTTCGTTTTTGATCAGCGTGTCGCCGTTGATCCTGCGTTGAAAGAAACACCGACAACACAGTGTTACGTTTGCCAGGCTGTCGTGACATTCGAACAGCAACAGTCGCCGCAGTACCTCGCGGGAAAATCCTGCCCCGGCTGCTTTCGCGACGGCGCACAACAGATGGCCGACATCATCGCGTTGCGTCAGCAGCAGATGCAGACCATCACGATGCCATTGCCGGGCAGCATCCCATGGCTGAATCGCCGTCCGCTCAATGTGCCGCAGCGATGCGCGGGAATGACGTTGCTGGACTTTGTGAGTGACCTGCATCCGCAGATTGCCCGATCCGAATGGCAGCATCGCATTGAATCGGGTGCCATCGAACCGGCAGAATCATCTCGGCGGCGAAGACGTCCAAAGCACGTCCCGGAATTGGTTCCGTTGTCTCCGGCGCGCGTCGTACGCGAGGGTGAGCGTTTTGATCAATTGCAGCCGCACTCCGTTGAACCCGATGTGAATGCGGGTATTCGCATCCTGCATGAAGATGACGAGTTCGTAGTACTTTCGAAACCTGCTCCGCTGCCGATTCACGAATGCGGGCGATTTCATCGCAACACGCTGCGGTACATTCTGAACCTGGTGTATTTTCCTCAACGACCGCACATCGTCCATCGTCTGGATGCCAATACGTCGGGTGTCATGGTGTTGTGCAAACGCAAACGCATCGCTTCCATGGTCCAGAAACAGTTCGAAAACCGGACGGTGAAGAAGTCGTATCTGGCGAGAGTGTGCGCGTATCCGCAACGGGATGCATTCTCGTGCGATGCAGCGTTAAGTCGTGAGCCGGAACATGGCGGCGTCAGAATCCCGGATCCGGATGGCGATCAGGCGCATACTGACTTCGACGTGATTGAGCGATTCAGCGACGGAACAGCGTTGATCCGTTGTTTCCCAAAGACCGGTCGGACGAATCAGATTCGCGCACATTTGTGGTCACTGGATCTTCCGATCTGTGGCGACCCCGCGTACCTGTCTGGCGGCAATCTCGGGACCAATCGGACTTTGCTGCCGTTGGAACCTGTGATGTGCCTGCACGCCGAATCGATTGCGTTTTCAGGGCCGGATCAGGAGATGCTGCAGTTTTCAGACGTGGCGCCGGCATGGGCAGAAGCGGTCTTGCATGGATAAGATCTGGTTACCATGTGAGACCGCCCCCAGTTGGCATTGACCTGTTTAACCGCGTGCCCAACGGGCCGCGATTATTCTGTTGAAGATTTCGTATTTGAAATTTGAAATTTGAAATAAAACGCGCGGGGCGTTGCCCACGCGGGTAATCGAATGTGTCACGTTCAATCGCGCTGAGTGTTGCAAAAAAGCCCTTGGCAACGTGGTGTTTCCAAGGGCTTTTGAGTCTTCGCAGCGATGCCATAAATCTGCTGAATGCATTACGCAGAAAAACTGCTGCCGCATCCGCAGGACTTGACGGCGTTGGGATTCTTGAAAGTGAATCCACGTTTTTCGAGGCCCGTGTAGAAGTCAATCTCTGTGCCATCCAAAAAGAGATCGCTCTTTTTATCGACGACTACACCCACGCCATGATGTTCAACCATGACGTCTGCTGATTCGTCGAACGAATTCGTGAAGTCGAACGAATATTGAAATCCGCTGCATCCGCCGCCAGCGACGCCAACGCGGACGAACTTCAGTTCCGGACGGTTTTGCTCAGACATGACACGTTTGATTTCGCTTGCTGCCGCTTGCGTCAGTGTTACCGACATGTGATCGTTTCTCCCAAAAACTCGTTTAAAAGGATTGTCAGTAAAATATGTATGCTGTGGCTGGTTATCGCCGTCGGCGCAACACCACACACATCATTTAACGAAATTTAGACTTGCAGCGGGGGTTCTTACAGGCGAAAAGTTGCGAAATTGCCAGATTCCCTCACTCCAGGACGCATTTCATCTGTCAAACTGCAAAATTACGCGAATCCTGTACGCACCGTGGAACACAATGTTTCAATAGTTTCCGGGGAGAGTACAGACAAGGAATCCCAAAATGAAGGTACAAGTGTGTTTCCGGCTGCTGAAGGGCTTGGCAATCTTTTTGTGCGCCGTGCCAGGCTGCAGCAATCTTCCGACCACAGGAACGTCAATCGTCGGAACTCCTGATGGTATCGCCGAAATCGTGGTCGTTACGGCCAGTGGTGCGACTGAACTGAAAGAAATCGGCTTTCTTGAAGCGGTCGATCGCCAGGATCAGAAGCTGGTGCTTGTCGATTTCTGGGCACCGTGGTGCGGCCCTTGCCGACAGCTATCGCCAGCCCTGGAAGCGACCAAAAAGAAGTGGGGCGACAAGCTGGACGTCGTCAAAGTGAACGTCGATGACAATCAGGCCATCGCCGGACATCTCGGAGTCAACGGGATTCCCGATGTTCGCGTTTTCTGCAACGGGATACAGGTCGGAGACTTCGTCGGGGTCATGCCTGAAGATGAAATTGACGCCTTGTTGCGATCTTTGCAATGACGCCTGACGTTCATGAAACAGGTGGTGCCGTTTCTCGCCGTCGTGTCTGGGTGCTCCGGCTGATCTCGATTGCGCTGGGACTCAGCAGCTTCGTATTGCTGGAACTGGTGTGCATCGCGGCAGGCTGGGGCGAATCGCAGTTCGGTGACGACCCGCTGATCGGTTTCGAATCCATCCGACCTTTGTTTGAAAAGACGTCTGACGGCCGCGACTTCCATACGTCCCCCGCGCGCAGAGGCTACTTTAAAGAAGTGTCGTTTGCGGTCAGGAAACCGGTAAATGAGTTTCGAATCTTTGTGTTCGGCGGATCGACGGTGCAGGGCAATCCGTTTTCGATCGAGACCAGTTTCCCGACATATCTGCAGATTGCTCTGGAGAAAGCGGACTCGTCGAGACCCTGGACAGTCGTCAACTGCGGCGGTGTGTCTTATGCCAGTTATCGACTGCTGCCCGTGATGCGGGAGTGCCTGAATTACCAACCGGATTTGTTCGTGTTTTGTGGTGGACACAATCAATTTCTGGAACACATCTCATTCGAAGAAGTCCGCGAATCCGCTGCCGTGACCGGACCGGCCCATTCGCTTCTCAGTCAGCTGAGGAGTTTCCGCATCCTGCAGCGTTCGCTGAAAAACACTGCCATCCCGCATCGAGTGAGCGGCACGGCGCTAGCCGCCGGCGGCAGTTCCGCAACGCTGCCGCTCGAAGTGACGACGTTGCTCGATCAGCACAACGGATTGGCAAAGTATTATCGCGACGATGCCCTCGCAAAACTCATCGCCCGATCGTTCGCCGCAGACTTGCGATCGATGTCCATCCTCAGTCGCGAAAATCATGTGCCGCTGCTGTTCATTTTACCGCCTTCCAACCTCAGCGACTGTCCGCCATTTAAGTCAGAATTTTCCGCTTCGACAACAGTCGCGGATCAAACTGAGATCAAATCTCTCCTGAAGAAATCACGGGAACTGGTGGCTCATGATCTTGATCGCGCGATTAAGCTGCTTGAAGAAGCAGCCCGCAGAGACCCGCGTTATGCGCTGACATGGTACGAACTTGGGCAACTGCAGCTAGCCGCTCTGGACTTCACGGCCGCAGACGTCTCCTTCAGACGTGCGAAAGACGAAGACGTGTGTCCCTTGCGTATGACAACGCCGCTGGAATCGGCCATGCGCCACATTGCGTCAGCGGAAACCGTGCCGTTGATGGATGCCCAAGAATTGCTTTCGCGACACTGTCGGCACGGGATCGTGGGTGATGCGATGCTGGTGGATCACGTGCATCCGTCGTTTCGAGGCCACGAGAATATTGCGATCTCGATTGCCGAATGGATGCTGTCCGTCGGTATGGCATCGGAAACAAATACGAACTGGAAAGACGAAGCGGTGCAGGAATGCCGCGACCGTCTGCTGGCACTCGACGATCTGTATTTCCTGCGTGGCCAGCGCGCCTTGCGCAGTCTGCGACTCTGGGCCGCTGGGCGTGCTGATGAAACGCCGACAGGCCCGCCTGAACATTCTGATGAGAGACCGACGTCACGCGCAACAATGGTTCCATCTGAATCCATCGAAAACACTGCGAAGTAAGGACTCTCAATGATCGTCAAACTTGGTCCCTGTCGTTTGGAATTGATTCAGGGCGATATCACTCAGCAGCACGTCGATGCCATCGTCAATGCCGCCAATTCGGCTCTGGCCGGAGGTGGAGGTGTTGACGGGGCGATCCATGATTCCGGAGGACCTTCAATTATGAAGGAGACCCGCGAAAAATATCCGGAGGGTTGTGCCACCGGGAATGCGGTGGCGACGGCTGCCGGTGACTTGCCCGCGAAATTCGTGTTCCATGCGGTCGGACCGATCTGGAAGGGCGGACGGCAGGGCGAACCCGAACAACTGGCGATGGCATGCCGCGCCTGTCTGCAACTGGCGGTGAAGCACAACTGTGCCAGCGTGGCATTTCCCGCCCTGAGCGCAGGAGCTTACGGCTATCCCATTGATCTGGCTGCAGCAAATCTGATCAAGACGACCATGGATTTTGTGCGTTGGCATCAGAAACCGGCGCTCGTCAGATTCGTGCTGTTCGATCAGGGAACATTTGGCGCGTTCGCCCGCGCAGTGGAGGAAGTGGTGCCGCGATGAGCGAGCCACCGATTCGGAGTTACACGGCATCGGATGGCTACCAGATTCACTTTCGTCACTGGAAGTGTCAAACGCCCCGTGGCATCGTGATCGCGCTGCATGGTATTCAGAGTCATTCAGGATGGTACTCTGCGTCGTCTCGTGCGATGGCCGATGCTGGTTTCGACGTCTACTTTCCTGACCGACGCGGTTCAGGTCTGAATGAATTTCAGCGTGGTCATGCGGCGCATGGAATGCGGCTGATGAATGACGTCCGGGCACTGGCGGCGTTGGCGCAGGACGAAGGCCGAAAGCCAGTGGACGATGGTGGCTTACTGCCGGTGATCATCATGGGCATCAGTTGGGGCGGGAAGATCGCGGCTGCCGCTGCCGCGACGTTCCCCAACGAATTCGACGGACTGGCACTGTTGTACCCGGGTCTGCACCCGCGTCTGTGCCCGAACGCATGGCAGCGCTTTCGATTGAACTTTGCCCGCCGCTTTGAAATCACCAGAACCGACATCCCGATTCCGTTGCGCGCCCCGGAATTGTTCACAGATACCGTCGAGTGGCAGGAGTTCATTGCGAACGACCCGCTCGCCCTGCATGCCGTCACCAGCGGCCTGCTGAATGCAGGTCGAGATCTGGATGAGCGGATTGCCAAACGTGCGGCTGACATTCGCTGTCCTGTGCTGTTGCTGCTCGCCGGTCGCGACAGGATTATCGACAACCAGGAGACGCGCGTCCTGATGACCCGATTCGGAACCAGTCACCTGACCAGCATTTGCTATCCGGATGCCTGCCATACACTCGAATTCGAACCAGATCGAGCCACCATTTTTTCGGATCTGACGGAATGGCTTCGACAGCGAACGACCAGAAGTGAAATTGAGTAGGTTCATTCTGCCGGAATAGAAATTCGCCGAACAGTTTTTCCTCGGGTGCGCCGTTGCCACGGCGGCCCCAGGCGTTGTTGTTAATCTTGACGCGGTCAGGAATGATGCCCTGCGTTATCAGCCGGAACGCGTTAGGACCGGCGCAGAAATAACTGTCGTTTTTGGACGTGGGGCACGTTTATAACGTGCCCGGCACGATGGAATCGTGCCCCACTTATTTCTGTCTCGGTCCTTAGCGTCCGGTTAGGTCCGCTTTCGGACCTTCTGATTGCGTCACGGCTGCAGTTCGCTGAGCAGGTTTCGTTGCTGCAGGACGACCGCACCTTTTTCATCGCAGACCTGCAGACGGATGATAGGATCTGCAGCGGTCCAGTCGATCAGAATGTTGCCGTAATTGACATCGAAGAACGTCAATCCCGTGCGGTAGGGATTGATCTCATTCGCAAATCGGACACCCGCTTTCGTGAAGTTACCGCTGGGGGCATTCAGGCTGCTGCTTGTGGCTTCGTGCAATGGATAGCCGATGCCGAGCGGGTCACTTTTCGGCAGAGTTGCCAGTTCCGAAAGGTGTCGGTCGCCGCTGATCATCACAATGCCACCGGCATGAGAATCACGTAGCAGTCGAAACAGACGTTCTCTTTCTTTCGGAAAATTGCCCCACATCTCCCATCCGTGCAGATTGGACAGCACCTGATAACTGGATCCGATCACGCGAACTTCCGCCGGGATTTGCAGTTGCTCGGCGAGCCACGCCCATTGAACACTGCCCAGGACAGTCGCGTCGTCGTCAGTGTTGGGCACGTACTTCCCGCGATAACCATCGCCTGGTTCTCGGGCGTCAAATCCCTTCTTTAACGGGCCTCGGAAATAGCGAGCATCCAGCAGAATGACCTGCACTCGTTTGCCGACGGGTCCGTAAGTCTTTGACCAGTAAACGCCCTCCTGCGTTCTTCTGGGATCATGCTTTTCGACGCCGAGGAAATCCAGAAACACCTGTTGTGATTCGCGCCGCATCGTGAACTCAGCACCGGCATCGTCCTTGCCGTAGTCATGATCATCCCATGTCGCGACCACAGGACACGCTTGTCTGAGCTTCTTGAAACCAGGCTGCTCATTCAGCAATGAGTACTTGCCACGCAGGACGTCCATGTCCGGGCTGTCACCATAGATGTTGTCGCCGAGAAACACGAACAGCTCCGGCTGACCGGCCACGATTGCCTCCCAGATCGGCTGAGGCTGATCCTGCTTCGCACAGGACCCGAACGATATCCTCGACAGCGGCGCGTCATCTGCCGACTCAGCCTGACCAAACGCCGGTCCAATGAAGCAGCAGCCGACGATCACGACAGATCGACAAATTCCTTGAAGGTTCCATGATTTTCTGCACATTGCGATTCCCTGTTTCAATCCACGAATAGAAATTCATTCGAACACAGCAGCACTTGCGCCAGTTGTTGAAGTGGCGAGAGCTGGTCATTGGCGTCGCGGGGAAAGTCGATGTCGAACTTCCACGACCGAGGTGTTTCCGCCGCCGCTTCGCTGATGGTGCATGTCCAGAGATACTGATCGCTGTTGAGTGTATCCCCGATATCGACCACAAAATCGATGGTGTCGCCGGGCAGCACTTGCAGCGATTCGACATTGAGCGGAAGTGCCTGCTGATGAACCTTTGCGGATTGCAGCGTGCCGGTCTTTGAACTCACGATGAACGCACGGATGCCGTCACCGGCTTCCGGCTCATGCTTGAGTTCGGACTGGATCGTGACGGTCATCGCAGCGGGAGCCGTCCAGCGGCGCACGGATGCGTGGGCTCGATCGTTGCCCGGATGACCGCCTGTCGCCGTCAATTGCACCCATCCCAGCACGGCGTCCGGCCAGGCTTCACCGCCTTGCCATGCGGTTCCCGTGAAGTGCGGCAGCGCGGCAAAGTCCGACACCCGCTGAGCTGCTTCATCATATGTGCCGAACCCGTATGACCAGTCGGCGGTCGTCACTGAAGCCGTTGGTTGTGCCGGAACATCGGCAGCCAGCAGCTCGTGCGCGGCAGTGAGCTGCGCCGGAGTCGGATCGCGCTGGAGGACACGCCGATACAGCGTTCGAATCTGATCGTCGGCAACGAGTTCCATCGGCAGCGACGCAGCCAGAGCTCTCGCACGCTCCAGTGCCAACGGGTGATTCATCAGAAACAGCGACTGCTGAGGAACCGTCGTCTCACTGCGTTTCGGAATCGGCAGATCGGGGTTTGCAAAATCGAACATTCGCAACGTGCCCGGCAGGTACTGTCGATCGACCAACCCGTACAGCGTGCGCTGCATCGGGAACGGTTTTGAAAACAGGTTCGACGGCTTGCCGCCGCCCTTCTGGTCGAGTTGACCGGAGACGACCAGCATCGAATCCCGCATTTCCTCAAACGACAACCGATGCACGTTCATGTGCCAGAGCCAGCGGTTTTCCGGATCGATCGCCCGAGCATGGTCAAATTGTGCAGCGTCGGTGGGTCCGTCCGAGGACTGTCGATACACAGCGGACAGCACGATCATGCGATGCAAAGACTTCAGGCTCCAGCCACTGGCAATAAATTCCGAAGTCAGCCAATCCAGCAGCGCCGGATGTGAAGGAGGTTCAGCGCGAATTCCGAAGTCGCCGGGTGTTGTGACCAGACCCGCTCCGAAATGATGCGCCCAGACGCGATTTACCATGACACGTGCGGTGAGCGGATTACTCGGATCGACGATCGCCTGCGCCATTTCCAGTCGCCCGCTGCCGTGTTCAAAGGGCTTTCGGTCAGGACCGGAAAGTAGCCCCAGGAATCGTCTGGGAACATCATCACCTTTGTTTGCTGAGTTGCCTCGTTTGAAAATTCGCGGTGATGAAGGAATTTCGCGATCTTCAATGATAGTCGCGAAGCGCGGTTCGGAAGCCGCATTGATGATCAGCCGATCCACTTCACCCTGCAGTTTCCACAATTCGGTGCAGGTTCCGGAATCGAAATCGTATTCCGTGTTGACGACCGGTTCGTCCGGCACTTCGCAGAGAGATCCCGGGCCGTACAGCAGCGATCGGAGTTGTTCGTCGGCAGGGTCAGTCATCGCATGATTCGCTGAGCCTTGTGCTGCAGCGGTCTTGAGATCGGCCTGCCATTTTGCATCAATATCCTGAAACATGGCTGTGTATCTCGCGATCACGTCGGTGAATGACGTCGGAGCAGCAGCAAACGCGGCGGCCACGCGGGGATTGATTTTTTCGGCACTGAGTTCATGCAGTGCCTGAGTTACGTCTGCCGCCCGCTGAGAGAATTGATCGTCGGGGATTTCAGCGTAGCGATGCCATGCCACAAACACTGGATCACGGCGAAGGCCGGCGTCGCGCAAATAGTCGCGCCAGCGATGCACGAAAGAAGGCAACAGATCATCGAGCTGCAGAATCTGATCGAATCCCTCCTCCGGATACTTCTGCAATTCGCGTTGCGCCTGCAGATAGTCACCAATCCGCGATCGGACGCGAGCTGATGTCGAAACCCGGCGTTCCTGACGAAGTGTCGCAAGGGCATCCGTTCGCTTCTTCAATTCAGCGTCGAACACGTCATCCTGCATCTTTGCATCCGGGAGCGGCACAGTCCTTTCGAGGCAACTGTCAAACACACCGTAGAGCGAATAATAGTCGGCGGTCGGAATCGGGTCATACTTGTGATCATGACACCGGGCACAGCCCACGGTGAGGGCCATCGTTCCCCGGCAGACGACGTCAATGCGGTCGTCAATAATGTCACGTCGGACTCCCTGAAATCGGCGACCGAGCGTCAGAAATCCCATCGCCGCCAGGTCTTCATCCGTCCGATCCAACACCTGATCAGCGGCCAACTGCAGCAGCAGAAAGCGATCGTATGGCATGTCGGCATTGAATGCATCAACGACCCAGTCTCGATACGACCACGCATGAATCCAGAATCGCTCTTCACGCGCGTACACGTAGCCCTTCGTGTCAGAATATCGTGCGATATCCAACCAGTGGCGTGCCCAGTGCTGACCATGCGTCGGTGAGCCAAGCAGGCGGTCCACCAGGTTTTCGTACGCCATCGGGTCGGAGTCGCTGATGAATTTTTCGACGTCCCCAGCAGTGGGTGGTAGTCCTGTCAGCGTATAGAACGCGCGGCGAATCAGCGTCCGCCGATCGGCTTCAGCGGAAACCGTGAGATCAACCTCATTCAGCTTCGCAAGCACAAAGGCATCGATCGGAGTCTTGATCCGAGCACTCTCTGCCGCAGTGAACGCCGGAACTTCCGGACGTGAGACTCGCTGAAATGCCCAATGAGTTTTTGCCAGATCCGCGCGAGCTGCCCTCAATGGAGCCACATTCTGTGGCCAGACGGCTCCGGATTCCACCCACTGGATCAGGGCCTGTTTCTCGGCATTCGACAATTCATTCTTCGGAGGCATCTGCAGGTCGCCGTCGTAGCGAATCGCCTGAATCATGTGGCTGGACGACACGTCACCGGGAATCATCGCCGTTCCGGAATCTCCGCCCGTCAGCATGGCGTCACGGGAATCCAGTCGCAACCCGCCTGACTGTTTCTCTTCACCGTGACAACCGATACACTTCTCGACCAGCACCGGCCGGATGTGCGTTTCAAAAAAGTTCGTATCATCCTGTCCTGCCACGGGCAATGGGTGCAGAGCTTTCAGCGCGGTCGCAAACACCAGCACGAGAAACTTCCGCCACTGAGTACAGAAGCGCGATGCCAGGAATTTCGAGAGCAGTCGAAACGAAACCATATCAATCAGCCTACAATGAGGCGGCAGGAAAACTCAGGAGGGAACTGAATTCTGGCGTTGAAGTCGATCTGGCTCAAGTGCCAGCCGGAGATTATGCAGTTTTCCCATTGGAGGTCCCTCAGGAACTTAACGAAAGTCGAGCCACCCGCCTTGACATACATGCACTTCGCGGATTGCGTTCGAGAGACTTGATGCGGCCATATTTGCTGATGTTGTGGGGTGCATTTGCGTTTGCAGTGATGGGTGCGTTCACGCATGCAGCGGCGGAGCATTATGACTGGCAGGTAATCGCCTTGGCGCGGTCGATATTGGCGCTGATGATTGCGGGACTGCTGGCAGTCAGGGAAAAGACGTCCATGGTTTTTTTCCGTCCGCCGACGCTCTGGGTACGAAGTATCGCGGGCAGCCTGAGCGTGATGTGCAACTTCTATGCGCTGTCGCGACTTCCGATTGCAGATGCGCTGACTCTGACAAACATGTTTCCCGTCTGGATTGCCGTGCTGTCCTGGCCCGTGCTTGGCCGCTTCCCCGAGCGTGACGTCTGGTTCGGAGTGTTGTGCGGAGTCATGGGAGTCGCTGTGATGCAACAGCCGTATCTTGCGGAAGGTAACCTCGGAACACTGGCGGCCGTCACGGGATCAGTCACAAGTGCGGTGGCATTGATCGGCCTCCATCGCCTTCGGCACATCGCACCGAATGCCATCGTTGTACACTTTTCTGCAGTTTCTGTTCTGGTTGTGCTGACGACAATGCTGATCATTCCGTCAGAGCATGCTCTGGCGCGACAACTGACGGTCTCCTGGCCCGCCCCTGCCTACTTACTTGGAGTGGGAATCTCCGCGACGATTGGACAACTCCTGCTGACACGCGCGTTCGCCGCCGGAGCACCGGCTCGCATCTCGGTCATCGGACTGACTCAGGTGGGTTTCGCGATGGTCTTCGACGTCATTTTCTGGAACCGCTCGCTCCAGATCCAATCGATTCTCGGCATGCTGCTTGTGATCGGGCCGACAGTTTGGCTGATGCTTCGCGGCGACTCCCGCAATTCATACAATAGTCCGGCGCCGCCACCTTCACTTCGTGAGCCATCAAAACCGTAAACCGGTCAGGCGTTCATACGCTTCGATATAGCGCGACGACGTTCGTCGCACGACATCGTCAGGCAATACGGGAGGGGGACTGTTCTTGTCCCAACCGGATTGTTCCAGCCAGTCGCGGACAAACTGCTTATCGAACGACGCCTGGCTTCGACCGGCCTCGTACTGATCCGCTGGCCAGAAGCGCGAGCTGTCAGGAGTCAGCACTTCGTCAATCAGGATGATGTCGTCACCCTTGAGCCCGAATTCAAATTTCGTGTCGGCGACGATGATTCCTTTGGTATTCGCATGTATACATCCTTCTGAGTAGACCTGCAAACTGATATCGCGAAGGCGATTGGCGAGTTCTGCACCAACAACCCCGCACATCTGTTCAAAACTGATGTTCTCATCATGGCCGGATTCGGCTTTGTTTGCCGGCGTGAAGATGGGTTCGGGCAAGCGGCTGCTTTCCTTTAAGCCGGTCGGCAACCTGATACCGCACACGGTCCCGGAATTGCGGTATTCTTTCCAGCCCGACCCGGCAAGATACCCACGAACCACGCATTCTACTGGAACGACATCGGTCTTCATGACGACCATGCTGCGACCGGCCAGCGACTGCACATTGGCTCCGACTGGCAGCGGAAGTGAAGTCACGTCTTCGGTCATCAGGTGATGACGCACCGAAAGACGGTTAAACCAAAACTGGCTGAGTCGTGTGAGGACTTCACCTTTCCGCGGGATGCCGTTCGGGAGAATATAGTCAAAGGCACTGATTCGGTCCGAGGCGACGAAGAGCAGCCGGTCACCGAAATCGTAAACATCCCGCACTTTTCCGTGGCGGACTGGAATTCCGGGCAACGAACTTTGCAGCATCACAGCCGACATGTCACACCAACGGTTAAGAGAATTTACAAACTTTGTGCCCGGACCTGAGTCTACATTGGCCTGAGCGTTTGAACAATCCACCCGACACTGCTAAAACTGCCGTACTCACGAAAAAGGAAATGGCTTTGGAATTCGTCACAGACGTGACGGCAACCACAGCTGCAACTGCGATCAACGCGCGGCGGACATGTACTACCGGGGAAATTCATGGGGGTCATTCAGTTTCTCGTCGAACGGCCGGACCTGCTGTCAGGTGCGTCAGAACTGTCGCTCGTCGATTTTCTGATGTATGACGGTCGTGTCATTCCTGCGCGGACACACCTGGTAAACGGAATGCTGTATTGCGAACGCCAACGGTCAGAAAGCGGACAGATGCGATTGCTCTGGCCGCGTTTCGACGGTCGCCGTCAGGTTGTGCATACAACCAGTCTGCGCGAACAGTCGGCACCGTATTCGCTGGAACTGGAACTAGCGCGTGGTCAGTTGTCGCGACTGCGAAATCAATTCAGTTCGTGGTCAGGTGCGGGGTTGCAGGTTTCCCGTCAACTGACTACGCTGATTCACGACTCACATCGATCGTTTCGTTCCGCCGTGCTGCGTATAGAGTCTCCGGAGACAGCAATTGCGGCTGCGGTTCTGTCAATTGATAATTCGTCCCGCGCGTCGGATTTGCTCTGCGAGCGCTATGTGGAACAACGGATCGACTACCGTCGCAGTCGCGCCGCGAGGTTACCCGTGTTTCTGGGTTGCCGCCTGAAACAGATCCCGGCAGACTCGGACGCATTTTGTCGTGCTTTCAACGCCGTGCAATTGGACACACCGTGGAAGGACCTGGAACGGGACGACGGTGAATATCAATGGGCACAGCTGGATGAACTTGTCGCATGGGCTCAGGCACAAAAGCTGTTCGTGCTCGGTGGACCGCTGTTGGATTTGTCTGAAGACAGCCTGCCTGAATGGTTGAAGGCCTGGACCGGCGACATGGTCAATCTGCAAAGCTTTACGGCGGACTTTGTGGAAACGGTCGTGGGCCGCTATGTCGGACGGGTACGCCACTGGGAAGTTGTGGCCGGTGCCAATCGTGGCGGTGTGGCTTCGCTGGATGAAGAGCAGCGCATGAATCTTGTCGCCCGCGCAATCGAAGCCGCGCGGCAGGTGGATGAACATACGCAAATCAGCCTGCGTGTGCTTCAGCCATGGGGTGAATATCTCAGCCAGACAAAAAATCGCCTGTCGCCGATACAGTTTGTGGACACGCTGCGACGCTGCGGTGTCCGCTTTGCGGAAGTCAATCTGGATCTGCGTGTCGGCGATGATCCGGCACCCACGCTGTGGCGGGACTGCCTCAGTCTGTCCCATTTGATCGATCAGTGGTCGCTGCGGCAGGTTCCGATCAACATCATGCTCACCGTGCCGTCTGCACCGGCGGGAAAGGAACTGGAATTTGAGGCGATTCAGGTTCAATGGCTGGAAAAGGCTGTGCGAATGTGCCTGGCAAAAGAACGAGTGGTCGGAATTTACTATTCGAACTGGAACCAGCAGGCTCCTGGACTTCCGCACACCGCACTTGTAAATCCCGATGATTCGCCGCGTGCAACTCTGGATCTGTTGCAGTTGATGTCCAACAAATATTGGGGATGAGGGAGCATCGGTGTCTGGAAATCTCGTCACAATTGGCGACTACAAAGTCGGTGATGGACAACCGTTGCTGTTCATTCTTGGCCCGTGCGTAATGGAATCGGAAGCTCTTGTGCTGCAGGTCGCGGATCGGCTGGTCGAGTTGCGTGATCGTTTGAAACTTCAGATTGCATTCAAGTCCAGTTTTGACAAAGCCAATCGCACCAGCGTCGATAGTTATCGTGGACCGGGTCTGGAAGCAGGCCTGCGAATGCTGGATCTTGTCCGGCAGAAAACCGGTCTTCCGACGACGACCGACATTCACGAAGCATCCCAGGCGACTCCGTGTGCTGAAGTCTGTTCCATACTTCAGATTCCGGCATTTTTAGCGCGACAGACAGACCTGATCGTGGCGGCGGCAGATGCTGCAGTCGCGCAGAATATCTGTGTGAACGTCAAGAAGCCCCAGTTCGTCGCGCCGGAAGATACAATTCACGCAGTCCACAAGTGCCGCGCTCGGGGATTAAAGAATGTCATGCTGTCCGAGCGCGGTTCGACGTTTGGATACGGTCGCCTGGTCAATGACTTTCGATGCGTACCAATCATGAAGTCGTTTGGCGTGCCAGTTGTCTACGATGCGACTCACAGCGTGCAGCTTCCAGGTGGCGCAACAACCGGGGGTCAGCGCGAAATGGTCCCGCCGCTGGCGCGAGCTGCCGTCGCTGTCGGTTGCGACGCCGTGTTTCTGGAAACTCATCCAGATCCCGACAAGGCAAAAAGCGACGGACCGAACATGGTGATCCTGGACCAGCTGGAAACTCTGTTGATGCAATTGACCAGACTGCGTGAGACAGTCTTGTCGTTTGATTGCTGACGAACAAAACGATACGTCAATGATCCAGAAACAGAAGAGGAACTGAATGCCGTCCGCCGATGTGTCAAACGCGGCCACCCCTTTGGCGCTGACCGTTGGATCGAAGAGACTGCCACACAACTGCACCTTGAGTCAACGCTGCGATCTCCTGAAAGGCCAAGGCATTCCCAATGAGTCGCGCGAAATCCCACGGAACCCCAATCCAAGCGGATTCCAGAAATTCGGGCTTGTCGAACTCAATAAACTGGACCTGTCCCCGTTTTGGTCGGTTTTGTCATTCGCCCACCATGTGTCGGCCCACGCCGCAATTCGCCGCAGACTACAACCGCGTCAATCGCCGCGACCGGAATCACAACCGCCAGGGAAATCGAGGTGACAAGCCCTTCGTCACTTTGTAGACTCAGTCGTCCCGCTGAGTGACTTTGATTGATTCCGCAGACTTGCACCCAATCCACGCGGCGGAAAAGTTCAACGCACGATCTATGCGTCCGGCTAATCGCCAGCCGCATAGATCGCAATTCGTTTGGACCGCACTTGTGAAACCGACCGCCGGAAGGGTGGATATGAGCGACTCAACATCGACTGGCCGTATGTGCGAGCGTGGAGATCGAACCAGTGCTCCAAACGTGCCGAACTACACCCTTTCGAAAAAGCTCGGCCAGGGCGGCATGGGCGAAGTCTTCCTGGCTCGCCACCACGGCACCGATGAACAGGTGGCCATCAAGTTCTTGTTGCTCCCCGAGAGGTCGAGTGAACCGGAACTCCGGCTGCGGTTCGACCGTGAGACGGGCCTGCTCGCCCAACTCAACCATCCAAACATTATTCGCGTACTCGATCATGGGGTCGCGGACGGGCGGCCGTATCTGGTGATGGAATACATGTCCGGCGGCACTCTGCGCGGCTGGATGACGCTGGGCCAACCCTTGTCTGTGTCCAAGGTTCGGCACGTCGTTACCGGCGTGATCCAGGCACTCACGGCGTTGGAGGAGCGACAGATCGTCCATCGCGATCTGAAACCCGAAAACGTGCTGTTGGACGCCGACGGCCAGGTCAAGGTCACGGACTTTGGGATATCGGCGGCCGTGACCGAAGTCGGCCAGGTGACGAGTACGGCCCAGATGCTCGGAACGCTCGACTACATAGCGCCCGAACAACGCACTCGGCTCGACGTGGATACCCGAGCCGACCAGTACTCGCTGGCCGTCATGGTCTACGAATTGCTGACGGGAAAACGGCCGGTCGGGAACTACAAGCCGCCTTCGCTGCTCAACCGGCAACTTCATCCGGCCGTGGATACCACACTGTCGAGGGCACTGAACGAGGACCCCGACGACCGCTTTGGAAGCGTTTCGGCCTTCGCCGAATCATTCGACCTGGCGCTACAGCGCCGATCCCGACCCTGGCTTCGTCCCGCAGCCAGGGCGGCAGGCATCCTTCTGATCGCCAGCCTCAGTGTCGGAGCCTTGGTTGCCTGGAAGAAGGGGCAGGATGGGCCCGCTTCGACGACCGGTAACCCGTCCGATCCAGTTCCGCCATTGGACCCGATCGTTCTGCTGGCGGAGCGCGCCGTCAAAACCAATTACTTCATCGAGCGCGGTGACTCGCACCTGGCGGCTGGGCAAGACCGCGAAGCCGAGTCGTGCTACACGGAGGCGATCCGGCTCAGCCCGCGCGAGCCGCCGGCGTATCTGAAACGCGCGTATGTGTACAAGAAGAACGAGCTGTACCAGAAAGCCCTGGACGATTTGCAGGTGGCAGTCGATCTGGACGCGACTCGGGTTGACGCCTGGACCGGTCGGGGGTCGATCTATGTACAACTCGAGGATTACGCACGCGCCATTCCGGAGTTGAACAGGGCCCTTGCCCTGAACCCGCAGTCGGCGGAGACATTGGCGTGGCGCGGTCGGGCCCGTTACAAGCTCGGCCAGGAGGACCTCGCTCGTCAGGACCTGGACACGTCGGCGAAGCTCGACGGTAACCTCGGGATCGCGTACCAGTTTCGAGCGCTGATGCATCTGGCGGCCAGGAACAACGCGCAAGCTCGAAAGGACCTGGAAGACGCGATCCGTTGCATGCCGGACAATCCGCACGCCCATGCGAAGCTGTCCGATCTCCTGGCCCAGTGCCCCGATGCGGAACTTCGGGATCGGCCGCGCGCGATCCTGCATGCCCGCAAAGCGTGCGAGCTGACCCAGTGGCAGGGCTGGGATAAACTCCGCTATTTGGCCAAAGCGTACGCCGCCGCCGGCGAGTTGCCCGCAGCCATCGAGTGGTGTGAGAAAGCGCTCGCGTTGACCCCGGAACTCAAGCGCAGTATGGTACAGACCCAACTGGCCGGTTACCGAAACCCCCACGCCGCCGAAAAGAGGTCACCATGAACCCCGACCAGGAGCAACAAATCGGCCGAGCCATTTTCCGCGAAGCCAACGACGCCTTCCTCATCGTGCAACCCGCCGATCTCCGGGTGGTGGAGGCCAACCCTGCGCTCCAACGGCTGACAGGGTTCCGTCGCAAGCAAGTCATCGGCATGGTGCTTGCCGATGTCCTCGAGGCGGAAATTCCCAGATGCCTGGAGGACGTCATTCGGGCCTGTCAGACGACCTCGTATCTCACGGCGAGTGACGGCTATTTCCTCAAGACCCAGAACGGCAGTTCCGTGCCGGTCCATGTGACCGCTGGCCGGATTCACCTCGAACCGGAACCACTGGCCCTTCTCGTCATCCGCGACATCTCCGAGCGCAAGCGAGCCCATGAAAAGTTGCGAGAGAGTGAGCAACAGTTTCGGGAGTTGTTCGAGAACTCCCCGACCGCGATCTTTGTCAAGGACCTCAACGGCCGGGTACTCAACGCGAATTCTGCCGCCTGCCGCTTGCACAACATGGAACGCACAGAGTTGGTCGGCAAACAGATGCTGGACCTGATACCCCCCGACCGGCGCGGTGAGGCGGCGGCGGTATTCTCAAAACTGGCACTGGGAGAAGTGAGCGAATTCGAGGGCTTTATCTGGACGCAAGACCAGCGGACGATCCCCGTAGAACTCCGGGTTAGGCGCATCGACTACTCCGGCCAACCCGCCCTGTTGCTGCACGCGCGCGACATCACCGAGCGCAAACGGGACGAAGAGGCGATGCGCTCGAGCGAGCAGCGCTTCCGCAAGCTCGCCGAGGAGGTGCGGCTGATCGCCTGGGAGGCCGACGCGCGAACCTGGGCGTTCACCTATGTCAGCCCGTATGCGGTTGAGTTGCTCGGCTACCCGCAGGAGGCATGGTCGGGCGCAACGTTCTGGGCCGACCACATCCACGCCGACGACCGCGAAAGGTCGATTCGGTATTGCGCGGAGTGCAGCCGCACACTCGACAACTACGAATTCGAGTACCGCATGGTCGCCGCCGACGGCCGGACGGTGTGGCTCCGGGACATCGTCAACGTAATGCGGGACGAAACCGGTCCCAAGACCCTGCGCGGTTTCCTGATCGACATTACCGACCGCAAGCGGGCTCAACGACGGGAACAGAGTCGTCGGGACATCCTTCAACAAATCGCCACCGGACAGCCGCTCCCGACGATTCTGGAGTCGATTGTGGCGTTCGTGGAACAGGAGTCACCAGAGTCGCGTGGTTCGATTCTGCTGCTCGACAAGTCGCGCCGTCATCTCCTTCACGGGGCCACACCGCGTTTGCCGGACTTCTACAACCAGGCGATCCACGGCCTGGAGATTGGCCCAACGGTTGGTTCCTGTGGCACGGCGGCCTTCACGAACCAGCGCGTCATCGTCGAGGACATCGAAACACATCCCTACTGGACCCCCTACTGCGACCTGGCCCGACGCGCCGGGCTGCGCTCGTGCTGGTCCGATCCGATCGTGTCCTCCTCCGGCGAAGTGGTGGGCACGTTCGCGGTCTACCACGCGAAGCCTCAGACGCCGACCGAGGACGAACTCGATGCCATTGCTCTTTCGACTCATTTGGCCGGCATCGCCATCGAGCGGATGAGAGCCGAGGAAGCGCTGCGCGACTCGCAGCACATGCTCCGGATGGTCCTGGACAACATCCCGCAAGGGGTGTTCTGGAAGGACCGCCAGTCACGGTATCTGGGGTGCAATCGCGTGGTCGCTCGTGCCTTTGGACTCGAAGTCTCCGAGGAGATTATCGGCAAAGACGATCGCCACCTCCCGGGACTGACGCGCGAGCAGGCGGACTTCTTCGTCTCCAAGGACCGCCAGGTGATGAGTTCCGATGCGCCCGAGCTTGGCATCATTGAACCGGCGACGCTGGCCGACGGCACTTCCATCTGGATCGAGACGAACAAGATTCCCATGCACGATGCCGCGGGTCAAGTCGTCGGCATCCTGGGGACCTGGCAGGACATCACCGAGCGCAAGCAGGCTGAGAAGGCCCTGCAACTCGAACGGGCCAGGTATCACCACATCTTCGAGTACTCCCCCATTGCCATCTGGGAAGAGGACTTCACCGACCTGGTGGCGTGGCTGGATCAGCTTCGCCAACGAGGGATCACCGACCTGCTCGCGTATTTGTCGGCCCATCCCGAGGAGGTTCAGCATGCCCTGAGCCTCGTCCGCGTCATCGATGTGAACCAGGCCGCGCTGATTCAGAATGCGGCGCAAACCAAGGAGCAATTGCTGCAGCATCTCCCCGCTCTGTTCACCGATGCGACGTTGACGACTTTCCTCGCCGAGTTGGAAGGGGTGTGGCAAGGGAAGACGAGCATCGAATTCGAGTCTTCCAGCCGGCGACTCGATGGCCGGCGACTCGACGTGATCGTCCACATCGACGTGGCTTGCGAAGAGGGCAGACCGGATTGGTCCCGGGCCATCGTCACCGCGACCGACATCACCGAGCGCAAGCGCGCCGAGGAAGAGCGCCGCCAGCTCGAAGCCCAGATTCAGCACGCGCAAAAGCTGGAAAGCCTCGGCGTCCTGGCTGGCGGCATCGCGCATGACTTCAACAATCTGCTGACCGGCATCGTGGGCTATGCCAGCCTGGCCTTAATGCAACTGCACGAGGAATCGCCGGCCTGCCCGATGCTGCGGGAGATCGAGATAGGGGGCTGGCGCGCCGCGGAGTTGACTCAGCAGATGCTGGCCTACTCGGGCCGCGGCAAGTTCGTCATCCAGGCTCTCCGCCTGGATGTGTTGGTCCAGGAGATGACCAAGTTCCTCCGCACCGTGGTCTCCAAAAAGGCCGCCCTCAGCCTGAACCTGGAGCCGGCCACCATCGAGGGGGACGCCACGCAAATCCGCCAGGTCGTCATGAATCTTATTATCAATGCGTCCGATGCGTTGGAAGACCACGACGGTGTCATCTGCGTGCGCACGGGGATCCGGCAGGCGGATTCGACCTTCCTCCGTACGCCGTACCTCGCCGCGGAATTGCCCGCCGGCGCTTACGCCTACGTCGAGGTCGAGGACAGCGGTTGCGGCATGACCGAGGCAACGATGGCCAGCATCTTCGACCCCTTCTTCACCACCAAGTTCACCGGCCGCGGCCTGGGCCTGGCGGCCGTGCTCGGCATCGTCAAAGGCCACCGGGGCACCATCAAGGTGGACAGCACTCCGGGCCAGGGGACCGTGTTTCAGGTTCTGTTGCCGTGCTTCACGGGAGCGCCCACCGAGGGTGTCGTTGCCGGCCCCGGAGTTTCGATTTGGAGGGGTCAAGGTACGGTCCTGGTCGTGGACGACGAAGCAAGCATTCGCACCCTCAGCCGCGACGTCCTGGAAAGGGTCGGATTTCAAGTTCGCGAAGCAGGCGACGGGCGCGAGGGACTGGATCTCTTTGGCCGACACCGCCAGGAGATCGTTGCCGTACTCCTGGACCTGACCATGCCGCGTATGGACGGGAAGGAGACCTTGGTCGAGATGCGCCGGCTCGACGCCGCTGTGCCGGTGGTGGTGATGAGCGGCTACAGCGAGTCGGAAACCTCGATGCGTTTCGCGGGAATGGGAGCCAATGGGTTTATCCAAAAGCCGTTTCACCCGCGCGATCTGGTCGCGCGGATTTGTCAATTGCTGCCATCGGCAGTGACCACGGATGGTCGATGATCACGGGCGAACAAAACGCGGCGAACAAAACGCGGACAGGTCCAGTATTGACGCTGGCGGGCGTGTGAAATAGAACTCTGTGCATTATGCCGAGAATCAGCCGAGTTGCTCCTGGCGGAATGGTGTTTCATGTGCTTAATCGCGGCGTGGGCCTACAGCGATTGTTTAGTCGCCCGTCGGACTACGAGGCGTTTGAGGACGTTGTAGAGGAGACACTCGAAAAGATTCCCATGCGGATCTGCAGCTATTGTCTGATGCCAAATCACTGGCACTTTGTCTTATGGCCAGAACATGATGGGGATTTGGCTGCGTTCATGCAGAGATTGACCGTGACACACGTCACTCGATGGCAGAAGCACCGTAATCGTATTGGCGAGGGCCATGTTTACCAAGGCCGCTTCAAGTCGTTCCCGGTCGAGGAGGACGAGTACTTCTATCAACTGGTCCGGTACGTCGAACGAAATGCGCTACGTGCCAATCTCGTACAGCATGCGGAAGAATGGAAATGGTCCAGTTTATGGCACCGCGAACGTGGCACGCTGGAGCAACAGAAGAGTCTGGCGGCATGGCCATTGCCTTGTCCTCGCGGCTGGCTGAAATACGTCAATGATCCAGAAACAGCAGAGGAACTGAATGCCGTCCGCCGATGTGTCAAACGGGGCCAGCCCTTTGGCTCTGACCGTTGGATCGAAGAGACTGCCAAACAACTGCACCTGGAGTCAACGCTGCGAACTCCTGGAAGGCCAAGGCATTCCCAATGAGTCGCGTGAAATCCCACGGAACCCCAATCCGAGCGGATTCCAGAAATTCGGGCTTGTCGAACTCAACAAACTGGACCTGTCCCCGTTTTGTCCGTCCCCGTTTTGTCCGTGTCAGCAGAGCGGTAATGGTGTCTTTCATTATTGTGGGACTTTGTCCGTGGATTTGCTGCAGTTCACTCAGTCAAATGCCAGATCTGCACTTCACCGCGACTCTTGGCGGGGTCAGAGTTCCATGTTCCTGCACTAAGTACCGCCCGACTGCCGTCGGGGCTGAAATCGGCGGAGGTTATCGGTTGTCCAGCTTCGACGATAGCAATCTGGGAACCGAAGTTCGCAGACTTCGATTCGACGTCCCACAAGCGTACGGTTTTGTCATCGCTTCCGGTAAGAATACGCTTGCCGTCGGGTGAAAACGACGCAGCACGCAACCAGCCAGTGTGCCCTCGAAGCGTAACGAGTGTCTTCCCGTACGTCGCGGAGTTTGGGTCGGCATCGAACAGACGGGCAGTGTTGTCAGCGGTCCCTGCAAGCAGGCTGCGCCCGTCGGGAGAAAAGGAAGCTGCAAGCACGTAGCCGGTCTTTCCAACGCCAACGCCTGGAAATTCCTTCCCGAAAAATCCCGACTGCGATTCGGCATCCCACAGTCGTGCCGTGTTGTCATTACTTCCCGTGAGCACGCGCGTCCCGTCGGGAGAAAACACAGCGACAACCACCTGACTCGTGTGCCCTCGAAGTGTGCGGAGCAACTTGCCATAGCTTTGGGAAGTTGGATCGACGTCCCACAAGCATGCTGTGTTGTCTCGGCCGCCCGTGAGCACCCGTCGGCCGTCGGGAGAGAACGACGCACAATACACCCCGTCTGTGTGCCCTCCTAGGTTAAGGAGCGCCTTCCCGTACGTTGGGGAATTTGGATCAACGTCCCACAAACGCGCTGTATTGTCAAAGCTACCCGTTATTGCGTGTTTGCCGTCTGGCGAGAACGAGGCTGCCGACACTCCGCTGGTGTGTCCTTCGAGCGTGCGGAGCAACTTGCCGTACGTCGGAGAGTCTGGATCGACGTCCCACAGCCGCGCGGTGTGGTCCTGATTAGCTGTAATCACGCGCAGATTGTCGGGCGAAAACGAAACGGAAGAAGGATAGCTCACTTCCAATCGCATCGCACAGCGCTGGCGGAGAAGACTCGGAAGCGCCTCCGCTCGAAACTTGACCTGATCATCGACGGCTGAGGGTGATGAAGTTGGCGAAGATTGCTGGGCACTAATGGATTGGGAGAAAATCGGAACAAGATGTAAGCTGAACAGCAGCGATACTACTATCCACATTGAAGTTCTTCGAGCAAGCTCTGCCAGAGGAGTATGGATCAACGGAGATTTCCTTTTGGGGTATGACCTACTAGACCTTAAACAAGCGTATCCACTTTGGTTGGAACCATAGTTTTAGCGGCGCAGCCGTCCACTGTTGGAACGGCGTGCCGGTTGAAGGTTCAGGATTCTCAGGCATGGTAGTTAGATTTCGGCGAACAAAACGGGGACAGGGTGTGCTGGGATAAACCAGTTTGGGATAAAGAATGAAAGTATCTTATGAAGAAAATTTAGCCAATTGCTTCGGCCTTCAGCGGAGGGGCGATTTGCAAATCGAAATTGTCCTAATTGGACAGCGCCAGGTTCTTTGGGGAAATGTAGCGGATTACCGGGAATTTGTGTGTTCGAGGGACTTGATTTTGTCAGGGTTGATACCGAGTCGGGCGAGTTTCACGCGGCGTTTTTTGCGGTGAGATTTGGCGGCGGAGGCGCTGCGGCGGGCGTAGTATGCCTGACGGTTGGCTTCGGCCTCGAAGGCCTGGTTTCAGGATCGCGGGGGAAGTGTGATGGACGCGACGACGACGCTGGCGGCGCGGCGGACTTGTTCGGTGGTGAGCAGTTCGCCGCTTTCGCCGTCTTCGCTCGGCGAAAGTTTCTGCCGCGTGATGGCGCAGAACAACTGGCTCAGGATCACCAGGAACAAGTGGCGATGGATGCCGTGCCAGCTGCGGCATTCGAAGTGATCCAGCCCGAGTTCTTCCTTCGCTTCGCGGAAGCCGTCTTCGATCGGTCAGCGACCGAAGGCGATGCGCAGAATCATTCGTAGTGTCCAGCCGTCGCGACCGGGGACGGGGTTCGATAGGAAGAATTTCACTTCGTCGGTGAGCACGTTGCGAGCGACGATCAGCGTGCATTGGTTGCTCACGACGGAATCGTCGTGAGTCTGTCTCCAGCAGGTGATCCAGCGGATCGCCCAGACTTCGCTGCCCTTGTGTGAGTCGCGAATGCAATAGCGCTGCGGTGCCTGTTCGTGGAACGCGGGCGAGTGTCGAGCGAGGTTGCGAACTTCGCTCGGTGGCTTCTGGCTGGCCTTCAGTCGCGGAAACTTTTTTTGTCGCTCAGGTTCGTTTTCACCCGGTTTTCTCAGCACTTTCGGCTTCCGCGTCCACACACGAACGTCGCCGGGAATCTCAATGACAAACGCCTGGTCACGATCGCCCAGCGCATTCAGGAACGCGGCGTTCTATCCATAGAATTCATCCGCCGTCCAGCCCATGACGCGGATGCCGTTGGCCAGCGCGCGATCGATCTGATCGATCGCGATCTGTGGCTTCGCGCGGAATTCGACTTCGTCGGCGATGAAATGTTTTTTCGGCGCGCTGAATCATTCGCCCATTCCTCGGGGAGATACAACTGCGTGTCGAGCAGCACGCTGAAGCCCGGAGCCGAACACGACAACGCGACCGTGTTGACGCCGTTCTCGATCTTGCCGCGACTCCCGTTGTACTGCCGCTTGACGCCCGCCGTGTGAGGGCCACTCTTCACGGTCCCCGTCTCGTCGATGCAGCCAATGGCCTCAGGATGCGCGTGATCTTTGGCCACAATCTGCTGACACAGATCCCGGACCTTGTGATGATCCCAGGCAATCGAATCCAGCAACCGCTGCAACGTCCGAGGCGCGATGTTCTGATCCAGCGCCATGGCTTCGACGTTCTTCCGCTGAACCACCGACATCAGGCCCAGCACGTACGTCAACAGCAAAGCCCGACCAGACGGTCTCGCAAAACAATCCCGAAACCGATATAAAAACCGACTCAGCTTCCCGTCGAGCCCCGCAATCTGCCGAACTGACATCACTGACATGGGGCGACCTTCCGTGGCCTCTCCGTGAAACGATTTATCACGCGGAGTGGATGCATCGCAGTGCCATGCTGTTCCTGCCGTTCGCGGCAATTATCGCCACCAGGATCCTGAAGCAGGATGTGCTTTGGACCGACGACACGCCGGTGATGTTCTTCGATCGCAACGGAAAACCGGTACAGACGAAGAAGGGCGAATCGACTCTTCGCCGCGGTCGCTTCTGGCCGTACATCGCGCGAGGAGATGCGCCCTACACGGTATTCGATTTCACGATCAGCCGTGATCGCGACGCGCCCATGTCGATGCTGGCCGACTGGTCGGGGTTTCTGCACGCCGATGCCTACAACGGCTACGATCCCGTAATTCACGCGAACAACGGACTCATCATTGAAGTCGCGTGCTGGACGCACGCGCGCCGCTACTTCGAGCAGGCTCTGCCGAACGATCGCAAAGTGTGTGGTCTGGTGCTC
>CAMAVB010000014.1 GCA_945861465.1 Candidatus Kuenenia stuttgartensis
GCGACGACAAAGGAGGCCTCTTCGTTGTCGATCTGCACGAAGACTTTCCCGTCAAGAATCGTTGGCGAACTGGAAGTCCCCCAATCCTGAGCCATCGGATGAAGACCCAGGTCCTTCTTCCAGATCAGTGTTCCGTCGAGGTCGTAGCAAAACACTCCCATCATGCCAAAGTACGCGACGACATACTTCCCATCAGTGACCGGCGTTTCAGATGCATAGGTGTTGTCGCGATGAGTTTCCAGGCGAGGCTTGCCTTCAAGAGCCGTTTTTGTCCACAGCACTTTTCCGGTTTTCGAGTCCAGACACAGAACCTCCCAGCGATAATCGCTCGTCGAGCTTTGTGGTCCGTCGGACACCGCCGTCGTCACAAACATTTTGTCGCCGATCACGATCGAAAATTCACAAAAGGGGACATCGTGCTTTACTTGAAAATTCACAAAAGGGTCATCGTGCTTTACTTGAAAAGTAGGATCTCCCTTTTTCATTTTCACATTGAAATTGTTGCGCATGGTCGGCAGAGTGAAACAGCGGTTGGACGGAACAGCCAGGGAATCAACTTGTCACCTGCGATTCGTCCCGTCAGGGACGATTGAAAATAGCCCACCGTTTCAACGGTGGGTTAAGAACCCAGGCATCCGAGAGTCCCGTCAGGGACGACAGACATCTTTCGTCCCTGATGGGACTTTCGAATTCAGGCCGGTCGCTGACCCACCGTTGAAACGGTGGGCTATTCTCGGGTGTCCCTGACGGGACAAACACAGTTTTTAGATTTCCCGCGTAACTGAAACCTGCGCATGGAAGAGCCCGACTTTCGTTGAGAAAAGCCGGGCTGTCCATACCTCACGCAGCCAGAAATGTGTGCGGCGAGCCGAGCAGCTTGAGCCCTCGGTTACGTTGTTTTGTACCAGCAAGCTGACGCATGCCGCTCGCCGATGCTCTCAATCTTGACCGCGTGAAGTTTAAGGACTGAGACAGTAATAAGTGGGGCACGATTCCATCGTGCCAGGCACGATGGAATCGTGCCCCACGTCCAGAAGACGACAGTTATTTCTGCGCCGGTCCTAAGTGCGGTTTAGTCCGAGCAATCTGAAGATCAGACCGCGAACAAATCCAGTTCATCCTGCCAGAGGCCGTCGTTCAGGCCGGAGTAGAAGAGGTCGATGTCAGCGCCGCTGCAGATGGTGTCGGAGGTAGTGTCGTCCAGCACCTCAATGCCGCGGCGGAGCCTGATACCGGGAGCGTTGGCGTTCTGCAGGTCGGCTGCTCGGGCTGACGCGGAGGTGCCAGTGTTCCAGGCGAAGCCAAGCTGGATCAGCAACGCGGTGTTGTTGTCGTATGTCGTGATTCCCCCGATCAGCACATCGTCTCCGGCACCGCCTCTGATGTAGTCCGATCCTGCACCACCGATCAGGACGTCGCGTCCATCGTAGCCGTCCATCGTATCGTCGCCGTTTCCGCCGACGACCAGATCAGCGTCTTCTCCTCCATACAGGAAGTCGTTACCGTCGCGACCGAAGACCAGATCGTTGCCAGCTCCTGCCCAGATGCGATCCCAGCCACTGCCGCCGTCCAGTATGTCGTGGGACGATCCGCCGGTGATCTGGTCATGTCCCGCTTCGCCAAAGATCTCGACAGGCCGCCGTGCATCCGTGGCGAAGATGCGGTCATTGCCATCGCCGCCAAAGACAACAACTCGCGGACCACCGGATACGACGAAGGATCCATATTGAACACCATTCATCCAGATGCCCAGTTGATTGCTGAACTGAGTGCTCCAGACATAAATCGTATCGTCTCCGGAAGATCCCTGAACGACCAGATCGTTGCCCCGCTGATAGACCGATGCCGGCGGAGCTTCGACGATGTCGGTCAATGAAATCGTGACAGTTGCTGTATCGCTGAGAGGATCGGCCACATCACTGTCAGTCACCTGAACGGTCAGCTGAAAGACGGGCGATGTTTCGAAGTTTATCGCAACGGGATTGGCGACGGAGATCTGGCCAGTCGCTGCGTTAATCTGGAACGCACCTCCGGTATTCCCGCCGATGATCTGCCAGTTGAGAGTCTGCCCTGCATCAGGATCGTTCGCCGCCACCTGGACGACATTCGTTCCAAAGGCGCTGTGTTCCGCAATCTGCCCGAAGGCATCGGTGGCCACTGGAGCCTGATTCGGGGCTGGTGTATTCGCGGCATCGATCACCAGTTGCGCAATGGTCGCACCGAAGAGTGTTGCAGAATCCCAATCCTGTGCAGTGACCAGACGTTCATCGACAACAACGTCATCGACTGCAGTGGCCGGGTTTCCATACTGGTTAGCGACAGTATTTGCTGTGGCCCCATTCGCGACAGCCTGCTCATACTGTCCAAGCTCCTGGTTCGCATACCAGACACCCTCATACAACACGGCTGGCGATCCGACGTATGGCACCGACACCTGCTTGCCAGCGAAGAGGCTGTTCCCATCGACTCGCGACCATGCACCGATTGTTGTGGCATGGCAGATGAAGCCAAGGTATTTTTCCTCCGCATCGAATTCGTTGATCAGGTCATTGACGAGAGTCTTTGTAGCCAGGTCTCCATCATACTGGTCATTCCAGTAGTCGCCGGTGAAGGTCGAGTACTGATACATGGACGAGCCCCAGCCGCCAACAAACACGATCGCCGAATAGTCCTCCGAGTTGACCTGATTCAGTGCGATGTCGGGAGGCACCTGTCCGGAATTCTCCCAGCCCTGACCGGAGTTCCCGTGCGGTGTCGAAATATTGGTTGTGGTGGCTGCCACGACGACGTCGACCCCGGCTGCTTCCAGCGAAATGCGTGTATCGTTGTATTCCTGGTAGTAAAAGTCCTGCTGATCGGCAATAACCATCAGCACTGGCAGGGGTTGTGCGCTGAGTACAATACGCGATTCCAGGACTTCCGGCGTTTGCCTTGCTAAGCTTCGTCGGGAGCGACGCGGAAGACTGCGAAGCCACGAAGGCATACGACTCTTCAGGAACCTGGACAGTGACATTTGAGTTTGCATGGTTTTAACTTTCATGACAGGACAACACGACTTGCAGACAGGAATCGGTTTTTGCAAAAACCGCACGCTGTCAGTGACTCGTTTTTGAAGCTTGATCTGCGACAAAATTTCTTCGGAAAAATCATGACCGACGTTTCTCCGCATATTTCCACAGTGTCTCAGTGGATCGCTCAGTTAAGAACGGGCGATGCTCATGCCGCTCAACGGCTATGGGAAACGTACTTTCAGCGGATGGTGAATCTTGCTCGCCAACGACTGGAAGGCGCGCCGCGGCGTGTGGCCGATGAAGAGGATGTCGCGCTAAGTGCCTTCAGGAGTTTTTGTCTTGGCGCTCAGGCCGGGAGGTTTTCGAAGTTAATGGATGCAGAGAGTCTGTGGCCGCTGCTGATGGCAATCACGGCCAACAAATCCGTCGATCTGATTCGCGAGAATAATCGGCAGAAACGCGGCGGCTCCGGAAAGCCGAGTGGTGATGCTCCCATGGCAGTCCCGTCCCACGAATCTTCGCTGAGCGATCTGATCAGTCGCGAACCGAATCCGGAGTTTGCGGCTCAGCTCTCCGACAATCTGCAGCATCTTCTCAAAGTTCTGGATGGCACTGGTGATCCGGATCTGAGAAGAATTGCGATTCTCAGGATGGATGGATATTCCAATCAGGAGATCGCAGAATCTGTTGGCTGTGTGCGGCGTTCTGTCGAACGCAAATTGCAGTTGATTGCAGGTCTTTGGGAAAAGGACGGCGTCGCTTGAACCAACCTGCCGAAAATCAACCTGCCGATCACGAATACGGGCGACTGCCAAACGATCAGAAGCTTCTGATCGACCGTTTGTGCAGTCGCTTCGAAGCCGCGCTGAGGGCGGGCAGCCGACCAAAGGCCGAGACTGCGTTGAAGAAGCTGCCGACAAAGTTGCGGCTTGCGGCTCTCGGAGAATTACTGCCATTGGAGGCTGACTATCGCCAGCGCGAAGGCAAGCCACTCACGCTGCCGGAGTTGGAGCAGCGATTCCCGGATGTCGATGCTGCGTGGCTGGCGGAATGTGTTCGAACGGAATCGCCTGAAACAGAACTCGGCATCAACGTGCCTGATGAGCCGGAAACTCCGGTCCCGGAACGTCTCGGCGATTACCGCATTGTCAGTCGTCTTGGCTCCGGCGGCATGGGGACCGTCTACCTTGCTGTTCACGAACGCATGGGACGCGAAGTTGCGGTCAAGCTGTTGCGTCCTGAAATTCAGCGGAATCCTTTGCTGCTGCGGCGTTTTGACAGAGAAGTTCGTGCGGCGGCGAAGTTGTCACATCCCAACATCGTGGCAGCATTGGATGCCCGCGAACATGCTGGCCTGCATTTTCTGGTCACCGAACTGGTTGTAGGTCGCGATCTGGATCAGACCGTTCGGCTCAACGGGCCATTGCCGATTGTTGACGCGGCTGACTGCCTGTTGCAGGCGGCTCGAGGTCTCTCGTATGCTCACGCGCAGGGGGTGATTCATCGAGATATCAAGCCAGCGAATCTGCTGCGAGCCAAAGATGGCACGGTGAAGATTCTGGACATGGGACTGGCGAGGCTGAGCAACGCAGATCCATCAACGGATGTTCATCTGACGAATACCGGTGTCATGATGGGGACGGCGGCTTTCATGCCGCCAGAACAGGCTCGGGATACTCGCAAAGCCGACGCTCGATCTGATCTTTATAGTCTCGGCTGCACTCTGTTCTATCTGCTGACTGGAAAGATGGCGTTCGCCGGGGCGACTCAAATCGACATGATCCTGTCGCATGTGAATCAGCCGATCCCGTCTCTGCGAAAAATCAATCCTCAGATCCCCGTGGCTCTGGATCGGATTTTTCAACGGCTTGTCGCCAAGAATCCAGATGATCGATATCAATCAGCGGACGAATTGCTCCCTGTTGTGCAGGACGCTTTGGAAGAATGCCGCAATCCGAACAGTCATCAGACGATCATGGAACATCTGCAGACAATGCAGTTAACTCCACCGGGAAAACTGGCTCAGGATTGGGTCAATGGCACCGGGGCACCAGTCAGTCAGTCGGATTTCAACTTTGCCGCTTCGGAGACCACAGTAAGGCCCGCAATGATTCCCGTAAGCAACGGCAGGCCACGGTCGTTGACGCAAAATCGGAACATGTTGGCTGCCGGCGCAGTCGCACTGATCGCACTGATCGCATTGAGTGTCGTGGGCGTCGTTTTTTTCGGCAGGGAAGGCACCGACGAAGGTCGAGTTCCTGTGATCGTTGAAGTTGGCGATGGCGACAGCGGTCAGGCCGGGGAAGATCAGGGGTCAAAAACGGGAACGCTCGGCAACGACGCACTCGCCGCTGCAGGCCGATACGTCCTCCGCTTCAATGGGCAAAGCAGTTACGCGGTCGCGTCCGGTCTGCAACCTTCCGCCGGTGCGACATACACGCTTGAAGCGCGAGTCCGCGCAGAGTCGTTCCGCACCTCGAATATCGATTCCCCCACTTCGAATATCATTTCGTGGCTGGGGCCAGACTGGATGGCTGTCTACGTTGGAGTCGATGGCGCTCCCGGGCTGGCTCGCAAAACGAGCAATGCCTCGTTTGTCTATGCCTCGACTCAGGCAATGGAACTGGGGCAGTGGTATCACATTGCAGCAGTGTTCGACAGCACGAGGATGCGTCTTTACCTCAATGGCAAAGAGAGCGAGTTGTATCGGCAAACCTTCGAACTGCCGGAAACGCAAGGTGGTTTTTTTATCGGTGGCGTTGATCGACAGCGATTGCCGGCCGACCAGAACGATCGATTCTTTGACGGCCTGATTGAGACCGTCCGAGTCAGCAGCGGGCAACGATACATCGCAGGATTTGAACCGTCATTGCAGCTTACGTTCGACGACACAACTCTGGCGGCATTTCCACTGCAGCAGACAGATCAGAACACTGCGACCGTGCAGACGGACATGGAAAAACGTTACCCGTTGCAACTCCACGACACGGAATGGATTGAGCATCGCTGAACTGCAATTTATGGCAAGAAGATTACGGGGCAGGAAAATTAGGACCGGCGCAGAAATCACTGTCACCTTCCGGTCGTGGGGCACGTTTTTAACGTGCCCGGCACGATTGGAATCGCGCCCCACCGATTTCTGTCTCAGTCCTTAGTCAACTGCCATACGACTCCTCTTTGTCCCACGTAGTTTTGCTGCCTGAACAAAACCAGACTGTGATTTTCACCCCAGCCTTTACATTGCCGCCATGCCACTTGACCTTGATGACACGATCGTCGCACTCGCTTCACCGCCCGGCCCGGCGCTGCGCGGGATTGTGCGGGTGAGCGGCGTAAATACGTCCGAGATGGTCGCGAACCTTTTCCGACCGGATGTAGATTCTGCAGATTGGCGAATGACGAAGTTGCCTCGACGGTTTACGGGACAACTGAATCTGCCATCGATCATTGTTCCCGTGCCCACAGCGTTGATGTACTGGCCGACGCGGCGCAGTTACACGGGCCAGCCGATGGCGGAATTTCATCTCAGCGGATCGGTGCCGCTGGTCGAAGCCACGCTTGAGCATCTCTGTGAAAACGGTGCCCGACTCGCGCGACGCGGCGAATTCACGATGCGTGCTTTCTTATCGGGACGTATCGACCTGTTGCAGGCTGAAGCGGTCCTCGGTGTCATCGAAGCGACCGATCACGAAGAACTGCAGAAGGCCCTTTCGCAACTAGGTGGGCGCATTACATCGCGGCTGGGACAATTGCGAATTGATCTGATTGCCCTGCTCGGTGATCTCGAAGCTGGCCTGGACTTTGTGGAAGAGGACATTGAATTCGTCACGAAGAGTGAGATCGCCCGTCGCCTTGATGCGGCTCTGATCCTGCTTAACGAACTGGCCCATGTTTCTGCCACTCGGTTGCCTGTCGGGTATCGCCGTCGCGTTGTGCTGGCGGGGCTTCCCAATGCGGGCAAGAGCACTCTCTTCAACCGGCTGATTGGTCAGCAAAAAGCCCTGGTGTCGCCGATCGCCGGAACAACGCGCGACTATCTGACAGCGATCCTGCGGCTTGAATCGCTGGAAGTTGAACTCATTGACACGGCCGGCTGGGAAGATGCTGCCGATTTGATCATGGAACGGGCTCAGCAACTTCGCGCGGAACAGGTTTCCGCGTCCGATCTGGTCGTGTGGTGTTCGGCCGTAGATCTTTCGGATGAGGAAAAGCTTGAAGACGAGAGGCTGCGGCAACTGGCCACCCTGCGCTGTCCAACTGTGCTTGGCGTCACGACTCGCTGCGACCTGGCGTCGGATTCTGTTATGACAGACGCAGGAACAAACGTTCGCATCAGCGTCGCGAACGGGGATGGAATTGACGCCTTGCGGACAGAATTGCGGCGGCAACTCGCAGGTTCGCGATCTGCACGCAGCGAACTGCTGGGAACTACGGCAGTTCGCTGTCGCGACAGTCTGCAGCGTACGATTCAGTCGCTTAAAAGAGCCCGCTCGGCAACAAGCGAATTGAGCGGTGACGAATTGATTGCCATCGAGATCCGTCAGGCACTGCAGGAACTCAGTACGATCCTCGGAGAAATTTACACGGACGACATTCTTGATCACATCTTCAGCAACTTCTGTATCGGCAAATGAACGCATGGTAAGGCGAGCGGCAGAAATGAATTTACCGGTACGACGGACTTCCAGTCCGTCGCATGGTGCTACTCGACGGACTGGAAGTCCGTCGTACAAATTGCGGATGGTAAGTTCTATCCTGCCGCTCGCCTAAAAAAACAAAGGAGAAAGACAAATCCTGCGGACCATGCTTGCAGAATATGCCGTAGACCTGGACGAATGGTGGAACTCATCGTACGATGCTTCACATCACTGAAATGATTAATCCGTCGCCTCGCATTGATGAGTTATCATGGCCTGCCTGATTCGATTTCTCACCGGTTCTGCCGTCTGCTTCATTCTCTTGCAGCAGGCATCGGCTCAACGCGATCTGAAAGACATTCCAGCTCCTGATCCGGAGCTGGAAAAGGCGACGTTCAAAGTTCCGGAAGGATTCGAAGTAAATCTCTTCGCGTCTGATCCTTTGCTGGCCAAGCCGATTCAGATGAATTTCGACGAAGACGGACGGCTGTGGATCGCCAGCTCGGAAGTTTATCCGCAGATCGTTCCGGGCGTTCCGCCGACGGATCGAGTGGTGGTCGTCGAAGATGCCGATCACGATGGCGTTGCTGACACGACACATGTGTTTGCCGAAGGACTGCTGATCCCCACCGGCGTCGCTCCTGGCGATGGAGGCGTGTGGGTCGCGAACAGCACGGAGCTGCTCCACTTTGCCGATCACGATGGTGACCTGAAGGCAGACTCGAAGCGGGTGGTGCTGTCGGGATTCGGTACTGAGGACACGCATCATATCCTGCATACACTGCGCTGGGGCTATGACGGTTTTTTGTACTTCAATCAGTCTATCTACATTCACAGCCATGTCGAAACGCCGTGGGGAGTTCGTCGCCTCAACGCAGGCGGCATCTGGCAGTTCCGTCCGGAAACGCTTGAGCTGGGCGTGTTCATGAAAGGACTTGTCAACACCTGGGGGCATCACTACGATCGATTCGGGCAGTCATTTGCGACCGATGGTGCGGGCGGTGAAGGGATCAACTATGTCATTCCCGGTGCGTATTATTTCACGGCTGCCGATGCTGAGCGACTCGTCAAGGGCCTGAATCCCGGCAGCCCCAAGCACTGTGGACTCGAGTTGGTGGACACTCCGATGCTGCCACCGGATTGGCAGGGATGTGCGATTACCAACGACTTTCGAGGTCATCGTGTCGTCCGTTTCGCATTGAATGAAGAAGGTTCGGGGTACGTGTCGCGTGAACAGCAGGAAGTGATCTGGTCTGATCACGTCGCGTTTCGTCCGATCGACGTCAAGATCGGCCCCGATGGAGCGATCTACATTGCCGACTGGTACAACCCGATCATTCAACATGGTGAAGTCGACTTTCGCGACGAACGGCGCGACCATACTCACGGTCGCATCTGGCGCGTCACCTGGAAAGGTGCGCCGCAGCGGGAGTTCAAGCCCGTATCGACTCGATCTACTACTGAGCTGTTCGAAGCATTGCGTTCGCATGACGGTGTCGAGCGTCAGTCGGCGAAGCAGATTCTGCGTCAGCGTGGACCTGAGATCGCGGTCGAGCTTGAGCAGTGGCTGAAATCACCGAAACTGTCCGAAGAAGAACGTGACCATGTGCATTTGGAAGCACTGTGGTGTTTTCAGGCCGCGCGTTCGTTGCAGCCGCAGTTGCTCGAATCACTGCTGCAGAGTGCCGATGGCCGAATCCGCGCTGCAGCGGTGCGAGTGTTGAGCCACTGGAAGTACGAGTTGCCGAACTCCCGTGAACTGTTGAAGAAGGCGGTGCAGGATGCTTACCCTCGGGTGCGTCTGGAAGCCATTCGTGCTCTCTCATTTTCTCCGCTGGAGGACTCAGAACGGCAGATTGCGGACGGTTCAGCATTCGGCGAGGTTAACCCGACGACGGCAAAAACAGTTGCTGAATACAATGATCCGAAGTTGGTGGAAACGGCGTTGTTGCCGTTGAAACAACCTGTCGATTCGCACCTGGATTACGCGATGTGGCTGACGACGAAGGAACTCGCTCCTTACTGGCGACCGGCCTTTGATCGCGGTGAGATGAATTTTAACAGTGACGCCGGACAGATTGCTTACGGCTTTTCAGCCCTGGGCAGCGGGGCGCCTGTGGATGTCCTGATGAAGGATCTTTACGCCGATCATGTCACGCCTGAAAAACGGGGCGGGCTGGTTCCACTCATCTGCTACAGCGCTGATCCGGACCAGATGGGGCGACTGGCATCCGTCGCGATGCAGCAGAAAGACGCGGCCACGCTAAAGACGCTTCTGGAAATTTCTTTGACGAGAAAAATCGTACCGTCGATCAACGCGGACGCGCTTGCGCCACTGGCAGAATCTGACGAGGCGGTGCTGCGTCATGCCGCATTACAGGCAATCGGCCAGTGGAATGTGCCCGGATTGAAGCCACGACTCGAAGCACTCGTCGGCAATCCGTCTGCTGACAACGCCGACCTCGCCGCCGTGTTTGCCGGGATCGCGGTGAGTCACGACGACACGCTGCTCGCGCTGCTGGAAACGGTTGGCCGGAACACGAAATCATCCATCGAATCCCGCAGTCTCGCATTGGAACGATTGGCGACAGCCCGCCCGGAAAAAGCCGCCCCGCTGGTTGTCGATCTTATCGCCGTCCTGCCTGAAGGTAAGTCTGCCCAGAACGTGGCTCGCGCCTTGCTCAACGAGAAGCAGGGATCCCAACTTCTGACTGCCGCGCTCGCCGGGCGGGAACTACGATCGGATGTCGCTCGTGACATCCTGCGTGTCCTTAGGGAATCCGGCCGGACTGATGCTGACCTCGAGAACGCATTACGAACAGCTGGCCGGATCACCAGCCGCAAGGCATTGACGATGGAGGAACGAGCGGCCATATTGACGAATGCGGCGACGACAGCTACAGCGGCCGAAGGAGAACGGATCTATCGCAATGAACAGCTCGGCTGCCTCAAGTGCCACGCCATCGGCGGTGCCGGTGGTTTAGTCGGCCCCGACATGATCAGTCTCGGGGCCAGTGCGCAGCCGGACTATCTGTTGGAGTCACTTCTCAATCCAAATGCCAAGGTCAAGGAAAACTATCACACCACGGTTATCGCAACTGTCGATGGACGGGTCGTCGCGGGCGTGCTGATTCAGAAATCAGAAAAGATGCTGACTCTGCGAACGGCGGAAAACAAGATCGTCGAAGTCCCCGCTGCGGACATTGAGGAGCAATCTCAAGGGGTGTCGCTGATGCCGGAAGGATTGGTCGATAATCTCACCGACGACGAAATTGCCTCGGTCGTCCGTTTCCTGTCTGAACTCGGTCGAACTCCCGCCTACACGCTCCCCAAGGGTCGGCTGGTTCGAAGCTGGCAGGTCGTGATGCCAACGGAAGAAGCAAATCAGCTGCTGAATCGCACCAGCTTCAGTCAGGTGGCGGCGAACAATCCCGGTTTTACCTGGCATCCCCGGTACAGTGTTGTCTCTGGACAACTGCCCATGGAGACTATTCCCCTGATGACGGCTCGTGGCGTGACGGTGGGCTTTGCGCGTTGCGAAATCAACGTCTCAACTCCCGGTCAAATTGCGTTCCGATTAAACTCGATCGCTGGCCTGGAAGTTCGCATCGACGGAATTCCAATGGAACCGGAAGTGGAGTTCTCGTCAGCCCTCGACACCGGTCTCCACACAATCACAGTCACCATCGATTCCGCAAAACGCACCGACCCGCTTCAACTGGAACTCCTTGATCGCGCGGAGGGCGGTAACGCGGAACTCGTCAATCGTTGATAGCCTCGTAGCTTGACTCTACGAGTCGAGCAGTTTGCACCCGGAAGCTCTGTTGTATTTGCACCCGGAAGCACTGTTTTAAGGGTCACACATGACTCATCGAGTTCAAGTCTGCCATCGGCGAATCTTCTGGGCACTGTGTCTCGTCACGCTGGCGATTTCAAGTACCACGGTGTCAGCTCAGTCGCCGCCGAACGTTGTCATCATCTTCATGGACGATATGGGCTATGCCGACATTGGTCCGTTCGGTGGTGATAAATCGCTCACGCCGAATCTGAATCGTATGGCAGACGAAGGTCGCCGATTCACCGATTTCTATGTCAGCCAGGCCGTGTGCTCAGCATCCCGCACAAGTCTGCTCACCGGTTGCTACAACGTTCGCGTCGGCATTCAGGGCGCGCTGGGGCCGGCGTCGAAGGAAGGAATTCACGCGGACGAGGTGACTCTCGGAGAACTCTGTCAGCAGCAGAATTACGCTACAGCCTGCTTCGGAAAATGGCATCTGGGCAGTCAGACACAGTTTCTGCCGCTGCAGAACGGGTTTGATGAATACTTTGGGCTGCCGTACAGCAACGACATGTGGCCGTTTCATCCGGAAGTCATGGACCTGCCGATAGAAGAACGTCTGAAACGCTGGCCACATCTGCCGCTGATCGATGGCAACGCGATCGTCAATGCGCAGATGACGGGCGACGATCAGAAGCTGTTGACAACTCAATACACCGCTCGCGCGGTCAGCTTTATTGATCGCAACGCTTCACGACCGTTCTTTTTGTATCTCGCGCATTCGATGGTGCATGTTCCGCTATTTGTGTCGGACAAATTCGATGGTAAGAGCGGCAAGGGTTTGTTCAGCGATGTGATCATGGAAGTCGATTGGTCAGTCGGTCAGGTGCTGGAGGCGTTGAAACGAAACAAGGTGGATCAGAACACGCTCGTGATCTTTACATCTGACAACGGTCCGTGGTTGAGTTACGGGGACCATGCTGGTTCGGCTGATCCATTGCGGGAAGGCAAAGGCACGATGTTTGACGGCGGATGCCGCGTGCCATTTCTCGCACGGTGGCCGGGCAAAATTCCAGCGAATTCAAGCTGTTCAGAACCCGCGATGACGATCGACATTCTGCCGACCGTGGCTCATCTGATTGGTGCTGAGCTACCCATGCATCCGATCGACGGCAAAAATATCTGGCCGTTGCTGGCAGGCGTGGAAGGGGCAAAATCACCGCAGGATGCCTACTATTTCTACTGGGGCCACAACCTGCATGCCGTGCGGAGTGGGCAATGGAAACTGCATCTGCCGCACGATTACCGGACGCTCAGCGGTCGTCCCGGCGGCACGGGAGGAATCCCGGCGAAGTACGATGCTGGAAAGATCGAACTTTCGCTGTTTGATCTGAAATCCGATCCTGGCGAATCAATGAACGTCGCGGACGAGCATCCTGAAGTCGTTGCACGTTTGCAGATTCTGGCAAAGTCGATTCAGACTGAACTCGGCGAAGGCAAACAGCGTGGTATGGGGCAACGCAATGTGGGAACGATTGATAAATCCAATACCAAATCGCAATAGGTCGAATGCGTCACATAAGTCGTATTTATCTCATCGATGATTTGATCCTGTTTTACGCCTTTCGCCTGTTGTTAAAATCATGACGCACCAAACCCGGCAACACGTCAGCATCGAGACCAGCGATGCGGCCTGAAGCCAGCAGATCCCACGCTATCGCGGCCATCGCGGCGTTGTCCGTACAAAGTTCCAGTGGAGCGATCAGAACTTCGATGCGTTCATGTTTCCCCATGCGCTGCAGTTCATCGCGAAACACTTGATTTGCGGCAACGCCGCCACCCACGCACAGTCGCGCATAACCCAGCTGGCGTACCGCCAGACGACATTTTGCAATCAGCACTTCGACGGCCGCCTCCTGAAATCCCGCCGCAAGATCCGCGACACGATCAGCAGGCGTATCCGTCAGTTGACCTGGCCCGGGAACTCCGCGGCCAGCATAGAGCACTGCTGTTTTCAGTCCACTGAAACTGAAGTCCAGCTTACCGCTGTGCAACATCGGGCGTGGCATTTTGTATCGCCGCGGATTTCCGGTCACCGCCGCCATCTGAATCGACGGACCGCCGGGGTACGGCAGATTCAGAATTCTGGCGACTTTGTCGAAAGCTTCGCCAGCTGCGTCATCCGTCGTACTGCCGATGAGTTTGCTTTCGGTGGCAGATCGGCAATCGTACAGGTTTGTGTGGCCACCGCTTACGACAAACCCCGCGCAGGGATAGATGGATTGAGAAAGTCCCATCCCGCAGGCATAGATATGTGCTTCGACGTGGTTCACGGTGATCAGCGGAATTTTCAGACTCATCGCCATTGTCTTCGCGGCCGTCAGTCCCACCAGCAAGGATCCGACCAGTCCCGGTTCTGTCGTCACTGCCACAGCGTGCAAATCCTGCGGCGTGCAGTCCGCGTCACGCAGTGCCGCTTTGATCACTGGCAGGATGCGACGCACATGCGCGCGAGATGCGATTTCCGGGACGACACCACCCCATTCGATGTGCAGTTCATGCTGCGATGCCACGATGCTGGAGAGTACTTTGCCGTCTTCGCGCACAACGGCGGCCGCAGTTTCATCGCAGGAGGATTCGATCGCGAGGAGTCGGCGAAGTGGGGAAGATTGATTCATGGGGGAGAGTGTTCAGTTTGAAGTGTTCAGTGTTCAGTAAGCATCATCCTGAGATCTACAGTAAACTGAAAACTGAAAACTGAATTCGGCTCATCACGCGGAGCGTGATGGCTACTTTATCACATCTTTGCCAACCCACGGACGCAGCACTTCCGGAACCACGACGCTGCCATCCGCCTGTTGATAGTTTTCCAGCACGGCAATGATCGCTCGAGCACAGGAAATCGCGGTGCCGTTGAGTGTCTGAACAAACTGCGTCCCCTTTTTATCGGGGCTCTTGCAACGAATGTTCAACCGTCGAGCCTGATAGTCAGTGCAGTTAGAAGCACTCGTGACTTCGCCGTACTCGCCTGCATCACCGCGGCCTGGCATCCAGGCTTCGATATCGAATTTGCGATACGCCGGTCCGCCAAGGTCACCCGAAGCGGTGTCGATCACACGATACGGAATCCCAAGTCCCTGAAAGACTTCCTCTTCGATCCGCAGGATGTCTTTGTGCAGCGTGTCCGAATCCTTCAGATCCGGCCCTGTATAACCAAACATTTCCACCTTTGTAAACTGGTGAACGCGATAGATTCCTCGTCCTGCACGACCGGCCGCACCGGCTTCTGTTCGAAAACAGTGCGAGAGCCCGGCGTACTTCAGAGGCAGCGAAGCGATGTCCAGGGTCTGATCTTTTTGAATTCCGCCCAGAGTAATCTCGGCCGTGGCCACAAGACTCAGGTCGCTGTTGGCAACGGAATAGATTTGAGTTTCATTTCCGCGCGGATTGAATCCAATGCCTTCCAGCACGGAGTCGCGTGCCAGGTCGGGCGTTGTGAACAGCGTAAAGCCTTCACCACGCAGTTTCAGCAAGGCATACTGCACCAGTGCCATTTCGAGCATCACGGCGTCATTTTTCAGGAAATAAAATCCTGATCCAGCAACACGCGCTCCGGCTTCAAAATCAATCAGGTCCAGATGGGCGGCAATCTCGACGTGATCTTTCGCCTTGAAACCGAACGTGGGCTTCGTACCCCAGACGCGGAACTCGTGAGCATCTGCCTCGCCGCCAATCGGAGCATCCGGATGGGTCATGTTCGGAATGCGAATCTGTTCCAGCCGCAGTTGTTCTTCGATATTCTTTTGTTGTTCTTCCGTCTGGTTGACCTGCTCCCGCAGGGACTTGCCTTGTTCAACCAGTCCTGGGCGATCGGGAGCCGTGGCTTTTGGAATCTGCGCCGAGACTTCCTTCTGCTGACGACGCAGTTCGTCACCTTTGGCAATCAGAGTATTTCGCGCGTCGCGCAGGCGAATCACGGCATCGACATCGACGGTGACTCCACGTTTGAGGCAATTGTCGATGACTTGGTCACGATGCTCGCAGATGAACTGCAGGTCCAGCACTGGGGAACTCCTGAATGTAGCTTGACTCTCTGAGTCGAGTATTTAGTTTAACGGCGAGCCGCAGGCGCAGGCGGCAGCCGAAATTGAATGGAGAGTTCGCCTACGCCTGCGGCTCGCCGTTAAACAAGGTTGGTCTTCATTTTACTACCTTCGCCAGTTCCGCCCACAGGCAGGCGCTGGCGAGGGTGCCACGGTGAAAATCCTGAACATGAATGTGTTCGTCAGGGCTGTGGAGGTTGTCTGAATTCCGGCCCCAGCCGAGCAACAGCGTATCGATTCCCAGAATCTGTTTGAAGCTCAGTACGACCGGAATGGAACCGCCCTCACGAACCAGAACGGGCGGCTGACCAAAGGCCGTCTCAACGGCCTTGCGTGCAGCCGCGAGCCACTCACTTGTCGGATCAAACACGAACGCCTCACAGCCATGAAATCGCTTGAACTCGAACTCGATCCCCGGCGGACAATGCGATCTCAAAAATGCTTCGAGTGCATCCAGAACTTTGGTGGGCTTCATCACAGGCACAAGACGGCATGTGATCTTAGCGATCGCTTTAGAGGGAATAATGGTTTTCGGACCTTCGCCCGTGTACCCGCCAAAAATCCCGTTGATATCACATGTCGGACGCGCTGTGCGACGCTGCAATGTCGTATAGCCGGTTTCTCCGAAGGTGGCGGAACTGCCAACCTCATTCAGAAAGTGCGATTCAGAAAACGGCAACTGCGCGTACTGTTCGTGTTCCAGTGCCGAGAGTTCCAGGACGTCATCGTAGAAGCCCGGAATCTGTACCCGTCCATCATCGCCGATCAACTTGCCGCACATCTTTGCCAGAGCATTCACCGGATTGGCGATACTGCCGCCGTAGATACCGCTGTGAAGATCCTTCGATGGTCCTTTGAGACGTATTTCCGCCGCCACGATCCCCCGCAGTCCGCAAGTGATCGCCGGGATTCCGTCGCCGTACTGGCTGGTGTCACTCACAACTGCCACGTCAGCCTTCAGGAGATCACCGTGCGTTTCCAGAAAATGATCCAGATTCACGCCACCGACTTCTTCTTCGCCTTCGATCAGGACTTTGACGTTGACCGGGAGTTGCCCGTTCAGCTTCACCCACGCGGCAATGGACTTCAGGTGCGTAAACAGTTGCCCTTTGTCGTCGGTCGCGCCGCGTGCGAACAATTTGCCGTCACGCACCTGCGGTTCAAACGGCGGCGTTGTCCACAGATCCAGCGGATCGGGCGGCTGAACGTCGTAATGCCCATAGACCAGAATCGTCGGCAGCTTCGGATCCTGAATTCGCTCCCCGTAAACAATTGGATGGCCCTTTGTGGGGAAAATCTGAGCTTTCAGGCCGGCATCCTTCATGGATGCCATGACCCAATCCGCACACCGGTGCATGTCACCCGCATACTTGCTGTCTGCACTGATACTCGGAATCCGCAGGAAGTCGCAGAGCTCGCCGAGTGCCGTGTCCTGACTGGATTTCAGGTGGTCAAGAATATTCTGCATTGAAATGCGTTCCTTGTTGTGGTTACTCTTTAACTTTATAGCAGCAAATCACATCCTGATCACGCAGATAAAGCCGACCATTGCTGATCACCGGATGTGTCCAGACGCGGCCCTGGGGATTTCGCTGCGTCGTCTGAGGCTCCATTTTGAAACGGCTGACTTCCTTGTATGCTGTTGAACTGGCTTCGACGAGAAAGCAGTCGCCGTTTTCTTCAGACAGGCAATACAGCATTCCGTCGGCATACGCCACCGCGCCCTTACTGCCATTCTTCTTTTTGTCGCTCCAGACAAGTTCCCCAGTGTTGAAGTTCTGGCAAATGATCCCGTTGTCGTCGCTGTGGCCGTAAAGATAGTCTCCTGACAGCAGCACGCCTCCGTGATGATTCTTCATCACTTTGTTGTCGTAGATTTTTTCGACTTTATTGTTGCCGGTAATGTTCACCAACAGACAGCCCGCTCCGTAACCCGCCGTCACAAAGACCTGACCATCTTTGTAGATCGGAGTGGGAACCACAGCCACACGACCAGGGAAATCGTGTTGCCAAAGCAGCTTGCCATCACCGTCGAGACCAAACACTTTCTGTCCCGTCAACTGGATGTACTGTCGCTTGCCGAAATGATCGACGGTGATGATCGAAGAATAATTCGCAGGATCAGTGATTTCAGATGACTGCCAGATTTTCTCACCTGTCTGCAGATTAAAACATGCGATCGTGCCATTTGCTCCGCCGGGTGTGACGAGCACCCTGTCGCCATCGATCAATGCCGATTCACAAAAGCCCCAGCTTGGAATTGTGCCGCCGAGTCCCGTCAGACTGGCACGCCATTTTTCCGCCCCGTCTTTGACGGACAGGCAAACGACATCACCTTTGCCACTGATCGCAACCAGCAGGTCGCCGGAAATTGTCGGCGTGCTTCGCGGCCCACCGCCCCAGCCATTGTCCAGGTACTGTCCGACATTCGTCTGCCAGATCTTCTCACCGGATTCCGCCTTCAGGGCGATGACAAATTCATTGGATTCCTCCGCCGTGCCATCGGCTCCCATTGTGAAGAGTACGCCATTGACGATGGAGAATCCCGAGTAACCAAGGCCAGCGTCTTTGGATGTCCAGAGCTTCTCCGGCCCGCCCTCAGGCCACGACTTCAGCAGCCCCTTCTCAGATGAAATATCGTCACGGTTTGGCCCGCGCCACGACGGCCAGTCTTCGGACCTGGCAACACTGTCCAACAACACACAGGCAACGACTGCAGCAAAAAAATACCTGAACGCCATATCACACCCTGAAAATGTAAACCGAGACGGAATTCGAAATCCATGCATTCGAAAGACAAAACCGGCACGCAGGCCGGTTTCACAGCGGCGAAATTGTAGCACAATGGTCGTCTGGTGTCGCATCAGTCTCGACAGTGGAAAAACTCAATCGCAGCTTTCTGACCGCGGATGTCGCGGATGTCGCGGATGGTACGCATGAGTCTCAATGTGTTTATCTGTGAAATCCGCGACATCCGCGGTCAGAATTTTGTTCACGCTCTTCCTAGGGGTTGCGGGCAGCCCGCGCTGGGAAATCGCGGGCTATGGTTCGCGCGGTTGAACATTTTAACAGCGTGCGGACCTGACAACCTGACGATGTCCGGCTACGATCTATGAAAATCGAAATCCACCCTTGACTAGGATATGAGACGACCATGTTTAATCGACTTTTTTCATTACTTATCATGCTCACCATCGTGGCGCACGTGCGTGCCGACGATGCGGAATCACTGATCGCACCGGGTGCAAAAGTACAGAAGCTGGCCGGTGACATGAAATTCACCGAAGGCCCGGCGTGGATTCCGGCGAAGAAGATACTCGTTTTCTCGGACATCCCAAACAGCCGGATCATGCAATGGTCGGAAGCAGACGGCTTATCGCTGTTCCGCGTGAGTGAGCAATCCAACGGAAATATCCTCGACCTTGAAGGACGCCTGATTTCCTGTCAGCACGCAGGTCGCAACGTCGTGCGGACAGAAGCTGATGGCAGCATCACGGTATTGGCTGACAAATTCGACGGAAAACGACTGAATTCCCCCAACGATGTTGCTGTTAAATCTGATGGCACACTGTACTTCACAGACCCGCCCTGGGGCCTGACTGGTCCAGCAGAATTGCCAGGCCATTGGGTTTACAGGCTCGATCCGACAACAGGCAAGGTTGAGCCCATCGTCAAGGACCTCGCCATGCCGAACGGTATCAACTTCTCACCAGATGAAAGCCGGATCTACATCGCCGACACCGGTGGCACTCCGAGACATCCCGATCCGGCCTTCCATAAACTACCGGCAGGTATTCATTGTTACGAGGTCAAAAAGGACGGATCACTCGGCAAGAAGTTATTCACGATCGAAGAAGGCAGTGACGGCATGACGGTTGACGAGCACGGTAACCTCTATACAACGCACGGCGGAGTCAACGTCTACAACGCCGATGGAAAACTCCTGGAACGAATCGCAGTCCTTGAAGGCCCCGCCAATGTCACATTCGGCGGAGACGACTACAAGACGCTGTTTATCACGGCAAGGACTTCGCTGTACAGCATCCGCATGAAGAACGCCGGCGCGAAACCAGTGGGAGCAAAGTGGTAGGCGTTCGCAAAGTGTTTTATCCGCCGCCTGACCGTGAACAAAAAACGGTTCAACGGCAAATGAAGTGCGGGACACAGAAACCGGGGAACTATTGCGTGACGGCGAACTCAGTACAGATCGGCCCATCAACACCACGGGAAACGCCGATGGAAAACAGAGTTGAACCGCGAATGGACGCGAATGGACGCGAATGGACGCGAATGGACGCGAATGGACGCGAAGTCGTTGAATCCCATAAACTGCGATGCTGCTAGTTCACGATTCGTCTCTTAGGAGCCACGCAGAAATCACTGTCGTCTTCTGGACGTGGGGCACGTTTGTAACGTGCCTGGCACGATGGAATCGTGCCAGAAATAACTGTCGTCCTTTGGACGTGGGGCACGTTTGTAACGTGCCTCGCACGATGGAATCGTGCCAGAAATAACTGTCGTCCTTTGGACGTGGGGCACGTTTGTAACGTGCCTGGCACGATGGAATCGTGCCCCACTTATTTCTGTCTCAGTCCTTACTGCGCCCGCGACGCACTGCCATTGGCGCTGATGGTGATGGCGGTGCCGACCGGCAGGGGTCGCGCGGCGACGCGGATCTGAAGTCCGTGGGCGACTTCCCGCAAGGCCGCGAATTCTTTGAATGAATCCTCGTACACGACAATCGTCACGGCACTGTCGGCAGGCATCGCTTCCAGCCTTTGACGAAATGCAGAGCCCGGCTTCACGGCGACGGCGGCTGATTCAGCGACCAGCGTTGCATCAGGAACGATCACCTGCGTAAACGAATTGAACCGGTTGCCGTCGCCGCCATACTGAAGATATTCCAGTGAATTGAAGGCGTTCAACTCAATCGCAAACGTCATCTTGTAACCGCCGACTGGTCCGACGACGTCTTCCAGTCGCCCGAATCGCTGCAGCATCGAGATTCGTTTGCGGACACGATCCACGGCCATTTTCATAAGTTCGGTGATCGGTACTTCACTCACCAGACCCTCCGACATTCGAAACATGACTTCTTCACCATCCACCTTCCGGCTCACGGGCATAATGCGATGCACAAGTCGTGGACCTGAGTTCGCGGGTTTGGCCGCGTCATCGAGCACCTCCTGCAGGCGAACTGTTTCGACGATTGTCTGGCGGAGCTTTTCTTCTGCCTCGCTCGCGACTGATTCTTCCTGCTCAATGACGGTGATCGCGCTCTTCAGAGCCTTCTCTTTGCCTGCGAGAATATTCAACAGCCGATCGGCCTCGGCGGTCAGTTTTCCGGCTTCCTTCTCTGCGTCGGATTTCGCAATCCTGTTGCGGCTGGACTCTGCAGCCTGTTCTGCCAACTGACTTCGCAGTGCGTCCATTTCCTCCTGCACCAGGCGATGTTCCTGGTCCAGGGTTGCTTTACGTTCCGCCAGTCCCTGCAACTGCGATACAACCTGACTGTGCTTCAGTTTCAGCCCATCCAGATCAGCCTGACGTTGAGCGTATTCAGATTCCCTATCAGGAATTGTCGCTGCAACCGGCGCTGCATTTGCCAGGGCTTCGGCCTGCGCGAGCGGCTGCCGCTCGACCTTTACGGCAACCACGACGATCAGAATGATCAGAATGCCGACAATGTTGCAGATCACGTCCAGAAAGGAGTCGGATCCGAATTCAAGTTCAGGTCTTTGAGATCTGCGGCCCATCAGTAGCTCGCCCTTCCCGGTGCGACTGTCGTTTCAATATGCGGCGACAATTCATAGATACTGGCTGACGGAATGCCCAGATGTTTGAGTGAACCGGCCAGCGGAATGCGCCAACGCTCTCCGCCTGGGCTGACGATAAACTTGACGACCGGCATGACTTCTTCACGTGGCGACTTTTTTGCGTCTGTCACTTCCGTATCGACATTCCGCAGCAAGTCGGACAATGCTGAACTGAGCGAATCCGGAGTCACAGGAATCGTCGCCTGTTGCTCAACGGTCATGTGATGTTCGTCCAGAAACACGGTGATCCCGACTGGCGTGGCGTATGTTTTCGACGTTCTCTTCGTCGAAGGCAGACGATTGAGCAGATCGTTGTCGATGCGGGACAGATCGAGCATCGGACTACCGGGAACATCGGTCGCCGGTTCACCAGTCTGCGATTGTGATGCCGCTGATCCGGATGCGGAAGGCATCTGGAAATGTCGCGGCGCGGAGGACGGCGGTTCGGTGGAAGGAGTGCCAGACAGCATCGCGGCAAATTGTTCTTCGGCAGTCAGTGGCGGTTCACCCTCTGGTCCTGGCGACGCCGCTGAAGCGGATGGCGGGACGACCGGTTGGCTATCATTCCTGAACAGCATGTTTTCTGTGCGTTCGTTTGAACCATAGACCGGGTCGGTGGCCAGCCCCGAGGTTTCGTCCGTGGCAGGAGCGGCGTTGTCAGACTGTGACTGTGGACCAGGATCGCCCGGCATCCTGGAAAGGTGACCGGCACCTTTCTGGGTGCTGGCACCTTTTTGGGAGCCACCTTGCTCTGCACTGCCGGCGCTCGCGCTTTGCGCATAATGTTCGGCGAACTGATCCGTGAGACCATCGGACGAAGTTTCAGGCATGCCGGATCCTCGACGGCCCTTTTCCCGAGCCACGGCTTCCGCCGCCATGGCGGCCGCGCGTCGTTCGTAAAAACCTGGGGGCGGTGCCACGCCACCGGCGAAGTTTTGATTGCGGGCACGCTGGTCTGCCACACGGGTATCAGATCGCACTGTTCCATCGGGTCGGATCGTCAGGCCACGACGGCTGGGGTCGGGCGGAGCTTCCGTCCGTTGGGGCGGAATACCCTCAGCGAGGTATCGAAGATTTGCATAGATCTTTTCGCGCCGCCGATATGCCTCCGCCATCGCCACGTCAGCGGCCGACTTCTCCGTCGGAGCGAATTCGCCGGTCGCGATGACTTTGTCGGCGTCGATGAGTTCATAGCCGAAGTGAATTTTTTCATTTGCCAGAATGCCCTGCGCGGGATAGAAGGCTTTACTGCCGTTTGGTCGGACAAGCAGCAGTACGTATGGCTGTGACGTCACGGAGCCTTTTGCCCTTTCGCGATGCACAGCGAGAATGGCTGCCATGAGCGGCGTATCGCTGACAGGAAATCCTTCCATATCCCGAGTCTCAATTACGATGCCCGTCGGCTGAATCCGGTAGCCCTCTTTTGTGACTTCCACGATGATCGGGGTTCGCGTTGTGCCGACGGTGTTCGTGAATTCAACGATTGTTTCCGTGCCGACAGAGGCGGCGGATTGCTGCGCGTCCTGCACCTGCTTTCGGAGGGAGACGATGGCAGAATTCACAGCATGCAGTTTTTCCCTGGCGATGGCGGTGGTTTCCGTGACCGCTTTCAACCTTAATTGCTTCGCCAGCAGGCTTTTCTCCTGTTCATCCAGACGTTGTCGAAGTACGACCTGTTGTGATCGAAGCCCAGCGATTTGATTTTGAAGTTCTGCGATGCTGGACTTGTCCGGATTTGCGTCGGTCGTCTGCAGCGTACTTTCCAGTTCGGAGAATTGCTGCCGCATCTCGGCGACGGTCGTCTGCTGCTGAGCGATCGACTGTTCAAGTTCTTGCACCTGCTGCTGCAATCTCAGCATATCACCGCTGACCGTTTCCCGTTCTGTTTCCAATGCTGCGATTTCGCCACTGCGATCAGGAAACACGGCTGCTGGTGCAGCGGCGTCTGGTGCAACGGCGACTGCTGCGGGCGCATCCTCGCCGTATTGTTCGTGCCGGATCTTGCGTGTCAGCACCAGCAGCAACAGGATCAGTGCCCCCATCGCGCAGACCAATACGGCCAGGAAGGGGAACAGTGAGATTGAAGTTTGGGGCCGTCGTCGGGTCACGCAGCCGCTCGCATATATGATTTCGATGTTAGAATGCTGACTGCTGCATTCAAGCTCTGCACTGTCTGTTCCAGAGTCGCCACCATCTGCAACGTCTGCAGATTCTCGTTCAGCGTTTCCTGGAGCTGAACCAACTTCTGTTCAGCTTCGGTCAACTGCAGCATCGTGCGCCCCAGCCGATGCAGTTCTTCCGCCTGTCCGGCTGACGCCAGAGAACTTTCACGCATCGCATTCTGCCACAGGTCAACACGGTCAAGGAATGCAAACATCGTTTGCTGCATCTGCTGTACGAACATCTGAGAGCTTTGTTGCAGCGTCGCAGCATATTGATCCCGAGCTGTGTCGGCCGCATGTCGATGAGACTGCAGCGTGGCGGTAGTTTCATCCGACAAAGCCTGAGCCAGAGAATCCGTTTGAAAGTTCAGCGTCTCTGCCCAGCCGGACTGCATCGCTGTCAAATGCCGGTTCCATGACTCTGTTTGCTGTGTCAGAATCTCGGCTGTCCAGTTCGCCAGTGCGGGAAACCCGGATTCCGGTTCAGCCGCAGCAGACTGGCTGATAAATGGCACCAGTGAATCAATTCCAAATTGTTCGACGTCGTTCAGAACGGCCTGTTCGTCGCGTTCCACCAGATATGTGGCAAATACCAACAGCATCGACATTGTCAGCGCCTGTGCCGTCGTATCAAACGCCACAGCCAGACCGGCGGTTACTTCCGGCAAAGAGGAATCCAGTTGTTCCGGGGTGACATTTGCAATCGCCAGTGTGATGCCGACCACAGTCCCAAGGAATCCCATGATCGGAACCGCCCAGGTCACCGTACGAATCAGCGAAAAACTCTGAATCAATCGATCGACAGAAAGATCGGCGAGGTATTTGAGATGATCTTCAAGTCCGTCCTTTCGGCCGGCATTGACGTAGTGCAGCACGTCCTGCACGCGATGCCACATCGAAGTGCCTTGCCAGACTTCCCGATGCGGATCAGCCTGCCATGCCGTCAGACTTTGCACTGCGCCTGATCCCGCTTCGCCCTGCACCCATTGGGCAGTCGCGGCAAGTTCTTTGACATTCGCAATGACGGCGCGATCGGTCGGAAGCTCTTTCCATTTGACGGCGAGAATTGCCATACCGACAAAGAAAAGTCCGGATGTCACATATTCAATCGGGTGACTGCAGAAGTAGCGGTATAAAAATTGCGGCCCGCCGCTGAAATATTTCGCAACGACCGGGGCGATCAGATAGAACACAACGGTGGCGGCGAGACCCAGAAACGTGCCGATACTGGTCACCGATTTCCTGTGAAACTTCGCCGCGCGGACGGATGAAGTCGGGATTTCTGAATTATGGTTTGCTGACACAAGCAACTTCCCTGTAGCGAGCCTGCAATTGTGATCATGGAACATCCTCCGACATCGACCAACAACGCGGCTGAGGTTGACCCTAATTAAGGCGCGACGAGATCCTGCCCGTCGTGCTTCCGATCCACCTCGTTGTTCATGCCTGAGTTAAACACATAGTCTTACCTCAGGGCCTGACTGCGTCCATCGCAGTTTTCCCACAGATGCCATTCGAAGGACTTCATTCCTGTTCATACGTTGCCCGCATGCAGAACATGTTGCGCCCAGGGCCGTGTTGCCTGGCAATGCGGCAGATCCTGCCGATGAAACACCGGACATATCACGGTCACGAAGCAGCTGCCATTTCGGCTCGTCGTCAATACCAGAATCATTTCGCGGGTACCATGCGAATACACACGGGCTGGCCGACTTTGATCGAATCGCCTGTCGGCATCAATGCGCCGGTTTCCTGGTCGATGGCGAAAACATGGATCGAATCCGAGTTCTGGTTTTCGGCGAGCAGCCACTTGCCGCCAGGTTCAATAAAGAAATTGCGGGGTTCCTTGCCCCCCGTCGGCTCGTTCTCCACCCATGTCAGCAAACCTGTTTTCTGATTGATCGAATAGACAGTGATCGAATCCGGACCACGATTGCTGATGTAGAGAAATTTACCGCTCGGATGGCACAGACATTCTGCGGTGCTCTTTTGGCCTTCATGTCCACCAGGAATCGTCGTGATATCCTGAATCGCCTTCAGTGCCCCGGTTCTGACATTGCGTGCAAACGCGGTTGCCACCAGTGAGGTTTCGTTATTCGTGTACGCAAAGTTGCCGGACGGGTGAATGGCAAAGTGTCGCGGCCCACCGCCGAGTGTCACGCTGGCTGACGGCGGATTGGACGGTGACAATGTCGAATTCTCCGCATCAAGCTTGTAGATGAAGATCTTGTCCAGCCCCAGATCCGCCGCGTAGGCGAACCGATTGTCGCTGCTCAGATTAATCGAATGAGCCCTCGGCTTGAGTTCAGCGGCATTTTCGCGAGTCGGATCTTCGTGGTGAATGTTGCTGCTGGCTTCTCCGATTTTGCCATCAGCGTCAATGGGATACGCGACGACGTTTCCGCCTGTGTAGTTTGCGATCATCAACGTCCGACCGGTCGCATCAACATTACAATGACACGGGGCACCACCAAACGATGGCTGGTCGTTGAGCTTTGTCAGCGTGCCATCGGGATTGATTTGCATCGCGGTGACTCCGCCATTACCCTTGCCTGGCCCTTCGCTCAGTTCATTCACTGCGTACAGGAATTTCTGAGTCGGATGCACAGCCAGAAATGAAGGGTTCGCCAGTTCGATCGCCAGTGTTGGCTCGGTGAGCTTGCCGGTTTCGGAATCGAACAGGCAGGTATAGATCCCCTTGCTGATGCTGTCTCCTGTGCTGTATGTCCCGACAAAGATGCGGAACTCTTCTGCCAGCGCCTCCGACCACGATCCGAAAACAGTGATCGCCATAATTCCGAAAATCCAAAACCCGTTCGTTGGAGAAAAAACCATAAGACATGTCCTGCTTCAATAGTCTTTGCGAAATCTTCATGAATTGCGATACAATGCGTATCCTGGATGCGCAGCGTACGGCAGTGTGCCCATGCGTTGCAATCGACTGACCCATGATTGTTGGCGGTCGTGTGTTGGTCTGCCCCCGTAATGAAGTCGGTTGATCCTTGGTGAGAGATATGAAGTTTCGATTGAATTTCCTCGTGCTGTTGAACTTGTCCGCCATTTCGTATGGATTTATGTTACCAGCCATCGTGCAGGAACCAACGGGGTCGGAGACGATCCGGATTGCCACATTCAATTGCAGTTTGAATCGAAACAAGGCCGGCGAATTGGAGAGCGACCTGCGAGGTGGCGGAAATGAGCAGGCTCGTCAGGTCGCGAGGATTCTGCGAATCGTCAAACCAGACATCGTGCTGCTGAACGAATTTGACTACGACGAAGCCAGCACGTCGATCGACATTTTTCGAAATGACTATCTGGAGGCAGAGGGCGACTGGACATCTGAGCCTGCTTTAAAGATGCCTTATGCTTTTTCGGGGCCTGTCAACACGGGTGTGCCGAGCGGATTGGATCTGGATCACGACGGAAAGACAAACGGCTGGGGCGATGCGTTTGGCTTCGGTCGCTTTCCGGGTCAGTACGGCATGGTGGTGCTGTCTCGATTTCCGATTGAGGCGACTGCGGTGCGGACGTTTCAGAACCTGCTTTGGAAAAACATGCCCAATTCAGCCGTGCCAGCGGCAACGACCGCAGGTGCGGAATTGTGGTACAGTGAATCGGACCTTGCCACAGTCCGACTTTCCTCAAAGAGCCACTGGGATTTGCCGGTAAAGATTGGCGACAAAACACTGCATCTGCTTGTCAGTCATCCGACGCCTCCCGCGTTCGATGGCACGGAAGATCGAAACGGTCGTCGCAATCATGACGAGATTCGTCTGTGGGCTGACTACATTTCTGATCAGCCGAATGCATGGCTGACTGACGACAAGGGCATCGCCGGCGGCATTGCTTCCAATTCGCCGTTCGTAATCCTTGGCGATCAGAACGCTGACCCGCACGACGGCGACAGTTTCGACCGCGCGATCGATCAACTGCTGAAGCACCCCCGCATCAATGCCACGCACATCCCTGTCAGCGACGGCGCGATCGAAGCGGCGAAGACTCAGGGAAAAATCAATAATCAACACACTGGCGATCCTGCCCATGACACATCTGACTTTAATGACGGCAGCGTCGGAAACCTGCGAGCGGACTATGTTCTGCCAAGCCGCGATCTGCGGGTCAGCACGTCCAAAGTCTTCTGGCCAATGCCGGGGGACCCCGGTGCGGATCTGGCAAAATGTTCCGATCATCGACTCGTGTGGATCGATATTTCGTTTTGAAGCCCGGTAAGGACCGTTCGAGAAATAATTGACCGCATCCTCCTCTCCCCTTGAAGGGGAGAGGGCAGGGTGAGGGGCAACGCCGTTAAGTATTTGTTAGTGTCAGATCCAGCGAATAACCCCCTCATCCGGCCTCCGGCCACCTTCTCCCCCTTCGAGGGGGAGAAGGGACTACGAGAAACTCGGTGAAAACACGACGATAAATCCTTAACGGCGTTGGGTGAGGGGTATAAAAAGCAATGGCCCGCTTAATGACTGGGGCAGATTTGGGAAACTCTCGTTTAACCCGTGGCCGAAAGGCCAGGCCGCACAATCACAACCTGGCCTTTCGGCCTCGGGTTAAACGAATTGGGTTGTAATTCATCGGAAATAAAGCCTCTGCAATCCCAGCAATGAAGCGGTACGTTGTTTTTATTCGGAGTCGAATTGTGAACCCACGAATTCTGAACATGTTCCTGTGTCTCGTAATCGCCAGTGTTTCAACGGCCGACGACATCGATCTGCAGATCGAGCTGCAACTGGCGAAATCCGGCGACAACAGAGCAGAAATCGCAACAGCGTTGGCAGATGTTCCGGATGAACAAAGGGAATCAATGCGATTCCTGGTCGCATGGATGACCGGCGAAGATCTGAAGCAATTGACTTCGGAACGATTGCTGGAAAACGTCGCACTCGCAACTGAGACCCGCAGTCTGGCTCCGTGGCAACAGCAGATCCCGGACGATGTCTTCAACAACTTCGTCCTGCCACATGCCTGTTTCGATGAACCACGCGATCCATGGCGTGCCGATTTTTACCATCGCTTCTGGCCGTGGGTGAAGGATTGCAGAACCACGTCTGAGGCGGCGCAGGTTCTGAACCAGAAAGTGTTCGCTGAACTCAAGGTCAAGTATTCCACGGGACGACGACGAGCGAATCAAAGTCCCGCTGAAAGCATCGAACAAGGGCTGGCTTCGTGTTCCGGCCTCGCAGTCATTCTCGTCGATGCCTGTCGAAGCGTCGGAGTCCCGGCGCGGATCGCGGGGATTCCGAAATGGGCGAATAAAGAGGGCAATCATACGTGGGTTGAAGTCTGGGATCATGGCTGGCACTTTGCGGGTGCCGCAGAATACGACGCCCAGGGACTCGACCACGCCTGGTTCACAAACGACGCCGCGCTTGCGGATCCGGAGAGCAAACTGAGCAGCATCTATGCGGTCAGGTACGAACCAACCGGCATCCATTTCCCGCTGCCGTGGAACCCTGGTGACGATTCCATTCACGCGGTGAACGTGACGGAGCGATACGTCAACAAACGAGTCGATCTGCCTCAGGGGTCCGCGAGAGTTCTGTTTTCAGCCAAAGACAAGTCGGGTAAACGTGTCGCACTGCGAGTACAATTGTCACCGGCAGCCGATGCAACTGACCCGCTCAGCGACGACGAGAAAACTCCGGGGAAGACTCGCGATGAGACGAGGGATACTAACGATTTTCTGGAGGCTGTGCTGAAAAAAAATCAGACATATCAAATCGCGGCGACCGATGAAGAAGGAAAAACGAATGCCTGGGAATTTAAGACAACCGAAGAAGACCAGCAGTTGATTTCATGGGAATGGAAGCCTCCGGAAGGGGCGACGCGCGACAATCAATGAATTTGTGAAACTGTCCCTTCTCCCCCTGGCAAGGGGGGAGAAGGTGGCCGACAGGCCGGATGAAGGGGCCTTTCATTCAATGTGTCCACGGTGCCCGATACGACCGGTCGATCATCAGCTGCGCTTCCGTATCACCGGGGCAGGTTTCTGTCGTGGGATCCCATTTGACCGGACGTCCGAGGCGTGCGACCAGATTTCCCAGATGGCAGACGGTCGCAGACCGATGACCGATTTCGACATCGCAAATTGGTAACTCGCGGCTGTGCATGCAGGCGAGGAAGTCTTTCGTGTGATCATTGCTTCGATAAAGTTGAATCAACTCAGAGGAATCCAGCGGCGACGTGGCCAGTTCGGTCGGTTCCGTCACCAGCTTGCCTCGCCCAACGGCCACGCGTCCTTTTGTTCCGATAAATGTTGTGCCGTCTGCGATATCTGCCTGGCCCTGTCCAAGCGTCATCCTGACGCCATTGGCGTAGGTGTAGACGAGGCGACATTTTTCTGTGACTTCGTGCAGCATCTGAGGATGAAACTCAGCGGTCCCCTCCACAGCAACCGGACCGCTGTCATCCATTCCCAATCCCCACTGAGCGATGTCCAGATGATGCGCCCCGAAGTTTGTCATCTGACCGCCGGAATAATCCCACCAAAAACGGAAATTGTAGTGGACTCGTTTGCTGTGATATGGCTTCAAAGGAGCCGGGCCAAGCCACATCTGGTAGTCTAATTCCGGCGGAACGGTTTCTTCCGGGCCGATCGAACCAGGATGATTGGGGCCGGGTATCCCAACCAGCACTTCCGTCACGTCGCCTATGAAGCCATTGCGGACCAGCATACAGGCCTTCCGGAATTCCGCTGCTGATCGCTGTTGAGATCCGGTCTGCACAATGCGCTTGTGTTCGCGGGCTGCATTCACCATGCGACGACCTTCTGCGATCGTGAGTGAAAGCGGTTTTTCGCAATAGACGTCTTTGCCGGCTTGACATGCGCCGATCGTCATCAAGGCGTGCCAATGGTCCGGCGTTGTGATGACGACGGCATCAATGCCCTTGTCCTCCAGCAGTTGTCGGTAGTCGCCAAAGATTCTCGGAGTCGGACCTGTTTGTGACACAATATCGGACGCTGCCGCTGCGACCTTTGAATCCACGTCACAAATGGCGACGATATCCGCTCCCGCCGCAAGGAAGCGTTTCAAATTTCCGGCCCCCTGATTCTTGACACCGATCGCACCGATTGCAATGCGTTCATTCGCACCAAACACTCGGCTCGGCAGGATCATCGGCGCAGCGAACGCGGTGGCGACCGCCGTACTGGAAGAGCGCAGGAATGATCGTCGGGTAGATTTGTTCATGGAAAGCAGTGCGGAAAAGAATTGGGGAGGAAGTGGGGAATCGGCTGTGAAAACCTGTGTTGCAGGCGGTCGCGGTCACAGCGGTCGTTCGGAACAATATGCGTTCAGCCGTATGACTGTCAACCAGCGACCGCTTATCGGCTTGGCTGAAAACTATCGCGAGTTTAAAGTACGATGAGATCGCCGCCAAAGACGGCGAATGATTTGGTATCCCTGGACTGCGGCAGCCCTGCTGCCGCTTTGATCTCAGCAGCCTGCTGCTGAGAATGGATGATTGAAACCTGAGAAAAGTCTCCACAGCAGGCTGTGGAGGGGGAAAGCGGCAGCAGGGCTGCCGCATTCCAGGTTCGAATCAATACGGAAAACTACGGCTTCGGTGCTTTCGACTGCTGCGAATCGGTTTCGATCTGATAACCTCGCATTGCCTTTCGAGCGCTCAAAGCCGCCGGTGCGTCTTTCGAATCAGCCTGTTGTAGTCGCTGCAGCTGATCAAGATTCGAATCGGCCAGCTCCTTGAGCGTCGGGCATTTGTATGCATCGGCGTTAAGGTTGAGAAACGCCGCATTTTTTTCCAGACTCAGGCGGCAGCCTGCCAGGTCGCCACGGTCGAGCAGATCCGTCGCCAATTTGTTTTGTTCGCTGGCAACGAGTGCCACAACATCGGCCATCACAGCATTGTTGACACTCGATTTCACCGTCTCGTCGGAACTGCTGAAAGATACGGTGACTTCACCAGTCAGAGTTTCCATTGCCTCGCTGAGCATGTTGATATACGAAACACTGACCGTCGCCAGTTGCGATAGTTTTGCGATTTCGGCACCACTGGAATCGACAGCAGCTTGAGCCAGATCAGCCGGGATTTCCACCTCCACGACGACATGCTTCTGTTGGTCACTGTAAACCTGAGACAGCCGCGTGATCACCGATTGACCATTGATGTCCGCCGCATTGCCGAGCACGCGCACAGGCCGAATGCCTTCCGGGATGTCAATCTTCACATCCACGGACTGAGCGACCACCGACAGCACGTCATCAAATTCGCGACGGAAGATACCTGCCAGTTCCGACGTGTTTTCAATAAACTGATGATTGCCCCCGCTCTTGCCGGCCAGTGCCACCATCAGGTCTTCGTTGTAGCCCAGGCCGAGTCCCAGCGTCGAGACACTGATGTTCTCTTTCTTCATCGACGCACCAAGGTCGCCCAGTTCACCAGGTGCCGAAGGTCCGACGTTGGCCAGTCCATCCGAAAGCAGAATAACGCGATTGACGTGCTTGTCGTCCATGAACTTGCGAACTTCAGCAGCCCCTTTGCTCACGCCTCCGAAGAGTGCTGTGTTTCCACCCGGCTGAATCGCACGTATGATATTCGCAACCTGTTCTTTATCTGTCAGTTTCGTCGCGGGCACCAGCACGTTAACGTCAGAGTCATAGGCAATGATTGACACGATGTCGTTGGCGTTAAGCATATCCAGCGCCCCGATCGCCGCTTCGCGAGCTTGCTGAATTTTATCGCCCTGCATTGAGCCCGAGCGATCAAGCACAATCGCCACATTGATCGGCGCTCGTGCACCTTCGCGTTTCAGATGAAAACCTTTCAGTCCCACACGTATCCATGCCTGCTGTTTATCGCCCGCCTTCAGTACTGAAAACCCCGGTGCCGCCTCCAGCGTCAGCTTCTGCGCCTCCGGCAGTTCTCTCGCTTGAACCCTGACTGCACTACACATCACAACAGCCGCAACAATTGTCGCCAGATTTCTGAACAAGTTCCGCATGACAAGTCTCCTGATTCACAAACGGATGTTTTTCGTAAAGGGGATTTTCCAAATCCGTGCCCTGAGGCCATCCGGTAAATCCCAAGTCACCGTATTGGAGACCATTTCGCCACTTCAGTGGTCAGGGCTCTGTCACGAATATGTAAGAATTCTGTGAGCCCCTGGGAACGAATTTCGCTGACTCTAACGAATTCTATACTCCGCGCGGCAGGGACTGAGGGACGTGTTGTTGAGTGAGCCGCAAGGCGCTAGCCGCGGGTTGTGCATTCGGTCAGCACTGGCGGCTTGCGGGGTGTTGATTTAGTGGTTTTTATGGCCATGGTCATACCAACCCGAGGCGCCAGCGAGGAATTCAGCCATTTCGGCCTCGCTGGCGCTTCGGGTTGGTATTAAATCAACACCCCGCTTGCACCGGCGGCTAGCGCCTTGCCGCTCACAAAACCTCAATTCTGACCGCGTGGAGTATATGTGCAGCCCCCAACTGGTTTTGAAGCGAAAGTCGGGTGCGGGAGAATGCTTCGTTTAACGGCGAGCCGCAGGCGTAGGCGGCAGAGAATTCGCCTACGCCTGCGGCTCGCCGTTAAACGAATGACTTTCCAGTAAACACACATCGAATCCGGTAGGGTCGGCATTTTTGGAATCTACCCCAAAATCAGGTCTTCTCAAAGCACTAGTCCGGCAAGGCGAATAATGCGGCACGCCCCTCGACGATCGCAATCCGATTCGAGAGAGGCACGTTATGAAACTCCTGCACATGTCCGGATGGCCAATGAATCGACAGCACGTCCGCAGTGTCCATGCCCTGCACCCCGAACGTGATGAGTTTTTCGTTACGGCATTGATAGCCATCGCCAGCCGCTAGTTGCTGAACCTGCCTTCGAGTTCCTGACTGACATGTCACTGTCGTACAGACAGCCTCTCGACGACTCCGCAACGAAATCACCTGAATCTGCAGCGATTTTCCCAACGGCTGACTTGTGTTGGTCAGGATCACCATTCAGATTCGCATCCAGAAACTTTGTCCCGAATCCCAGCACTGCTGACGAAGGCTCCTGCAGACCAGATACCTGTCGATCATCACGATAGTTTGAATTGCCAAGGCCGCGATAGAACGCTTCTGATCTCCATTTTCGGATTTGACTGGCTTGTGACCGTGCAGGGACAGCAACGCAAGCCGCAGTCAAGAATTTGCCGCAATGGAATTCGCACCGTTGACCTAAATTCCATTTCGAGGCATTTCTTGCTTGAAAACAGCTACGGGCTTTCGTTAAATGGCGCCTCCAGAAGTCAAACCAGCATTTCCACTTGGGGATCCCATCCCAGTCGAAACGCGGAATTCGTTTGAAATTACCTATCTTGCTCGTTTCGTCAACAGTCCGTAAGAGTGAACAGATTCAGTCATCCGCACCAATCCCAATGTATCTGCGCGCTTTCCTTGCATGGCGAACGTGGTGAAAACAACTGAACGACTCCTGAACCAGTTGAATGACTGCCCATCAGAATCACGGGGAGCGTATGAATCACGTTTGCTGGCAGGCCTTGCGTGAATGCGTGAAACTGTCATTGAAAGAATTCAACGCAGAATAGCCTGTGGATTTGTGACATATGGGAACGACAGTTGCATCAATTCGCAACTGTCACATCGGAGCCCATCGCAATGAGATTTTTGGAACGGGAAATCAATACAGATTCAAGGTTGGCATTGCTGAATGTCACCCAAGGGAACGAAGTACGCGCAGGCGCTCCCCATTTGCAAGGTTCGCTACAATCCCGTGCGTACATTTTTTAAAAATGTGTTAAATTCAAGGTTCCGAAGGTTACAAGTGCTCTCTGAGTTCTTAATCTGTCTTCGCTGTATGTTCTCGAAGGAACGAAACGTGAAAATCTTATCCGTAGTGGTGTGCCAGCCATGACTGAGAAGCGATCAAAGACTTCGGCACATGTTGAAAAACGTGATCCGCCTCAGATGAAATCTGTCGTGATCAGTGTTGTCGCGATTGCGATCACAATGCTTTGGGCGTATTGGCCGACCCTGATTCGGATGGCAGCAAAATGGGGATCGGATCCTTCTTATTCTCACGGCTACCTTGTCCCTTTATTCGCTGTCGGCCTGCTCTGGATGCGACGATCCGGGCTTGACGCGACCAGTTTTGGCAAGAATTGGTGGGGACTGGCGTTGATCGTTGCGGGTATTGCTTTGCGAATCGCAGGTGCTCGTTATAGTGTTGACTGGTTTGACGCATTGTCCCTGATGCCTGTGATTGCGGGAATTTGTCTGTTGTTTGGCGGTTCGGCATTCTTGGTTTGGGCATTACCGGCAATCGCCTTTTTGTTTTTCATGATTCCCCTTCCGTATAGGGTGGAAATCAAGCTCCAGGCACCGTTGCGTCAGATCGGGACCATTGCCAGTGTGTACATCATGCAGACGATTGGGCTTCCGGCATTGCCTGAGGGAAATATCATCGTCGTCGGGGAGACACGATTAGGAGTGGCAGAAGCCTGCAGCGGGTTGCGAATGCTGATGATTTTTTTCGCGTTGACCACGGCTGTGGCACTGGTCAGTCAGCGTCCTCTTTGGGAAAGAATCCTGATCGTCGTCAGCGCGGTTCCGATCGCACTGACGACCAATGTGATCCGGATTGCAGTGACCGGTTGTCTGTACTCACTGGACTACTCGCACCTTGCCGAACTTGTGTTCCACGATTTGGCTGGATGGCTGATGATGCCGTTCGCTCTGGTACTGCTTTGGTTTGAATTCTGGATTCTTTCAAAAATAGTGATCACGGAGGATGACAATCCCGTGAGCGTTTCCCTGGATGCTGGTCATGCGACAACCTAGTCCTGTGCGTGGATCGAGAAATCTCAAGAAACTCCCACACGGGAATTCTGCTTCAAACGGCGTCAAAAAAGAGCCAGTTGAGGTCGGCATTTCGCACCCAAAAAAAACTAGTGTTAGGTCGGAATTCGACCCGGAGACAATGATTCAGTACCCGCCTGTATTCCCGACAGCCGGCTCGCCAGTTCCATTGCATCCTTCGACTCCGCAGACTCAGCAGTTCGATCGGAAAGTGTTGATTGCTGCACTTCGTCGCCGCTGGTTCCTTGCGACAACATTGGGAATTATCGTGGCAGCGATCGCGGCTGGGGCAACGTATCAGCTGTTACCAGAGGCACCTTATACGGCGTTTGCAGAACTGCATGTGAAATCCAAGCCTGAGATCATCCTGTTCGACACGGTGGAGGCGGACTCAGATTTCAATACATACAAACAAACGCAAATGCGGTTGGTGATCAGCCCGTTTGTGCTGGCAGCTGCATTGCGGAATCCTGAGGTTGGAAATCTTTCGAGCGTGACGGCCGAATCCTATCCGATTCAATGGTTGGAAAAAGAAGTTAAAGTTACGAATCCGGCTTCAGAGTTCATCCGGATCGCATTATCCGGTGACCACGCTGAGGAACTGCATAAGCTGGTGAGCGCCATAAGCACTGCCTATATGGAGGAAGTTGTTAATTCCGATTTGGCAAAGCGCAATGAAAAGAAATCACAGCTGGAGACGATCTTTCGAGAAATGGAAGATCGCATGCAGAAAAAGAAAGCCGCTGTGAAGCGACTGGCAGAGGCGTTGAATACGGGAGATTCGGAGGCGTTGACACTGAAGCAACAGCTGGCTGTCGAGTATTACGGCCAGCTGCGTAAAGAGCATACTCAGGTGCGATTTGACCTGATGCGGTTGCGGATCCAGATGGAAGCACGCAAATCGTCTGCGGTTAACGAAACTCAGATTGAGATCCCTGACGCAGTAGTCGATGCCAGAATCGCAAGGGATCCTGAGATCCAAAAGCTATACAATGATCATGCCGTGGCGGAAGAACTCGTGCGGCAGACGCAGGATCGTGTCAAAGGCGACGATCATAAGTTGTTGGTTCAGGTTCGCGAGAGACTGACGCGATCACAAACAAATCTTGACCTCGCCCGTGAAAAGCTGCGCCCGACCATTACCGAGGAACTGAATCAATCACTTCACGCACAGTCCGAGTTCTCAGAAAAGGGGCTGGAGCGGGAGATCGAGCTTCTCACCGCCGAAGAAAAACAACTTGCGTCTGAACTTGAGAGCCAGAAACTCGAATCGCGGCAGATCGGGATTTCCTCGTTCGAATTGGAATCCTTGAATAAGGAAGTCGCGCAAATGGACGCAGTCGCGGTAGCCGTCTCGGAAGAGATCGAGAAACTCAATATCGAACTCCAGACCCAGGCTCGAATCAAGCTGCATCGTCCTTCCGAAGTCCCGACTCAACGTGACCTGAGCTTCAAAAACAAACTTACGGCATTGGCAGCGTTAGGCGGTTTTGGACTTGTTGTCGGGGGATTGGTGTGGCTTGAGGTGCTGATTCATCGGATCAGTTCCACACACCAAGTGGTGGATGGTCTCGGCCTTCGCATTCTGGGGTCTTTGCCAATCATGCCGAGCTGGATGAGGAATGGAACGTCAGCAAAGACCGCAGACAACAAGCAAAAGGCGAAACGAGCGGTAATTAGCAGCGTCTGGACAGAGTCGATCGATGCAGCTCGGACGGTACTCCTCCGCGATGCGTCTCAGGAATCGAAGAACTCGGTCATGATCGCCAGTGCCGTGAGCGGCGAAGGCAAGACAACGATGAGTTGCCATCTTGCGATCAGTTTTGCGCGAGGAGCCAGGCGCACGCTGCTCATCGACTCGGATATGCGTCGGCCGAGTGTTCATAAGGTTTTTAACATTCCACTCGGTCCGGGCTTCTGCGACTTGTTGCGTGGCGATGCCGAAATTGATGATGTGATTCAGCAAATCGAAAGTCAGGAGGGCCTGTTTGTGATTCCTGCTGGCAAGATTAATCAGGCGACACTGCGAGCGCTTGCTCAGAACGCACAGGGAGCGATCATCGAAAAGCTAAAGACCATGTTCGATTTCTTGATCATCGATTCGGCCCCGATCCTGCCGGTGAATGATTCGCTGTTGATCGCTCAGAACGTGGATTCAGTTTTGTTCTCAATTCGACGTGATATCAGCTGTTATGGAAAGGTGCAGTCAGCTTATCAGCGCCTGTCGATGCTTGGCGTCCCTGTCGTCGGTGCGGTTGTCACCGGACTCGACGAAACATCCTATGGCTATTATCGCTATGCCAGTCGATATAGCTACGGTTACGGGTACGGAGCCCAGGGATACAACACTCCATCCCCCGACATGGTCCAAAAGTAAAAGCGAAATCCTGCAGTGGGCGATCGTCAATTGAACACACATCCCATCAATCCGGACAAAACGCGAATGCGATCTCTTCCGCTGCTCGTCGTGTGCCTAATCGTCGTTGGATCTGGTGTCATTCACGGGCTGATCATTGATCGTTGGGGGTCATCCGGCGACTTGGGTCGAGCGGTCGCCAGCCTCCAACAAATTCCGAATGAATTCGGAGACTGGAAAAGTCAGGAACCCACGACTTCAGCGAGAGAACCGATTTCAGCGAAAGAACTTGAGGTCGGTGAAATTGATGGGTATCTCGCACGCATTTACACGAATCCGGCAAACGGAAGTACCGTGAACTTAATGATTGTTTGCGGTCGCCCCGGACCAATTTCTGTTCACACGCCGGATATTTGTTTCAAGGGAGCTGGCTTCGAGATTGTGAAGCAGTATCAGCGGCACCAGATCGCATCAACTCAGGACAACTCCGAAACTGCCGAAGCGTTTTTCGCAGACTTTACCAAACCCGTAAATGCGGGAGAACAGAATCTGCGAGTTTTCTGGATGTGGTCTGACGGCATCCAGTTCTTCGGGCCCGATAATCCCCGAATCGCTTTTGCAGGCAAGGATTTCCTTTACAAGATCTATCTGACACGGGCTATCGAACGTGTTGGTGACCCGCCGGAAACTGATCAGTGTGTTTCTTTTTTTAAGCTCGCCATGCCGATTCTTCAGCGCTCACTTTTTTCGGAACAGAAGCCAAAGATCTGACAAGCGGCTTGAAAGAGGGAGCAACGACCAATTGGCCTCCAGATTCAACCGCCAATTCGTTGTCTTCACAATGTGCTAAGGCGAGCGGCAGAAATGAATTTACCGGTACGACGGACTTCCAGTCCGTCGCATGGTGCTACTCGACGGACTGGAAGTCCGTCGTACAAATTGCGAATGGTAAGTTCTATCCTGCCGCTCGCCTAATGACCCATGCATCGTGCAGTTCGAAGCCACCGTGCGATATTTGAACAACTCCAGGAAATGTTGACAAAGGCAGGAAATGTCGATCGAAACACAAATCCCCAATTTTGTGCATGAACGTTATTCACGCGTCGCGGCAAGTTCGGATCTTGCTGTCGTACCAGAGGAGTTTTTTGCACCGAAATTTCGCTGGTACTCAGGGATTCGCCCTGGAATCGACGTTTTGTTAGGGCTGCTACTGCTGATTTGTCTGTCACCAGTGATCGTTGGTGGTGCCGTCGCTGTGAAACTCACATCGCGGGGACCGGCATTCTACTGCCAGACACGCCTCGGCAAGAAAGGCCGCAAGTTTACCATCGTCAAACTTCGCACAATGGTACACAACGCGGAGGCGCTCACCGGGCCGGTGTGGGCAACCTTAAATGATCCGCGGACAACACGATTGGGTCGGTTTCTTAGGAACACTCATATTGACGAATTTCCGCAACTGTTCAACGTCGTCACTGGCCAGATGGGCCTGATTGGACCGCGGCCTGAACGACCTGAGATTGCCACGTCGCTGGAATGGGACATACCGCACTTCCGGCAGCGGTTACAAGTGCGTCCGGGAATCACTGGACTGTCTCAACTCGTGCTCCCCGCTGATTCAGACATCGAAGATGTTCGAAAGAAGTTTTTGAGCGATATCTATTACATCCGGAATATGAATCCCTTGCTTGATGCTCAAGTGAGCTTTTACACACTGGCGTATCTGCTGAGCGCGTCCTGGCACGGAGTACGGCATTTCGCCTCGCTTCCATGCTTCGTCCGCATCGAACACAAAATTGCTTCAGAGTTCGGTACTGAAACGGTGCAGGAGCTTTGTGGAAGCAACAAGGGCCAATGACAGCCTGTATCGGTCGAACCATGCCTTCGAGCGGCTCTACGTAGGTCCGCCGCTACGTCGGCGGACATCTGTCGCTTTTCGAGAATCTTCTCACCAAGGTCAATCTCTTAGCGCTTGCAGAAAAAACGTTTGCCCAGCGCACGATCGGCTGGATCGACAATGGTGGGATTCTGATCCGCAGTTGGCGTGAGGTTGGTCGCAGGATTCTATTCGACGAATTGAAACTTCTCGTCGAATTGACAGACGAACCGGATATTCTCGGCACAGTAAGGGCTGGGGGGTAGATAACAGTCTGGTTTTGTTCAGGCCCGAAAATTACGCGGTAAAGAAGTTGAGTCGCATTGGAGTTGTTGAATTGTCCTGCCCCGTAATCTTCTTCCTATAAATTCCGATTCCGCTCGTGTACCCTGCTGCGTCCGAGGCACAGGTGAAATATTAAGTGATTGGTTGCATCAACTGATTCCGCCGTTTTAACTCCGACAGATATTATTGCGGCGTTTCCAAGCCAGCAGTTCAAGCAATTGAACTCCAGACCTCTGAATCCTGAAAAACATGGGATTGCTCTTTACAAATCTGCTCACGTATGGCGGATCATTAGCATCGCTGTTCAATCCGTTTGTCGGGTTGCTGATCTATATCTGTTTTGCGATTATTAAACCCGAATTGCTCTGGTACTGGTCTGTTCCGGCGGGAAATTACAGTCGAATCATCGCGATTTCGCTTTTGATAGGCTGGGCGGCAAGGGGTTTCGGAAACTGGAATTTTGGCGCTGGTCGTGCAGTCCTGCTCTTGTTGTTAGCTTTCTACGGTTGGGCGATGCTGAGCGGGCTCGCAAGTCCTGACACAGTATCAGCGCTGTCTTTTGTGGAGGAAAAGGGAAAGGTAGTCTTGCCCTGCCTCGTGGCCATGACGATCTGCAGCAGTTTCACGCAGCTCAAAGCACTGGCATGGACGATTGTCGGCAGCCACGGTTTCATGGCATACGAATTCAACCTCAGCTATTTCCAGGGCTTTAATCGGCTTGAAGTGGTGGGGCTCGGCGGTGGCCTAGACAACAATTGTACGGCCATCGGCTTGGTCACGGTCGTTGGCGTCTCTTTTTTTTTGGGGTTATCGGAACAAAAATGGTGGCGGAAGTTGCTGGCTTGGCTCATTTCGGCCCTGATTAGTCACGCGATCTTTTTCTCGATGTCGCGGGGAGCGATGGTGGGGCTTTGCATCGTTGGTGCGTCCTGTTTCTTGCTGATGCCAAAGCAGCCGAAGCATTATTTGTTGTTACTGGTCGCCGTTGCCATTGCTCTGCGAATGGCTGGACCTTCAGTTCGGGCGGAGTTCTTCAGTTCATTTGAAGCCAAAGAAGAAAAAGGCGGCGCTCCAGACAGCCGTGTTTATCTATGGGCTGCGTGTATCGACCTGATGAAGAAAGAGCCGATTTTGGGAGTGGGTGCCGGGCAATTCCGAAATCGTGCGCCTGAATATGGTCTGCCAGATATGATGGCGCACTCATTGTGGTTGCAACTCGGGGCAGAAATCGGAGTTCCCGGCTTAGTGTTTCTGTTTCTATTCTATCTGCTCGCAATGTGGCGACTTTGGAGAGCGAAGCCATCGTTTGCAGCAATGGCCAACGGTGACAGTTTTGTGCAGTTTCTGCCGAGTATGGTGATCTCCGGTCTCATTGGATTTGTGATCTCCGCGCAGTTCGTATCGCTGGATGGGTTAGAAGTCCCCTATTACCTCGCCATCCTTGGAGCTGCGGCCTTAAAGCTCCAGTCGCAGGTGCTGGCAAGTCTGCCTGCTCCATGGTCCGGACAGATGGCATATCAACAAAGTGCATATGACCCGGGGCTCTACCGCGGCGTGACCCACCTGTCGTATTCTTCGTGGGTAAGGCCCAGCAGCTGATGAACACAACCGGAAGTTCATGGTTTGACAGACCTCTAGTGCCTCGTCAAGCCAACGAATTAGGGTTGAACTGTAGGCCGGACCAAGCGGAGCGCCGTTCCGGCAGGTCGGCCAATTGCCCGAACTGCGCTTCGCTTGGTCCGGCCTACCCGAAATCAAGTCTTGACGAAGCACTAGTGGTCTGTTGATTTAATACCAACCCGAAGCGCCAGCGAGGCGGAAAAGGCTGAATTCCTCGCTGGCGCTTCGGGTTGGTATGACTATGAGCCATAAAAACCACTAAATCAACAGACCGCTAGCGCCTTGCGGCTCACTTAACAACACGTCCCTCAGTCGTGACCCCGCAGAGTAGAGATGAGCATTTGACAATCGACATTCATCCACCAGAAACCAGAAATTCCATCATGCATATTGCACTTTTAGGCGCTGGCGGACTTGTGGGCTCCATTTTCGCGAGCCAGATTCAATCGCGCGGTCATCGGTTGTCAGTCATCAGTCGGCAGGACTGTGACCTGTATGTTCGTGGCGAGCTGTACAAACGACTCGCCGAAGTCTCGCCTGACATCCTGATCAACTGCGCCGGCTACACTGGCAAGCCAAACGTCGATGCGTGTGAAACCGACAAGGCAAACTGCTTGGCTGGTAATGCGGTGCTGCCGGGGATGATCGCTGAAGCCTGCGACAAGATCGGAATTGCGTGGGGACATGTCTCTTCAGGCTGCATCTTCACAGGGAAGCGGCTGGATGGTGCTGGGTTTACCGAACAAGACCCGCCAAATTTTTCGTTCCGACAGAACAACTGCAGCTTCTATTCGGGAACGAAGGCCCTCGGTGAAGAAATTCTCGCGGATGTCAGTCGCTGCTATATCTGGCGGCTGCGAATCCCTTTTTCGAACATTGACTCGTCTCGTAATTACCTCAGCAAGCTGCAGCGATACGACACGCTGCTGGAAGCGGAGAACAGTCTGTCGGAGTTGAATGAATTTGTCGCGGCTGCCTTGGATTGCTTTTCGTTGAACATAGAATTTGGCACCTACAACCTTACCAATCCCGGCAGTGTGACCACATCCGAGGTCGTCGCATTGATCCAGGCAGCGGGAGTCTCAAAAAAACAGTTCCAGTTCTTTGACTCGGAAAGCGAATTCATGCGACTGGCCGCCAAAACCCCACGATCCAATTGCGTCCTCGACAGTTCCAAAGCCCTCACCGCCGGGCTGCGTCTCACACCCGTCCGCGAAGCGCTTCAACGATCCCTGGATCAATGGGACCCTCAAACATGCACCGAGTAGCAATCATCCCAAAACCTCTAACCTCTAACCTCTAACCTCTAGCCACTAACCTCTAGCCTTTCCAGAAATGCAAACTCTCTTACTCACCGGCGGCGCTGGATTCATTGGTGGCTGTTTTGTCCGTCGAGCTGTCGCTGCAGGCCAGTACAAGATCATCAATCTCGATGCACTCACGTACGCCGGCAACCTCGATTCGATTCCTGCCGAAGGGCCAAAACACCATTTTGTACACGGCAACATCGGTGACGGGGATCTTGTTTGCCGGTTGCTGGCAGAGCATAATGTTGATGCCGTCATCAATTTCGCAGCCGAATCGCATGTCGATCGATCCATTGACGGCCCGGGTGCATTCATCGAGACGAACATCAATGGCACTTTTCGTTTGCTCAATGCGACACTGCGGCACTGGCAATCACTCGACGAAACGTCGCAGCGACGATTTCGGTTCCTGCATGTTTCGACCGACGAGGTGTATGGCTCCCTGGGGACTGAAGGATATTTTACCGAAACGACGCCGTACTCACCCAATTCCCCCTATTCAGCATCCAAAGCAGCGTCAGATCATCTAGTGCGAGCGTGGCATCATACCTACGGACTTCCCACGCTGATCACCAACTGCTCGAACAATTACGGCCCTTATCAGTTCCCCGAAAAACTGATCCCCCTGATGACACTGAATGCCATCGAAGGCAGTCCACTCCCAGTTTATGGCGACGGACTCAACATCCGCGACTGGCTTTTTGTGGAAGACCATTGCGCGGCCCTGGAAACGGTGCTGGCGCAGGGCCGGGTTGGCGAAACCTATAACGTTGGCGGGGATTGTGAGCAGACCAACATCGAAATCGTGAAGACGATCTGCCGCACCGTGAACGAAGGTTTGCCGGAATTGAAGCATCGCTGTGAAGGCCTCATCACCCGAGTCAAAGACCGCCCCGGCCACGACCGCCGCTACGCCATCGATGCCACAAAAATCAAGACAGAACTGGGCTGGAGACCAGCCACTGATTTCGCCACCGGAATCGCCGCCACCGTTCAGTGGTATATCGACAACCCTGCCTGGGTCAAACGCGTAACGAGCGGAAAATATCAACGAGAAAGACTCGGAGAAGCTAGATTCTAGAGGCTAGAAGCGAGAGTCTAGCAACTCGCAACTCGCCACTCGGTGCTCGCCACTCGAAGAAAAAAATGTCCTTTGAAGACCTTGATGTCTGGAAGCGGTCGGCGAGGCTTTCAGCGACGCTGTATCAACAGACAAAACAACTGAAGGATTTTGGCTTTCGTGACCAGCTCACCCGCAGCGGCCTGTCGATTCCCTCAAACATCGCTGAAGGGTTCGAACGGGAGAGCAAAGCCGAAATCGCCAGATTTCTGACAATCGCCAAAGGTTCTGCAGGCGAATTGATCACCCAGATCGGCATCGAAGCCGAATTCATTGAACGCGAACTTGGCATGAGCTGGGTCGCCGAACTCAAACAACTGTCAGCCATGATGGCGTCCCTAATCCGCAAACACCGAGTTTAGAAGCTAGATACTAGCCTCTAACTTCTAGCATCTAGCTTCTTTTATGCGAAAAGGCATCATCCTTGCCGGCGGTTCTGGCACCCGGCTTCATCCCGTCACCCTCGCGGTCAGCAAGCAACTGTTGCCGATTTACGACAAGCCGATGGTGTACTATCCGCTATCCACGCTGATGCTGGCGGGGATCCGGGAGATTCTGTTGATCTCGACACCGCACGACCTGCCAGGGTTTCAGCGGTTACTGGGTGACGGATCTCACTGGGGCTTAAATCTGCAATACGCCGCGCAGCCTAAGCCGGAAGGCTTGGCCCAGGCGTTTATTATTGGCCGGGATTTTGTCGGCGACGATGCGGCGGCTCTGGTTCTTGGGGACAACATCTTTTACGGCCAGGGATTTCGTAAAGTGCTGGACAAAGTCTCGGCGGAAACGGCGGGCGCGACGATTTTTGGCTACCAGGTCAGCGATCCGGAGAGATACGGGATCGTGGAATTTGATAACGCTGGACGAGTGCTGTCAATCGAAGAGAAGCCGAAACAGCCCAAGTCATTGTTCGCTGTGCCGGGACTGTATTTCTACGACAACCGAGTCCTCGAGATTGCTGCAAATCTGAAACCATCGCCACGTGGCGAGCTGGAGATCACCGACGTCAACAAGGCGTATCTCGAATCGGGCGAATTGCAGGTTGAATTGTTGTCACGCGGTTTCGCGTGGCTCGACACCGGCACCCGCGATTCGCTGCTCGACGCATGCACGTTCGTCGCCGCCATTGAAAAGCGGCAGGGCCTCAAGATCGGCTGCCCCGAAGAAATCGCCTACCGCATGGGCTTCATTGATCGCTCCCAGTTACAAAGCCTCGGCAGCGCCATGAAAAACGAATACGGCGAATACCTTGGACTAATCGCACAACAACACTAAAAGCAACCCGAAATGTTGCAAATTGCATGTTGCAAAGTTGCATGTTGATGAATCGCAACCTGCAACCCGCAACCTGGCTTCTATTGAGACCTCACATGCCCGGATTAGCATCAGACATAACGAGTGCTCTCAGCACACTGTGTCGAGGCTGCGAAGGGATCGAAGCGGTATTGATGATGGTTACTGATGGAAATCGATTTAGTCGAGCCCTGACGGACCTGCAGCAACTGGCACTTGATCAGCATATCCCAATCGCCATTGTCGGTGGCTTGGCAGCGATTCGATATGGCTATCCGGCGGCAACTCAGGATATTGATATTGCGGTCTGCAAAGATCAGTTGGGAAAACTGATTCAATGGGCTCCCCGATATGGCATGGTGGTAGCGTGGGAATCGAAAAGCGGATGGCATACATTGACTCACGGCGACGTGGAAATCAACGTGGTTCCTGAAGGCGGACGAGCCCGAGATTCCTCCCCGACCGAAATTCCCGGCCCGCCTCAGATGGGCGTTGACAGCGGCCTCGACTATGCGTCGATCGAAAGCTGGGTCGAGTTGAAGATCAGTTCAGGCAGGCAGAAAGATCGAGCCCATGTGGTGGAAGTATTGAAGAAATCAGACGAGGCAACAATCGATATGATTCATGATCACCTAACGAATGTCCACGTGCAATATGAATTGACATTCAGTCAGTTGCTCGGCGAAGCCATCGAAGAGCGTCAACAGGAAAAAGACCGCCGGTAGCGTGCGGAGCAACTGAGAGCAAATTGGAATCGCAGAGTTGCACGATGCACGTTGACGAATCGCAAGGCTGGAAAGTTTCACGTTGCACGTTGAAGAATCGCAGAATCGCAGAATCGCAGAGTTGCAAGTGGCACGTTAATGAATCGCAACAACCTGCAACCAGCAACCAGCAACCAGCAACCAGCAACCTGCAATCTGCAATCTGCAACTGAACTTCCAGCCTCTAGCCACTCTATGAACGGTGTCAAGACTTTGCGGAAGCCGATGGATTTTCACAGCAGTGTTCGATGGACTGCCAGTGCTCAGTACTTCAGCGAAGCCGTCAACTTTGTGACATCCATGGCCGTGGCCAGAGTGTTGCAGCCGGACGATTATGGTTTGATGGGAATGGCGGTCGTTTTTGTCGGGCTTTTGGGACTTTGGCAGAGCCTGGGATTCAGCGTGGCAATTGTGCAGCGGAAGGACTACTCCGAAGCGTTTCTGCATTCGGTATTTTTCCTGAATCTTGCGATGGGGCTGATGATCGCGGGCCTGATGGGGTTTGGTAGCCCGTTGATCGCAGCAATGTTCGGCGACGAACGCATAGGGCCGCTTGTTGCCGTCTTAGGGATTGCATTTGTTTTCACCACGCCAGGATTGGTTCCGTCGTCGATCCTGAGACGGGATATGGAGTTCGATCGCCTGGCGATGACGGGCATGGCTTCGACAATGACGACGGCGATTGTCGCAGTGGTGATGGCCTACACGGGGTTCGGCGTCTGGTCGCTGGTCGCATCGTCGATTGCCGGGCAGCTTGTGCACACTGTGATGCTCTACGCTGTCAGTGACTGGCGTCCTCGGATGGTCTTTCGCTGGTCGGAAGTTCGTCCCGTCATCGGATTTGGCCTGAATTTCACGGGAAACCTCACAATTCAACATTTCGCAAAAGAATCGGACAAATTCATCATCGGTCGATTCCTTGGGACATCCTTGCTCGGATACTATTCACTCGCTTATCGGATACTTAGCTTCCCCCGGAAGGCGATCTTCCAAATTGTAGGGACTGTACTGGTTACAAAACTCTCCCGACTTCAGAACAATGACGCTGAACTGAAGGACGTCTATCTACGAATCTCTGGGGCGATCGCATTTGCGACATTTCCGCTGATGTTGGGAATCATGTGCATCGCGACGCCCTTTGTGACAGTCGTGTTGGGAGCGAAGTGGCTTCCATCCGTTCCCCTGATCCTGATTCTGGCCCCGATTGGCATGCTGCAGTCCGTCGAGGTAACAACGAACCAGCTGTTTGTCGCCAAGGGTCGAGCTGACTGGATGTTTCGTTGGTCACTTGTCCATGCAGCACTGACCGTTGCCAGTTTTCTCGCGGGGCTGCCCTGGGGCCTGCATGGAATGGCGATTTCCTACTCTGTCGTCTCGGTGATCTTGTTCTTTGGCGTGTACTCGATTGTGTTTCGCCTTGTTGATGGTTTATCCATTGGTGATCTGATGAAAACCCTGCTGCCTCATTTTGCTTCCGCAACTGCCATGGCGGTGATTGTCACGACTTTTCGGATGACGCTGGAGTGGAACGGAGCGTCACCGCTCCTCGTACTTGTCGCAACTGTTCCTGTTGGAATCCTGAGCTATTGGGGCATAATCCTCTGTTTTCGCCCCCTGTGTCTGGATGACTATCTCCGCTTGCTGCCAAGGTTCAATCAACGCTCGCAATAGCGGCGCAGCGATGCATCAGCGGCACGATTCAGCGACGGCACGATTCAGCGACGGCAAAATAATGCGAAATATTGACATGTGTGAAAATCCGATCTTCATCGTCGGAGCACCCCGATCAGGCACAACACTGCTTCGTTCATTGATCGATGCCCATCCGAATATCTGCTGTCCCACCTGGGAAACAGGACTGTTCGAGAGGTTCAGGGCCATCATCGACGGTGACATTCAGTGGCATTTCAAGAATGATCCGGCTCTCGCTGTGGATCGAGAAGGATTGCTGAAATGGATGCGTCGCTCAGCCGACGATCTGATGCTGCAGTTGACCGCCGCCACTCAGAAACCCCGCTGGGCCGAAAAAACCCCGGCTCACGTATTTCAAATCGAACTGATTCACGAGTTGTATCCACAGGCCCAGTTCATCCATATCCTGCGAAACGGGCGCGATGTCGTGCGTTCGCTGCAGAGCATGCCTTGGGCACCTCGCAATATTCGCTGGAGTTGCCGACGCTGGGTCGAGAGTGTGCAGGCCGCCTGCACGGCAGCAAAAAAGCTGCCAGCGGACAAGTACCTGGAACTCCGGTACGAAGACCTGGTGGAAGATCCACCAGCCGCTATTCAGCGCCTTTGTGATTTTCTGCATGAACACGTGGCGGACCAGATGCTCGCGTTCGACAATCCGGAGAATAATTCCTGGGGAATTCAACAGCAGGCGCTGAGTCGCAGTCCGGTCAATCGCCATCGCGGGCTGAACCTGGTGGAACGATTTGTCTTTTCCAAAATTGCTTCTCCGTTGTTGATCGAGTTGGGTTACAACTGAGAAAACGAATGTGAAATGTTCAAAATGCTAAAGTCTGCCATCATTCGGTCGTCGCTTCACGCTACTGGCTGGGCGTTTCGGCACACGACGTTTCCCGTCTCCAGACAGTTCCTCTGGAAACGTGTCTGCGTCCCGTATCTGTCGTGGCGAGACGACGAAGTGATCTGTCGCACTCAAACGGGGCAGCGATTTCTGGTGCGTCCCAATGATTTTGTGGAGAATCGTCTCTGCTTTTTTGGGATCTGGGAGCCGCGGATTACCGCGTTGTTTCGTAAGATGATTGGCCCCGGCGACGTGTTGCTCGATGTCGGAGCAAACATCGGATACTACTCGTCGCTCGCATCACAGCTGGTGGGTCCGTCGGGGCAGGTCTTTGCCGTGGAGGCAAGCGCCATGATCCGCAAACGTCTGGAGTTCAATCTCAAACTCAATGGGGCAACGAACGTCACCGTCCTGCCCTGTGCCGCATGGAATGAGACGGGAACAGCAACATTCCATATCGCGTCTCAGAATAGGGGCGGTTCCAGTCTTTCCGAGATGTCCAATCGGGAAGGCGGTGAGCAGGTACAGCTTTCGCGGCTTGACGATCTGATCCCAGAAGCGGTTGTTCTTCGTATTCGACTGATTAAGATCGACATCGAAGGTGCTGAGCATCATGCTCTGAAAGGTTTGTCCAGAGTGCTGGAATCCAATCGGGACTGCGTGATTGTCTGCGAGATTGACCCAGCCAATATTGATCGGCTTGGAGGTAGCGCAACGGGAATCTTTCACCTGTTGAAAGAATATGGCTACGACGCATTCGAAATCGACAACAGTTACGCGGTCGAGGACTATACGTACAAGAGCGGTGAGTCATTTTCGTTGACTCGAATCACGGAGCCCCCGCTAGTACGTTCCGATGTCGTCTTCGCTGCGGTGTCAGGTCAGACGAGGCTGTTCGAGGAATCTAAATGAGTCTCAGGCAAGTATTTCTTAACGTCCTGAATATTCCTCTCAAGCCAGCTGGGATTTTGGCGGTCCCTCGATGGGAAATTCAATGGTGGACTAGCGCACGTAAATTTTCCTTCGGCAATCGTGAATACCCGTGTTTCTATCATGCCTACAACTGCGGATGGCCGCCCTATGTGAGTGAACGGACGGTCGAACTGGCGCTGGCCGATGCTTGGCTGAGTTCGGTCGAGGCAAATGTCATTGAGATCGGTGCGGTGACGCCTTATTACTGGCCCGGGCGAGTTTCGACGATTATCGACCCCTTCGATCCACATTCGTCGGTCATGCAGCGACAGTCGATGTTTGAAGTGGATTTAACCGGTCGCACGGTACTTGCGATTTCCACGTTTGAGCACATTGGCACAGATGACTACAGCACCAACACTGAACGTAAGACATCGGCGGATGCCATGCGCAAGCTGTTCAACGAATCTCCCTCGTTTCTGGTCACGGTTCCACTCGGCTATTCGCCATCAGTCGATGGCTTTCTGTCAGACTCGCGAAACCTGCCGATCGATGTGTCTGTCGGATTTCTCAGGCGGACGACAGGATCTGACTGGACAGAGATCAGCGGCTTTCCGACTGACGGCGTTCGGTATGGCGACGACAAGCTGAGGGCCGAATTTCCAGACACATCGATTGGTCGTTGGGCGAATGCGATCGCTGTGCTGGAACGCGGAAATGCACTTCGATCCGAGGTCAAGGTGTGAGCAAATCCGGACGACACGTTGAACATTCGATCAATTAATTCGGAAGCGGTCCACGCGCTTGGTCGCATGGGGCAGCTCGATGGTCTCCGCGCAATCGCAGTATTTGCGGTGATTGCGCAGCACACCTTGCCCCCTGAGAATCCGTTGAGCAGTCTGCGACTCGGGTCCCATGCTGTTCACCTTTTCTTTGTGCTCAGCGGTTTTCTGATTACCGCAATTCTGTTGTCGGCTCGAGATCGATGCGAGAACGGCGGCTATCAGATGCGCCATGTTCTCAAAGCATTTTACCTGCGTCGCGCTCTTCGTATCTTTCCAGCATACTATCTAATCCTCGCCATAGCGTTCATCGTGGGCGTTGAAGACCTGCGGGGAAGTTGGGAATGGCATTTCTCGTATCTCACAAATGTGTACCTTGCGATTCGCGGAACCGGACATGGTGCCGTTACCCACCTCTGGTCGCTTGCAATCGAGGAACAATTCTACATTGTCTGGCCGCTAGTTGTACTCCTCATGCCAAGACGTTGGCTCTCTACGACACTTTCTGTCACCGTCCTCACAGGCCCTTTATTTCGGCTCGGAATGTGGAACCTCACGCAAAATGTAAAGAGTACTACGATGTTGATGCCAGCGTGCGCGGATTTCCTAGGCACCGGCGCGATCCTCGCTTACCTTTCGAGAAACCATGTACCGGATGCATCAACCGCACGTGTTGCTGCTTACATCTGCGGTGGATCTGCCGCTCTATGGGCGTTTTCCTTGCAGTTTAGCGAGAGTGCAACGTTGGTGATTTCCGGTTTGATTGAGGCCGCATTCTTCGCCTCCGTAATTTATCTGTGCGCCAATTCGATGACAGGTGTCTTCGGGCGGGTGTTAAATGCAGCTCCGCTGCGTTTTGTCGGGCTCATTAGTTACGGCATATATCTCATCCATCATTTCATTCCTTACTTTTTCGTTGCACTCGAGCGGCGATTTGATGTGTGGTCACGATTCCCACTCACTCACGGATGGGCCAGTTTTGTCGCGGTCAGCGTCGTGAGCACTCTGTTCGCAGCGCTGTCCTGGCAATTGATCGAAGCTCCAATAAATTCGTTCAAGAGATTCTTTCCGTATGTGCCGTCGGGTAAAACCGGGAAGGGTGGTGCCAGTCAAGCGGCTGATGCGGATGTAATGCTTTCCTCTGCGCCGGTCGATACGACTCACTCAGCAAATCGCTGTAGATCAGCCCCAACGCCTGAGCAAAAACAGTGACTAGCATTGGCATCTATCAGTCCTACTGGGGCCGGGTGGGCGGCGGACAGCGGTACATTGCGGTCGTCGCGGAACTGCTGGCACGTAAACATGAGGTAGAGATTGTCCATCATCAGGATGGATTCGACCCAGCTCGCGTGGAAGAGCCCATGCGTGTGGATTTGTCGCAGGTCAAATTTCGGTACGTTCCGCGTCGTGATCGCCCGAACTGGACCGGCGGACCAATTCGGCGATTGCAACAGGAGCGAGAATGGTGCCGTGACATCAGCGAGCCCTACGACCTGTTCATCGATTCCAGCGACAATGTGCCTTTCTTCTGCCATGCTCGGCGCGGAGTGCTGCTGACACATTTTCCACTGGTCTCGTTTAGTCAGTTCCATTCGAATGGTAACAGCCGCTGGGGGATCAAGTCACTTTTGGCACGCGTGTATCATCGGATCGAGTGGAGACAGCGTTTTGCGACCTACCAGCATACGATTGTGAATTCACGTTTCACGCAGCGCTGGGCAAAGAAATACTGGGGTGTCGATTCCTCGATCGTCTATCCACCACTTCGAGATGGATTAACCCCAGCAGCGGATAAAAGGCCACGAATTCTCACTATCGGTGCCTTCTACGCGGCTCAACACAAGAAACATGAAGTCACGCTCAATGCATTCAGACAGTTGTGCGACTCGGGAGTCACAGGTTGGGACTACGTCCTGATGGGTGCCTGTGGCAAGACTCCAGACGATTTGGCGTATGTGGACCGCCTGAAGAAACTGGCGTCCGGATATCCCGTCAGAATCCTCACCGATGTCAGTGGTGCCGAACTGAAGGAACTGATCGAAGAATCGTCAATTCTCTGGCACGCGATGGGTTACGGGGTGAACCCGGAACAGGATCCCGGACTCATGGAACATTTTGGGATGGTGGCAACCGAAGCCCTGGCGGCGGGCACGATTCCGATCGTATTCAATGGCGGTGGACTTCCGGAGATTGTGGTAGACACTCGCAACGGATATCTGTGGTCAACACCGGAGCAGCTTGTGTCCGTGACAAGACGGATCATCGACGACGTCGAGTTACGGCAGCGTATCCGCCAGCAGGCCGTGCAAAGTTCGCGGCAGTTTTCGAATGAGGCTTTTGAGCGCCGATTGTCTGACGCTCTCCACCCGTTCCTGTCTACGTGAACCAGGTTCAGAACGAGAACCGGAATTTATTACTCTGGCGAGCGGCATGCGTCAGCTTGCCGGTACATTGCAATTCTATTTCCTGAACGGCGGGAATCACCATTTACCGGTGGGCTGACGCCACACCGCTCGCCGTAAGCATCCGCCGATGTGATGACTGCTGTTCCAGTCAACACATCGGCAGGTCAAAGTCGGGGTTTCATTTAGGGACAGTTCCCCACCTGTGCTGCCCATTCAACGTCGTGTCCTGTTCGTGGCACACTCTGCCCAGCGGGGCGGTGCCGAGTACTGCCTTGACACAACTCTGCGACACCTGAACCGCGACCGATTTGAACCAATGGTGGTCTTTCCGCACGATGGGCCGTTGGCCGACGCGGCGCGGTCGCTCGCCATCGACGTTGAGATCATTCCGCTCCGCCACTGGCTTTACTTCCGCAAGGATTGGTGGTACTGGAAAAACCTGATGGGGCGGGTGATGCCCAATATTGGTCGTCTGACCAAGCTGATTCGGGATCGGCAGATCGACCTTGTCTATACCAACACGAGTGCAATATTTGAGTCCGCGCTGGCGGCACGGCGCGCGGGAGTGCCACATGTCTGGCATGTGCATGAAATTCTGCAGCCCGGAAGCAGGATGTCTCAGTTGTTGCCCGTGCGCTGGATCCAGCGACTGATTCGCAGGTATTCCTCGCACGTCGTTTTCGAGTCCCACGGCGCACGGCAAGTGTTCGAAAAGACAACTCCGTTGAAGCATGTGAGTGTCGTGTACAACAGCCTCAGAATCGATCCCGCCGACAGTGCTGCCGATTCCCGCGAGGAATTCAGAAAGTCGCACGGGTTCGGAGATGATGACATCATCATCGGATTCGTGGGGCAGTTCATCGACCGCAAGAATCCACTGGTGCTGATCGAAGCACTCAGTCAACTCAAGGATATCTCCAGCCTGCGCTGTGTGTTCGCCGGCGATGGGCCACTGAAGTCCGCGATGCAGCAACAACTGGAGGCTCACGGACTGAGTGACCAGTGTCAGATCCTGCCGTTCCAGGAGAACATCGTGTCGCTGCTGCAGGGCATCGACGTCCTGGTGATGCCATCACGTCAGGAATCCTTTGGTCTGGTGCTAGTCGAAGCTGGTGCGGCCGGAAAACCGGTGGTTGCCTGCCGCAGCCAGGGACCGGATGAAATTGTCGAACATGGCGTGACAGGGCTACTGGTGGAGCAGGATAACCCTACCGAGCTGGCCAGCGCCATTCGGAAAATCGTCACGTCGGGCAGCCTGCGTGAGAAAATGGGTGCCGCAGCCCGCGTTCGGGTTTGCAAACTCTTTGATCCTGTGTTGAATACGCGGGAACTGGAATCCATCTTCGAGGGCTTGCTGACAAAGACCGTTGCAGCCGCTGCCGTTGAAGCATAATCTTGCAGCGCAGGTGAATGAATCACAGGAGTTGAACCACGAAATACACTAAAGACACGAAAGCATTCACAAAGCTCCTAATTGGCCTTTTGCTTTGAACTGCGTTTCTTTCGTGTGTTTTGTGTATTTCGTGGTAACCAATTTGAGCTGTCAGGCCCGCGTACTTCATTCGTCGAAGAACCGAGTTCTTAGAGGGTAAGGCTGCACTTCACATTCAACGCGGTCATGAGTGGACGAATTGGCGAGCGGCATGCGTCAGCTTGCCGGTACGATAACGAGGTACCGGAGGGCTCACGCCGCTCCGCTCGCCGAAAGTGATTCTGGACTTGCGATGTTGATTTTGAACTGACACGAGGAACATGACTGACACAATGGGTGACACAAAAAGACGGATAGGGCAAGTCAGCGTTGTGATCCCTGTCTACAACGGCGAGCGCTACCTGCAGCGGGCCATTGACAGTGTGCTGGCGCAGACTTATGCGGACGTGGAAATTGTTGTCATTGATGACGGCTCGACCGACAGCTCGCCAACGATGCTTCGCGAGTACGGAGACCGGCTGCGCGTCTATCATCAGCCCAATTGCGGCAATGTGGGACTCGTACGTAACACTGGGATCGAACGGTCACATGGCGAGTTTATTGCGTTCCTGGATCAGGATGACTGGTGGCTGCCTGAAAAACTGTCTCTGCAGGTTCAGGCCATGCGTAGCAGCGATTCCATTGGCCTCGTGCATACGGCCGTGACCGACTTTGACGACGATGGCTGCAGTGAGTCAGGGCTCCTGAACCCTGATGCACATCCCGAACGAATTCAAGGTCGCTGCTTTGAGGAATTACTCCAGGGCAATCCGATGTATAACTCGAGCGTCCTCGTACGACGATCGGCTCTGCAGAAAGTGGGTGTTTGTGACCTGCAGATTCCGGGGAATACGGTTCAGGATTATGATTTGTGGCTGCGAATTGCCAAGGCATTTGATTTTGGATTCGTGTCTGAGCCCGTGACCTGTTATCGAATGCATTCCGGTCAGGGAATGTGGAACCGCCAGAAAATGCTGCTGGCAGAACTCGACGTGCTGCTGAGAATGCAGGATGTTGACATCTGGAAAAGCCGCTCGACTGGTCGTTATCGTTTGGCGAAACTCTACGACGAAATTGCCACGGCGTACTTCGAAGCGGCAGACGTGGCGTCAGCACGGAAATACTTTCTGAAAGCGCTGAGTGTGGGGCGATCGCCGAGACAGTTGTTTCGCTGGGGTGCGAGTCTGTTGCCATTTCCGGTGATACGAGCGATGCGCAGTGCAGTGTTGAAACTAAAAAAAGGTGACTCGACGGCCCGGCAGCGATTGGCCTGATGGGACTTGTACTACTAACGTTTTGAATTTATGCGCAGGACGAGGATGTTATGTGCAGAGCATTTGAGTTGCCGTTGTCTTTCCAATCGCAGTTTTCTGACCGCGGATTACGCGGATGACACAGATGAGTCACAGTGTGTTTATCTGTGAAATCCGCGAAATCCGCGGTTAAAAATTCTCTCACGCTCTTCCTTGGGTTTCCGGAACAGCCCGCACTGGGCCCTATCAGCCGGTACGCATTCGCGTCCGGTTTGCTCAAAACTCCTTAGAAAACCGAGTGCTCGTGGTCTTTTGAATTGATCGTTTAACGGCAAGCCGCAGGCGTCGGCGGAAGCAGCCACTGTCGCCTGCGGCTTGCCGTTAATCAAACACTTGATCTGAGTGACTAAAGGTAAACATATGAAACTCTCAATCTACACGTTTGTTAAAGACGCATTGTATCTCGACTTCCACCTTGTGGACATGTTGAAGCATCATCTGCCGCTGGCGGACGAGATCGTTGTGGACGAAGGCTATTCGACGGATGGCACGTACGACGCGATCAAAGATTTAGACCCCAGAATCAAGATCTTTCGCAACGAATGGGACAAGTCCGATCCCAAGACGTGGTCCATCAAATACCGCAATCGTGCCCGCATGAACTGCACGGGTGACTGGTGCATCATGCTGGATGCCGATGAATTCATTCCGGAATGGGACTTTG
>CAMAVB010000015.1 GCA_945861465.1 Candidatus Kuenenia stuttgartensis
CTGAAACCGCCGTAACCGATCACGCCACAACGCCCACACCTCAGCACTCTTCGAACGAGCCATTCGTCGGGTCTCCATGTCTTGATACAGAAACTGGAAACCCATTACGGTAAACGGCTTGTCAATTATGGTCCTGGTGTACGCTTACATTTATGACGCAGTTCTCCTGAATCGAAATGTGAATCCGAATCAGGAATTACCAAGTCTGCCACTGCTTGTGGCGACTGTAACAGGAGGATGGACACTGGATTTATGGGACGCGGAGTCCGGTGAGCGGATCGCCACTCCCCTGTTGCTACGGGCTAAACCATTGGACATTGATTATTCATTTTTGCATGACATGCTTTTTGTTGGTGGAGAAGATACAGGCATCGAATGCATTCGGCTCAGCAGTCCAGATGATCTGCGGTTCTCAGACTATGAGGCTTTCGGGCTGAATCCGTTCGCAGTCGCCATGACCGACTACGGTCTCGACTTGGCTCATGGGACCGTGAGTTCCGGTAACGCCAATAAAGTATGGGGCCATCTCATGGAAGTTACGCAGCAATACGCGACACGACTGAATGAACCTCTCTACCGGAAGGAAGTGCATGAAGAAATCGCGGCGAACGCCCGAAAAACGAATCGGATTCTGACTGCCAAGTTTCATGATCTGATTGCCAATCCGCATAAAGAGGTATCGTCTGAACCCGTGCCAGAATTGCCGACTCCGGAGTTACCGATTGTGAGTGTCGAGGAATGGCGAAAACAAGTTGTCGATCCTGTTGTTAAAGGCGATTGGGCAAAGGCCCTCGAAATTTACGAGAATATTTTCCTGCTGTCGGAACCCACAGCTGGAGATTACAGAATTCGATCGATGCTCCTGTTCGACGCTCAACGGTATGACGCGGCACTTTCGGATTGCGAGAAGATAATTGATCTCGGGATGTCGGAATGGCCGATCCGCTTGAGACGAGCTAGATGTCGTACATATCTGGCCCAATGGGAAAATGCTGTTGAAGAACTGGACGGACTTGTCAACGAGTTTCCTGACGAGAGAGACGTCCTGATGGAGCATGCGGAAGTCAATGGTTATCTGAAGCGGTGGTCTTCCTGTCGTGCAGACTACCAATCCTTGATACTTCGCTTTAATGACCAGCAATACGCTCGCTATTCTTATGCCATTGCCTGTGGTTCTGAGGGACTCACCGATGCTTTTGAAGATGCCTGCCGTGAGTACAATATTGCAAATCAGCTGAATGCCACTCCATTGCAGCTTCTTAACACAGCAATTCTCTACGCAGTCTGCGGTGATCTGGAAACCCATGAACATGCGGAATTACTGAAAGTCTTCATCGACAACTGGAAACAGGCGGACTACTACGAGTCATTCGTCAAGGGGGCTCTCCACTATCGGCTTGGGGATTTCGACACAGCAACTTCAGAACTTACAGCTGCCGTTGAAAGAACTGGCGAGCTCGGAACACCGCTTGATCTGAGTTTTCTTGCGATGTGCCAGATCGAGGCTGGCGAATTGCGTATCGCTCGAAAAACACTGGATGACGCCCACAAGTCCTTTGCCAGACTTCAGCAAGGATTCCCCCGGGGAGTGGTTCGCGAAAAGCAACCAAAGTCCAGGCCAATCGGCGACATCTCCACATGGCCCAACTATGCACAGTCGCTCCTGGTCCTTGCTGAGGCAGAAAAACTGTTGGTCAGCAAGGAGTCGGAGAAACCCGACGTGCGCTGATACTTGCGCTGCCATCGTTTTGCTGTCATAATTCGGATGTGAATCTTGATTCTGAAGGTCATGGTGAAAACATCCCATCGACTCCAGTTCCGGCCTACTATGGATTACGCATTCCGCCGACCGGGATGAGTGCCAGTGATCACAGAATGGTCTGCGCTTTCCTGCGTCGCATACTACCTGGTGTCAGCGAATGCCAGTCTCACCTTTATTGGCGATTTGTCGTCGATCGCGAGGGAGTCGTTCGAGATGTGCCGTGGACGAACAGCAATCCGGACGATGTACCGTTCCGATATCCGTTTGAGGAAACGTATGATCATCTCTGGCGAGGATTCATACTCCTGCATTTGACGATACCACCTCCGGAACGCGTCGAATGGAACCACGAAAGATGGACTGCGGCTGGCATTTTGCTTTATCGGCGGAAACAGATACGGCAGACCTGGCTCGACTGGTTTCAAAGACATTTTTTGTTCATGCGTTCCTCCAATTCCAGACATCCTGCGAACGTGCCTCCGAACTATGCGACTCATTGTCATCAACAAATGGCCAGGTTGCAGAGTTGGATTCTTGATCGAATCGCCGACAAGACCTTGCTCAACGCAATCCATAACGACGCAGCGGACACGTAACTTACGAATCAGCCGCCACTGTGATTCCTAAATCAGAATTCGCTCGACTTCGTCCAGTGTGACGGAATCGTTTGCCCGGTTGTAGAGGCTCGTGGTTCGTGAACTGGCGTGGGCGGCCATTTGCTGGGCTCGTTCGAGCGTTCCGCCATTCATCATGTACGCTGTGATTCCGGATGCCCGCATGGAATGGTTGCAAATGGACGTTCCCAGATCAGCATCCCGGGCCCGGCGTTTCACCATGCTGAGAGCATCCTGCCGCAGCATCCGGTTCTCGGTCAGGTTGCGACGCCGATTCAGTGTGCGAAACAGCGGCATATTCTTTTGGCCATGCAGATCGCCTGCGTCAAGGTAGGCCAGAATCGCTTCCTCAGCCGTGTGATGGAGCGGCATTTCGTGTTGTCGCCCGCCCTTTTCTTTGAGGCGGACGAAATATCGGCGACCGTTGAGGTAGACGTCACCGATATCGACCGCAACTGCAGCTCCCACTCGTGCAAACGTGTAGAGCATGAGTGCGATGAGAGCCCTGTCTCTGAGGCCGCCGATGGTGTCGGTCGGAATCGAATCCAGCAGGTGTCGAGCATCCGCTGGCTGCAGCACCGGCGTTTTACCTTTCACGACGACGTGTTTCGGACCTCGCACTGACGATGTGGGATTTGCATTGAGAATCCCGCCCGTCACGAAGTAGTCGAACAGCATCCGAATGGCAGCCAGATGCTGCTTCACGGTCGGTCGGCTGTGTTTCTGCCCAAGCTCTTCGACGTAAAAAGCCACCAGCGTTGGCTCAGTCTGCCGCAGCGTCAGCTTTCTTTCTTCGCACCAGAGGCAGAATCGTGTGACCGCGAGCATATACGCGGATCGAGTGTTCGGGTTCGAAATGTTGGCGGTGAAAAACTCGACAAACCGCCGTTTTGTGTCAGAACCCTCGTTTTCTATCAGAGCCGGCACGATCGCTGCCTGAGTGATCGAGGTTGCAAGTTGACGGTTGCTGAATCTTGTGGTGTACTCAGCGTCGGAAGGAAGCATTTCAAAAGAGGGGAAGAGTCAACGTCATAAAGGACGTTATGACGTGTTCTCCAGAGTGCCAGACCGCCCGCATGAGCGCAATAGCATTTCGCCCCAAATTTGCCTCGCGTCCAGACCTTCGGGTTTGCCGTGAAGGTTCCTGCGGACGGAATTGAGAGTCGATTTTGCGTCGATGCTTGAGAGCTAAAGAAATCGGATCGATCGCTGAATCGGAGAAACCGGAGTGGTGTAACTACACCCAAGACGGGGCATTCCAGGGGCCGAAGGGTGTAGTTTTCGTAAAAACAAAAAAACTCGCTGTCTTTGTGGGACAGCGAGTTTATCGCAGAAAACACTGCATTTTAGAGCGGAGAGACAGGGATTCGAACCCTGGGTACCCTTGCGGGTACTCCGGTTTTCAAGACCGGTGCGATCGGCCGCTCTGCCATCTCTCCGGAGCGGATGCTATGGAGATCCTCGCGTTGTGTCAACGACGACGCATAGAGAACAGACACAATGGTCGTGTACTGGTTCGAACTTGAGAAAAAATCAGGCTGCGCGACGCTGTGGCAGCGGAGCGACGGTCGGGAATGCGATCGTGGAATGGCGTCCAAGGGCGTTTCTTAGTCCTTCGACAACCCGATCCAGATGGCTTGAGGGCAGTTCTGTATAGATCGGAAGTGACAGCACTTCCTCAGACGCGCGTTCTGCCTCCGGCAGGTCTCCACGCTGATAGCCAAGGTGCGCAAAACACTCCTGCAGATGCAACGGTATCGGATAGTACACCGCGCACCCGATCTGCTGTTCCTTCATGGACTTGATCACTTCGGCTCGCCGTCCGCCAGTGATGCGTGTCGTGAACTGGTTGAAGACATGACGACGATCCGGCAGCACGGTTGGAAGTGTAATGTGATCGGTCAGTCCATTACCAGAAATGAGTTCTTCGTACCGCGCGGCATTGCGGGCTCGTCCTGCCGTCCATGAATCCAGATGACGCAGTTTCACGCGCAGCACCGCTGCCTGCAACGCATCGAGACGGCTGTTGAAACCCACCTCAACATGATTGTATCCGCCCTTGTCACCATGGACTCGCAGACGCTTCAGGCGTTCTGCAATTTCCGGATTATCGGTTGTCATGATACCGCCGTCACCGGCACCGCCAAGATTCTTAGTCGGGAAGAAGCTGAAGCAGCCGACGGAACCCAGGACGCCTGCCCGACGGCTCTGGTATTCTGCACCGATCGCCTGAGCCGCATCTTCGATGATCGGAATGCCGTGTGCTGCCGACAGACGCCAGAGCGGATCCATCTCGGCACACTGACCAAAGATATGCACCGGCATGATGGCCGTGGTCTTCGAAGTGATCGCGCGTTCGACCTGCTCCGGGCAGATATTGAAACTGTCCGGTTCGATGTCCACCAGCACTGGAATCGCGCCCACGCGATGAATAGCACCTGCTGAAGCAAAAAAAGTGAACGGGCTGGTGATGACTTCATCACCTGGTTTCACGCCAACGGCCAGGAGTGCCAGGATGAGCGCGTCAGTTCCGGACGCGCACCCGATGGCATATCTTGAATCACAGTAGGCTGCAATTTCCTGTTCCAGCAGGGCGACCTCATCACCCAGAATGAAATGCTGCATTTCGAAGCAGCGATCGACGGCCTCGCGGACTTCGCTTCGAATTGTCTGATACTGTGCGACCAGATCGATGAAGGGAACCGGCGGCGGCGATTCCGCGGAATGAGTGTGGGGCTGACTGGCTGACATGAAGCGACTCCATTCGCTGCTGTAGTTCATCGACTCAGGCTCGGCCTGAATTGTCGTCGGAAGGTAAGGCTTTTGCGGGGACATTGTCAAGACGAACGGATCGGCAAAGATTGCCGATAAACGCCTGTCAAAAATCGACTTCCGGCCACGCAGCGGCCATATCACGTTCTCCCGTTATCGACTCTTGCAGTCGGCAAGTTAGATCGATGATTCCGGATTTTCAGGTGCGGGAATGCGTTTAGTAAGAGAGGAAAGCATTAATCCGTCGCCACTTGGTTCGCAAAGAGCTTAGGACCGCTCGAGAAATAACTGTCTCTTTTACACCCCTCACCCCGCCCTCTCCCCTTCGCAGGGGAGAGGAGGATGCGGTCAATTATTTCTCGAACGGTCCTTACGCGAACATGTTCCTGTCAGCTTTTCGCCAGCTTTTTTCAGGGCAGCGGCTCAGAAAAGGCCAGCAAATCCTCGAAGTAACTGCGAAATCGTCCGCCGCGCAGACTTCCGGAAACCACCAGATCTCCCGTCAATCCATTCGCGACGGATGCCTCAAGCCACTGGCCACCAGCGATTCTGGCGTCATCCAGAAACATGCCCCGCGTTCGCGCGGTCTTCAACGGACAGATGGATTCCCAGAGAATTCGGGGTTCACGACCGCATTCTATGACGATGGCGTGGCGATGCGATTGGTCTGTTCGTTCCAGACCCAGCAACCAGGAATTTGGGACAGCCACCTCGGATTTTCCGACCATGCGGTTGAGGTCTCCGTAGCAGAATACCAGCACTGCACCGTTCTGCCGCAGTTCAAGAAAGGCCCGCGCGACACCATCCTGCAAGAGATCACAGACAGACGAATTGGACGAATGCTGTTTCGCGCGCGATCGCCATGCGGCTTCCAGCGAACTGTGCATTTCCTCAGCCGGGCGGCGAAAGTAACGGCTGACTTCTCTGGCCAGTTGCTCCACATGCTCGTCCGGTCGCTCAGAAACTGTGCAGCAGGTGGCAAGGTCCCGCAGAAAGTCGTTCATAATCCCCGCGCCGGGATCCAGAGACGGCGGCTCGAACGACGCACCCGCAGCGGCGCGACAAGCTGCTGCGATCGTGGCAGAACGTTCGGATGCAGGGATTCGAATCGACACATTCAAGTCGGCGAGCGCCTGGATCGCGTCGGTGACCGAAAGGCCGACAACGGACTGCAGAAATTCGGCTAGCGACTTGACGGCCGTGTGCTGTTCGTTCTGCTCCGCATCAGACTTCGTCGTTCGAATTCCTTCCAGAGTCAGTCGCAGATCAAAACGCTGTTCAAATCCCTCACGCCATTTCTTCAGATTTGAATCGGTCGCACCGTGGATATGACTCATGAAGAAAGCTTCCAGATGTCGGGCAATGACTTCCCTTTCTTCGCGGGTCAACATGGCGGGGTCGGCCAGTTGCAGTCCGACGGATCGGTGATCGGCAAGGCAGCGATAAAGATAGACTCGATCGTACTCACTGCGGAGCGGCAACGCTGTGATCTGCCGCAGGCCGTTGCGCAGACTTTCTCCGGACATCGGAAAACAGTGAATTAGTTCAGCCAGTTCTGCTCCCAGAATCCAGCCCGAGTCGCGCTGCCTAAACCCTGTGCCGTAGATTCCGGCGACTTCGACCCCGATCACGGTGACCAGATCATGCAGCGTCGCAATCGCCTGACGATCGACCACATTTTCGATGACCTTCTGAGCCCCGACTTTGCCAAGTTCTGTTGCCAGCCACCACGCTCCCAGTGTCGCAGGGTTTGTCGCTGACAGCAGTCGTCCGGCATACAGTCCTCGCGAAAGATATGTAAACCACGGCGCTGCTTTTTGATACACACCGTAGCTGGCAATCGCCTGTTGCATATAGCCGTACAGTTTGTTGGCGTTGTAATGCTGCACGCTGACGGGAAGCTGCTCGAGTAACACAAGCACATGCAGGCAGATGCGACTGGCAGCACGCGCCAGTTGGTCGAAACTGGTTTCCAGCAGCGGATTCTGACTGTGCGGATTGTAGATTTTTGCCACGCGCTGAATAAGTTGCAGGGTTTCCTCGCGGATCGTATTCACATCCACTTTGTGATTGACCGTGTAACCGTTGCGGCGAATTTTCTCGTAGACTCGTTCGGCTTCTGCTTCGAGAAGCTGCCGAACGCTGCGATCCTGTTCGCTCAGTTTCTGAAGCTGTCCCGACGATTTTTCCGCATGAACATCTTCCAGCGGGTATTCCAGGAATTCATGGAACCGCGCAAACCGCGTCGCCAGATCGCGTTCTCTTTCTGCCAGTCGTTCCGCGCGGAACTCCAGTTCGGTTTGCAGTGCCTGTCGGACGCGATCAAACTCCTGCTGCTGTTCGAACTGTCGATTTTGTTCGATGTTCAGCTTCGCCCGCAGCGCCACGATTTCCGGATCGTGATCACGGAGACGCGGCCAAAGCCAGATGAGGCTGCTCAGCCCGATTGCCGCGGCCGCCATCAGAGCCCACCATGCAGGATTTGCAGACGGCAGGCTTGTCACGGCGACGACGATCATTGTGACCGATGCTGAAGTGATCAGTGACGCGGCTATCCAGAATCGTCGGCTGGTCATTGAATGTACTCCCGGCAGCATTGTTTGACGATGAACCGTTTGTAGGATGGACATTCATGTCCATCGCATGGCCATGAAATGTGTTCGCAGCGAAGACGATTGTGCATCGACAGTCTTCCGGCAATGGACCACTGTCCGGCGAGCGCCTCGGACATGAATGTCCAAGCTACGGAATCTCAGCCGGGAACATTAAACAAAGAAACGCCAGCGAGACATTCAGCTCGCTGGCGTTCAAATTGATCCGCATGTCTTTGCACAACGCCGACGCCTGTGCCTTGGTTTTACGCGATCGAATGTTTCTGCGTCGATTACTTCTTCAGTTCGGATTCAATGACACTGACGACTTCCTCGGCATCCGGCTTTGTCTTTGTGCCGAATCGACCGACGACCGTACCATCCTTACTGACGATGAACTTTTCGAAGTTCCATTTCACGTCATCTTTGCTCTCCGCATGCGCTTTCAGAAACTTGTACAAGGGAGCCTCCTTATCGCCGTTGACGTCCACCTTGCTCATCATCGGAAATGTGACTTTGTACTTGTCGGTGCAGAATTTCTGGATGTCTTTTTCAGTTCCCGGTTCCTGGCCGCCAAACTGATTGCACGGGATACCAACGACGACAAGACCTTTTTCTTTGTACTTATCCTGCAGCGCCTGCAACTGCTCATACTGCGGCGTCGCGCCGCACTTGCTGGCGACGTTGACCACCAGCAGCACTTTGCCCTTGTACTCAGACAGTTCGACATCCTTGCCTTCAATGTTTTTCATCTTGAATTCGTGGATGGAGTCCGCTGCCATTGAAGTTGTCCCTGTTACACAAATCATCCCAATTACCAAAGCGTGCCACAATTTCGTCATGCGTATTTCCCTTGAGAAAGCCTTGTAAAGACGACCGGCAACCGGAACACTGCACGAAAGCCGGAAATCCCGGTTTCCTCACCCGATACCGTTACATCGTCGAACTTCAACGCTATTGTTACCTCTGACAGCGAATAGGCAAGCGTTCATCGGCTTTACCGACATCCTTGAATTTCAGGACGACTGGCTTAAAACGTGATGCTGGACGTAGATTACTGGGTTCCCCGCAATTTTTCAGGAGTTTACGACGATTCATGTCCAATCGATGGGACTTGGCTCGCGCGTCGCTGGCACGCCGATTTTTCCTGGCGACGGTCCTTCAGGGTGCCGTGATCCTGCTGCTGGGCTTTTCGCTGGGACTTGTCTTCGGACATCCCGAGCCGACGGAAATACTGGAGCTGCCCACCGCATTCCAGTTCGGAACGATGTTTCTGGCGATCGGCAGCTGGTGCCTGCACGACGCACACACCAACGTGCGTCTGGAACGCCAACGCCGGTTTCGCACGTCGCTGCTGTTGGCATTGGGATCGGCCATGCTGTTTGTGTCGGTTCAGTCCTACGGAATGTGGGCACTCGTCAAATCCATTTCGCCCCAACTGGAAATGCAGACCAGCATTCACGGCATGGTCATCATGTTCGCGGCGATTCACGCCATGCACTTTATCGTGGCGCAGTCCATCCTGCTCTGGGTGACGCTTTCAGCTTTCTCAGATCGCTATGACCATGAATACTATTGGGGAGTCACATTCGCCGGCTGGTGCTGGCATGTGCTCGGCATCGTCTGGATCGGCATTCTGTGTATCTTTGCGATTGCCGCAGTTTAGTTTTGCTCCATCTCGGGAACATCAGTCTTTACTTGTCATCCATCCAGTCCGCGCACAGCAACTCCGCCTGTTGCAGCACTGTCTTCACCGCTTCTTCGGTTCAACGACAAATGAAGTGTGCGGGGATTTTCTGAGGCATTTCTCCGATGTCCAATGGTGGGATTCGGGAGTGGTTTCGGATGGAATCCAGCGTCGTCGGCAGAATTGCTGCGTAGTCGCTGGTTCTGACTCTATCAAATCGTTAACCGCGCTCGGGGAACCGGGGTATTTTGCTCTGGCTGCAAAATTCTGCAAATCCAACAATCAAACCAACCCGCGACCAACCACGCTCGATTTCGCAAACAGTCTGTTGGATAATCCGCGTGAATGAGTTGCTTGCCACTGGCTTTGCCAGCGTGCGCCCCCCTGCCCCGCCGGAAGCACTGGCAGAGCCAGTGGCACACATCACATCACATCACTACACGACTGACCGAGCCGTAGCAGTCCGCTGATCGCTGATCGCTGATCGCAACGTGTGTCAGGAACTGACTCTCGTCACCGTGCCTCCGCACTTAAGTTGTGATCTTCAATCTTCTTGTGCAGCGTGTTGCGGTTAATACCCAGTCGTGTGGCCGTTCTTGTCTGCACGCCCTGACTCTGTCGCAGCACCTGCAGGAGCAGTTCCTTCTCGACAACATTCATCACTCCGTTGTAAGCATCAACACTATCTTCGCCAAGCTGAGCAAGGCGACGACTGACCAGATCTGTACATAGTGATTCAAGGTCCTCTGATGCACGGCGACCGATACGGACAGGTGCCAGTCCTCGAACATGAGGCGGCAGCAGGTCGTCCGTAATCTCACTGCTGGTTGAGAGCACCAATGCTCGTTCGATGTAGTTCTGAAGTTCTCGCACGTTTCCCGGCCAGTCATACTGCTGTAGGAATCGCAGTGCGTCGGGAGTTATACGCGGGGAAGGATATCCGTTTGCCAAAGCGTACCGTCGCAAAAAGAAATTCACGAGGTCGCCAATATCGCTGCCACGTTCCCGCAACGCTGGCAGATAAATCGGAATCACATTCAGTCGGTAAAACAAGTCTTCGCGAAAACGTCCGGCAACGATCTCATCCTGCAGATCCACGTTCGTCGCCGCGATCACGCGAACATCCACGCGAATCGTCTTCGTATCGCCAACACGTTCAAATTCATGCTCCTGCAGAACTCGCAGCAACTTCACCTGAAGCTGATAACTGACGCTGTTGATTTCGTCCAGAAAAATTGAACCACCGTGCGCCGCTTCAAACCTACCAGTCCGATTCTCAATAGCACTGGTGAAAGCTCCTTTGGCATGACCGAACAGTTCACTTTCCAGCAGACTTTCTGACAACGCACCACAGTTCACGCGGATAAACGGACCTGTGGCCCGAGGGCTTAATTCATGCAGTGCCCGAGCGATCAATTCCTTTCCCGTCCCTGTCTCTCCCGTCAGAAGCACCGTAGCCGACGTTGGCGCGACCTTGCGGGTCATCCGGTATACATCCAGCATCGGTGGACTACTGCCGATGAGACCGCTGATGAGCTTGGTTTCAGAATCAGACATAATAATTGACACGAAAGGAAAGGGCTAAACCGCTCAAATTGCGTGCATCTTCGTGCATCCTGCGCAATTAATGTGCACAACCGAGCACTTCTTCGTCGCAAATGGCCTCAATATCATGCGATTGTATACCACTGCTCCCGGTTTAGTAGCAATTCATTGCATAATTCTTGGACGTGAGCGTTAAATTTGTGCGACTCATGGAGACACAATTTCGTATTCAAGACACCTTCCGCGAATGTGGGCACCGGCCATTTCTATTGAAGACTCCATCCATCAGGACTGTTATTCCCGCCACCGGCGACCAGTTTTGAATCCTGTGAAAACTATGGGGAAGATTGCAAATTCTGCAGATACACCTGCGAAACGTTTTCGAGTTTCAAACCTTCTCATGAATGCGGCGCGACGTGTACAGCTTCGAGAAGCCTGGGCGATCGAAGACACGGGCTGATAATGCGGTTCATCATCGGAGCCAGTCGTATTGCCAGGCAAGTCTTTTCCGGTCGTGAGACTGTCGGCGACCACCGGCTAATTTCTGCCATCCTTTCAGGATGAATCGCTTTCCTGGCGTCACCTGTGCATCACTGCAGAAACCACGTACAATCATCCCATCGTGCTCGTATTTGCAGCCACACCTGTGCCAGAAAATGAAAATAAACGTTCGTCATTCACACATCTTTCAGGTTCCGCGCCGCACGCTCCTCGACCAACTGGGGGATGGATTCGGTGCGACGGCGCTGGCGGTCATGCTGCCGGGCGAATCGGGAGCTGCGGCGAGTGAACGAAATTCGGGCGACAGACGTGAATCAACGGCATTGGCGGGCAGGTGTCACCATCGTCCAACCGCAAACAGCGTCATCCAGATCTTCTGTCCGGGCGGCATGAGTCACGTGGATACGTGGGACTACCGGCCTGAACTGGAACGGGCTCATGGAACATCCTTCGACGCGGAACTTGGCAAGCAGACGTTCGCCGGAGTTGCGGGAACGTATGCGAAGAGCTTCTGGCGATTTCGCCAGCACGGGGAATGCGGTCGCTGGCTGAGTGACCTGTTTCCGCTGATGAGCCGACACGTGGACGACATGGCCTTTATCCACTCGATGCAGAATAAGTCGGCTCTGCACGGGCCGGCAATGTTCATGATGAACAGTGGCTTCATTCGTCCGGGATTTCCCAGCATGGGATCGTGGGTCACTTACGGACTTGGATGTGAAACGGACAATCTGCCTTCGTTTGTGGTGTTGCCTGACGTGCGTGGCCTCCCGCCGGGCGGGGCCGGTAACTGGAACGCCGGTTTTCTGCCAGCCGTGCATCAGGGAACGATCATCGAAACTGCCACAGACAAGCCGCCGATCGCAAATCTGTTTCCGGCGAACGCACAAAGTAACTTCGACGGCGCAAGGCGGGAATTTCTGCGATTTATCAACCGGCAACATGCCGATGAACGTCCGGCAGATTCTCTTCTTGAAGCGCGCATTGCCAGCTATGAACTGGCTGCGAAACTGCAACTGAGTGCTCCCGAAGCTGTGGGTCTGGCCCGCGAAACGGATTCCATTCACCAGCTGTATGCGCTCGCCGACGAAGACATCGGCCCGTTTGGCCGGCAGTGCCTGCTGGCTCGCCGATTTGTGGAACGCGGCGTGCGTTTCGTTCAGATCTTCTGCGGTGCGGAGAACACGAGTTCCAAAAAAATCCGCCCGAACTGGGATTCACACGAAGACATCGTCCGCGATCACGGTTACTGGGGCCGCATTCTGGACACCGGCGTGCATGCTCTGTTGAGTGACCTCAAATCACGTGGCCTGTTGGATTCGACGCTGGTCTTCTGTACAACAGAATTTGGTCGGCAACCCTTTATGCAGGGTAAGCAGTTGGGCCGCGATCACAACCCGGGCGTCTTTACGTCATGGCTGGCGGGTGGCGGCATTAAGGGCGGAACCAGTTACGGCACCAGCGACGACGTCGGCTTCAAAGCTGCCGAAAACCCAACGTACAGTTACGACCTGCATGCCACCGCGTTACATCTGCTGGGCATTGACCATGAACGCCTGACATATTATCAAAACGGCATCCAGCGCCGTCTGACCGATGTCCATGGACACGTCATTCGCGAGATTCTCTGAGCCGCGCTCTACCTCGCGCGGTCGAGGATGGCACTTTCGTTTAGCCGCGTGGGCAACGCCCCGCGCTTTGTATCTCAAATCTCAAATCCGAAATTTCGAATCGCGCGATCGCGGCCCGCTGGGCACGCGGTTCAACGAGTCAATGACAACGGCGCGGTTCGTATTGCAGAACCAAACGAAAGAGAGCCCGACAAGTTTGGTGACTTGCCAGGCTTTTAAGGAGGAAATTCAAGGGCACTCAGCTCTTGTTAGGGTCGGCGCAGAAATAACTATCGACTTCCGGACGTGGAGCACGTTTTTAACGTGCTCGGCACGATGGAATCGTGCTCCACTTATTTCTGTCGCAGTCCTTAGTCGAATACTTCCGCCATTGATGCCAATCGGAATCCGCCGAACAGACTCTTTCGCTGCGGCTGGGCGGTTCGCACGACCTTGTGAGCGTTGGGTGATGCGTTCTGCGGTGTTGCGGAATAGTTTCCGTTGTTGCAATTCTGGCACGATGCCGGGACCGGGCCGTAGGTTGCTCCATGATATCCATGGCAACCGGCTCCGCCCTGCGGGCAGACGCGAGCGTGATAATTGCTCGGATACGGCACTCCCGGAATCATGTCCGAACGAGACTGCCAGGTCGGCACCTTGGTGTAGTAGTAACCCAGCTGAGTCGTATCAGTTGGCTGGTAGACGGTCGGATAGTTCGCAATGAATCCCCCGCCGGGCGTTCCGTACGCATGTTGTGGCAGGTAAGAACCGTACCATGCTCCATCATAGTTGACGGGCATGTGAGTTGGAGGATTCCAGCCCGCGTCCGGGTAAGCTTTAGTAGCACAGCACTTCGCGAGGCACCCGTTTGGACACAGCGGCCGCGTCCAGATTGACCCACAGCGAGAACAACGCGAATCGTAACACGAAGTCGCGAATTGTTGGCCGCCGCCATGATTGCATGACTGACAGCTATTCCCTTGAGTCGGCTGGTGAGTGCCATTCTGCTGACCGGCACCGTGTTGGGAGTCACTACCCTGCGGCGACTGCCCGAACGCATAGCCATCGTTGAGAACGCAGATGGCCATTGCCACCAGACTTAAAGTCAAATGTTTCATGGTGTCCTTCCCCTGAAATCCAGAGCGTAAATTTAAAGCGACCGAGATCTCAGCGATTTACCATGTCTGATGCGGCAGACGTTGTGGTGCAGTCTGAGGATTGTAGTTACCGATTGTCGTGATCCGGCTGGATGGAATACCGGAATTGTAATTGTACGCATGGTTCACATTCGGAGCCAAAGGCACCGAGATCGGCATTCCATACTGTTGTGTCGCGTAGATCTGCGTGTCGTTCGGATTGATGTAGTCCGGCTGATCTGCGTAGGTCATGTGGTATGCGCCGAAAGGCGGACAACCCTGACCGCAGCAGCCGGACGGAATCATCCAGCCGAAGAGTTTGTCAGCCAGCCGAGCGTTCTTGTTACGGAAACTCATCGCCTGCCCACGGCAGTGATCCCGGCAGGCAGAGCCCGTTCCTGAATCCACGGAATGGGCAAACAGCGTTACACCGTCGTCGCACCCGTTCACGCCATTGTATCCGCTGCGATATCGACGACCATCACGGTCGCGACACTGGCATGGAGCACAATTGCAGAAGCGGCACCAGCTGGCGGGCATTCCCGATGCATCTCCGGACGAGAAGACTCTGTTGCAGTCCGTCGCCGCGTAGAAACTTCCGCCGTTGTCGCCGCTGCCCGTGTTGCGCCCTTGCCCGCAATTGCAGTTTGGGCCACAGTTACAGCCTTGGCCAGCATTGCGCCCTTGCCCGCAATTGCAGTTTGGGCCACAGTTACAGCCTTGACCAGCATTGCAGCCTTGGCCAGCGTTACAGCCTGAATTGCCATCGGACTCGCGTGGCTGCGGACAGTAGCCCGAGCTTCCTGGAGACCCGCCGTGACCCGGAACGGCACAGCCTGGTGCGACCTTGCATCCTTCGCCACAGGCGGTTTGGGCGTGACTGACATGCCGGACTTGAGGCCCGGACTGACGGGCAGACATTTGCACGACCCCGACATCGGAGGACGATTTGTCTGACCGATCCGACATCCGCACGACGCCGTCCTGCCCGACGGCAAGTCCCGCCATCAGGATCGTACACAGCATCGCTGTCGTACGAAGGGTTTTTGAATAGGAGATCATATTGGCTTCTACCTGATCAAGAAGACTGAGTGATCCAAGTGGCGTCGGCGAGCAGACAAATGACCGCCGTCCAAAGTTGTCTTTTCTGAAGTCGAGTCGAGGTCGTCACACGCATTAATGGCTATATGAATGGTCATATGAACGGTAACTGCGTGAACGGCCGAATGGAGGATGGAACAAGGTGAAGGGACTGATGTGAGAATTGTATTTCACGTCAACTCTAGTGCCCTCCAGTTTCCAGTCTTCGTGAGACCAGACACCGAACGGGGAAACCAGGAATCCACCATTGACTTTGTAGTAATAGGGCGGATACATCGCGTGGTATTCATGAGCATAGAGCATTTCGTGCGGATGAAACGCTGGATGCATGATGGCGGCTCCGCCCATTTGCTGCGGGATGCCAGGAATCGGTGACGGATACAGCGCTGCTCCGGTCTGCGGATACCGGCCTTGCGAAGACATCGGGTAGTATCCGCCTTGCGGTTGCGGAGTCATCATGCCCCCGCCCGTGTACGCAGGTTGGGCGGGACTCATCGAATTCGCCGGATGAACGGGAATCCCATGCGATGATCCTCGCGGCATCGGACTGGCATGCTGTGGTCCCGAAACAGGAGAAATGTCCGGGAGCACTGGAGTAGCTTCGATCGGGACAGGCTGCAGGGCAGACGGTGATGGTGCTGGTGACGCTTGAGGAGGTCGATCCTGTGAGTCCTGTGGACTTCCGGACGTCTGATGAACCGCCACAGACTGACGCTCAGCGTCCTGCACCACGGCTCGTTCAATGCCGCCCGGCTTTGGTTTTGATTTTGTTCGAACGGCTGGCGGTTGTGCGGGCTTAGAAACCGCAGACGCCTCGTGATTGCCCGATATTCTATGCTTCCACCAGCCAGTCAGACCCGTCGGTGCTGAATTCGGCTTTCCTGGTGCCGAGTCGGCGGCAACCGCGCTGCCTGCGCAAATGACGCCCATCATCAGCGCTACTAACCCCTTGCGTAGCATTTCAGCCCCCTCCATGGAATCCGCGGAACGTCCGGTGGTCCGCATTGGCGGCAGGTTGACAACAACCTGAACACGCCTGATTGTTCTGATTTCGAATGCAGCCTCAGATTCACACTGAATCCGTCTGTGCTCTGTCAGGTTTCTGCCTCGCCAACCTACCAGCTCAGTCGCCAGCCGGTTGTGCAAAGCCGGAAATACTCCCGACACTCTTGTTGTTCGGCCAGTATCGATCCTGTGGATGAACCATTCCATACCGGTAGAATCAATGATTTGGGCATCAGAACAGGTTTGCTCAGATGAGTCTTCTCAATCCAAAAAAACACCGCGATCAGTTTTTTTTGCCCGATTTACCTATCGTCAATCCCTGACGCCGCAAGGGTTTGTTTATTACACTCCTTTCCTGGGGACTATGGTTTTAGTCGTTTAACGGGAAGCCGCAGGCGTCGCTGCCGCATTCGCGTTCGCCTGCGGCTCGCCGTTAAACGAATTTTCTGACTCTGTGAACTCGGCTTCCGAGGAATTAACAGGATGCTCTTACGGCAAAGGAAGCCCGAGTGGCTCGACGGAAATCTTCCAATCGACAAGGTAGTGTACTCTTTGACGAAAACGCGGCACCGGACGCGAACGTGCAGTTTGTGCCGATCAGCGAAGAGACCCGCCGACGCTACCTCAACTACGCACTCTCGGTCATCACATCCCGCGCGCTGCCGGATGTGCGTGACGGCCTGAAGCCGGTTCAACGCCGCATTCTGTATGTGATGTACGATCGTCTGCGACTCACGGCTGATGGCAAGACGCGAAAATGCGCCAAGATCTGCGGGGATACGACAGGTTCGTTCCATCCTCATGGCGACATCGCCGTCTATGAAGCCCTGGCTCGCATGGCACAGGATTTTACGCTCCGCTATCCGCTGGTCATCGGACAGGGCAACTTCGGTTCGATCATGGGGCTGCGAGCGGCAGCTTCTCGATACACCGAGGCCAAGGTGTCGCGACTTGCCGAAAACCTGATGACGGAGTTGAGGTTTCAGACGGTCGATATGCGCCCGACTTACGACGCCGCAGACGAAGAACCCGTGGTCGTGCCCGCGCGTTACCCGGCGCTGCTGGTGAATGGTTCATCCGGCATCGCAGTCGGGATGGCGACCAACATGCCACCGCACAATCTGGGTGAAGTGATCAAGGCGAGCGTGCATCTGATCGAGAATCCTGATGCTTCGGTCGCGCAGTTGATGCGCTACGTCAAGGGTCCCGACTTTCCGCTCGGTGGTCGCATCATGACCGATCGCGCGGCATTGAAGGACATGTACGAAACCGGACGTGGCTCGATCAAGGTTCGCGGCGAATGGCGATATGATCTGCAGGGAAAGAAGCAGGACCCGAGCCGGATCATCATCTATTCGATTCCGTACGGAGCGACAACCGGCCCGCTGATGGCCGAAATTGGCGAACTGATTGCCGCCCGCAAACTGCCTCAACTGGAAGGCGTGAACGATGAGACCAACGAAGAAAACGGTCTCCGGATCGCCGTCGATCTGAAATCCGGAGCGGACTCAGCCGCCGTCATGGCGTACCTTTTTAAGCACACTTCGCTGGAACAGAATTTCGGCTACAACGCGACGTGCCTGGTCCCCGCCGATCGTGGTTCTACCGTGCCGCGTGTTCTGAATCTCAAGGAACTCCTGCAGCACTTTCTGGATTTCCGTTACGAAACTGTGCGCCGACGGCTGGAATACCAGCTCGCTCAGCTTCGCAAGCGCATTCATATTCTGGAAGGCTTTGCGATTGTTTTCGACGGGCTCGATCGAGCTCTCAAAATCATTCGTGCAAGCGACGGGAAGAAGGACGCCGCCAAACGTCTGATGGCCGAGTTTCCCCTGGATGAAGTTCAGACCGACGCGATTCTGGAATTGCAGTTGTACCGCCTTTCGAAGCTGGAAATCGGTCAGATTCGCGAAGAGTTGGCGGCGAAGAAAGCCGAAGCCGCCGCGCTGGAAGCGATCCTGAAATCAAAGACGAAAATGTGGAAGCTGATCACGACGGAACTGGAACAGGTTGCGGCGGACTTCGCTGACAGCCGACGCAGCGAGCTTGGTTCGGCGGAAGAGATTGTGGAATACGATCCGCAGGCTTACATCGTCAAAGAGAACACAAATGTCGTTGTGACGAAAGATGGCTGGATCAAACGTGTCGGCCACATGAGCAGTGTATCGAAGACGCGTGTTCGCGAAGGGGATTCGGTGCTGACCGTGGTTCCCGGCAGCACGCTCGATCATGTGGTGTTCTTCTGTAACGATGGCATCGCATATACGCTGCCGATCGATCAGTTACCGGTGTCATCAGGGTACGGAGAACCACTGGCCAAGCGCGCGAAAATGAAGGACGGCGTCAGCGTCATCAACGCGCTGACGACCGATGCGCGTTTTGTCACGAGTCTGGACGAAGTCGGCGATGGTGTCGGGCTGACCCTGTTAATCGCCACGAAAGCCGGACAGGTCATGCGTCTGCCGTTGGAAGCGTTTCGTACGCCTTCGACAAAATCAGGACGCAAGTTCTGTCGGCTGGGGAAAACCGATCAGGTCGCCTATGTGGAGCTCGTCCGCGATGCAGAGACTATGTTTATGGCTTCAAAGAAAGCCCGCATTCTGCATTTCGCCATTGAGGATGTGCCGGTGCTCGGCAATGCCGGGAAAGGCGTGCGTGGCATCAAGCTGGAGGCAGGTGACGAACTGCTCGGCGTCGTCCAGCTGTCACGTCCCAGCGATGCACTTCGAGTCCGCAACGACAACGACAGTGTGCTGAGTTTCGGTCAGACAAAGTACCAGGTCACATCCCGAGGTGGTCGCGGAGTAAAAACCAGCTCGCGCACCGGTTTTATGGAACTCATTCAACCCGACATTCAACTGATTGACTGGAGCGAACTTGGTGGTGTCGGGGAGGGCTGATGCGTGCCTGGGCAAATGGCGGGGGGCCTGGTGTGTTTTAGAAATCCGGCTTTTGAAGTTCCGCGATACTGTCCCTTCTCCCCCTGGCAAAGCGGAGAAGGTGGCCGACAGGCCGGATGAGGGGGCATTTTGAAAAATGCCGCGTGCGAAAAAAGCCCCCTCACCCTGCCCTCTCCCCCAAATCGTTTGCGGCGACGCGGCTGTGTAACCGGAGTGTGCAGACTCGCAAACGATTTGGGGGAGAGGGAACAAGATAATGCCGACCAACCAGAAATGTGTAACTTCAAAAGGCATGGCCCTGAGCTTTCCCATTTTGTGCCTTTGGCACGGAATAACTCGCCGTGCGAAACAGACAATAGATTTTAGGAACTCTCATTCATGGCATCACCCGCCAAACCAAATTCCAGCTACACCGGCGAAGACATCGAAGTTCTCGAAGGTCTCGAACCTGTACGCCGCCGTCCGTCGATGTACATCGGCGGAGTGGATTCACGCGGACTGCATCATCTGCTGTGGGAGATCGTCGACAACTCCGTCGATGAATTCCTGGCAGGCGAATGTGATCGGATCACGGTCACGCTGCACAAGGACGGCAGTTCCTGTACGGTCGAGGACAACGGTCGCGGCATTCCGGTCGATAAACATCCAAAGATGAAGAAATCAACCCTGGAAGTGATCCTGACAACGCTCCATGCAGGCGGGAAATTCAGCGACAAGAACTACACCCGCAGTGGCGGTTTGCATGGAGTCGGTTCGTCCGTCGTCAATGCCTTATCTTCGGAACTGATCGCGACAGTTCATCGCGATGGATTCGAATGGGCCCAGACATTCCACCGTGGCAAGCCCAGTGGTCCGGTGCAGAAGGTGAAACCGTTTCGCGGCAGAGGTACCTCAATCTTTTTCCGACCGGATGACGACATTTTTCGTCGCACGCTCTTCAACGGCGAAACGATTCGCCAGCATCTGGAGGATATTTCATACATTCATGGTGGCCTGACCATCGTCTTCCACGATGAACAGAAGAAGGAGACACATGAACTGCATCATCCTGACGGCATCGTCGCGTATATTGAAAAGGTGACGACAGATACCGGCAAGAAACCAGCGCACGAGCAGCTGTTTTTCGCCACCAAAGACGACAAAGACGCAAAAGTCGAAGTTGTGCTGCGGTGGACGGATTCGACCGAAGAAAACATTCGCAGCTACGTCAACGGAATTCGCACGCACGCCGGAGGTACGCATGAGAACGGCCTGAAAGCCGGCGTTAACAAGGCTGTCCGCAATTACATGGATGTGCATGGATTCAAACCCCGTGGTGTGACGATTTCAGCGGAGGATATCCGCGAAGGCATCGTCTGTGTGCTAAGTATTTTTATCGGCGACCCGATGTTTCAGGGCCAGACCAAGGAACGCCTCAACAATCCTGAAACGTCATCAGCCGTAGATGGCGTCGTACGTCCGGCGCTGGAAAACTGGCTGAACAATAATCCGTCATTAGCCGATGTGATTCTCGGTCGCATGGTCCTTTCCGCCCGCGCGCGGCAGGCCAGTCGTGAAGCCGTCTCTGAAGTCCGACGCAAGACCGTCGGTGGCCGCAAGACGAATCTGCCTGGCAAGCTCGTCGATTGTCAGTCGAAGAATCCGGCAGAATCGGAGCTGTTCATCGTCGAAGGAGATTCCGCCGGTGGTACAGCAGTGATGGGTCGCAAGGCAGGGACGCAGGCCGTGCTGCCGCTGCGAGGAAAAATCCTCAACACAGAATCACTCACCATGTCGAAGATTATGGAGAGCAACGAAATCCGCGACATCGTCGAAACGCTGGGAGCCGGCGTCGGTTCGAACTTCGAAGTAAATCAACTGCGTTACGCGCGCATCATTCTGCTGATGGATGCTGACAGCGACGGATATCATATCTCCACGCTGCTGCTCACATTTTTCTTTCGACACATGACCGAACTGATTCGCCAGGGAAAACTGTTCATCGCGCAGCCGCCGCTGTATCGGATTGAAGTCGGCAAGGATGTGATGTACGCTCGGCACGATGTGGAAAAAGAGGAGATCCTCGCTTCACTCCCCGCCAACCGCACGGCTGTCGTCCTCCGCTTCAAGGGACTCGGCGAAATGAACGCCGCTCAGCTCCGCGACACAACGCTTGACCCCCGAGCCCGTGTCTTATTGCGAGTCAACATCGAAAGCCAGCTGGAAGCTGACACCACGTTCCATCAGCTACTCGGCAAGGACGCCAGCGAGCGATATCGGATCATCATGGAAGACGCCAGCTTCGCCGATGATATCGATTTGTAATCGCCGTAACGCATGGCTCCTTAACTGATTCGGTATGTTCGTTTAACGGCGAGCCGCAGGCGTAGGCGCAGGCGTAGGCGAAACTTTGTAACGACGCCTGCGGCTTTGCCGTTAAACGATTAAAACGACAGTCCCCAAGCCGCAATGGTGGCCAGGTTGCTGATTCCGAGTGATGACTGGTGATGATCAACGCTCGACGGAGACAAGCTCCGCCGGGGCGTAAATTGGGTAGCGGGCGAAGCCGCACCAAGTTTTACCAATGTGTCACCCACACCACGCTTGCAGCAGACCCTACGCATCGATAAAACTCAAGGTTGACCGAGATTGAGTCCGTGATGAGAGCTTTGTTCGCGGCTACGGGTGTGATAAGTATTTAAGTTGGGCTAATTTGAGTCACAGATGGAACTTCAACTCGTCGAATTGCATTTCTCGCAATTGCCTCGCTGCGACTACGCAGCAATTAAGGCTCGTGCGGAGGCTATCCTCGGGGACGAACTTGATGCGCAGAATACAAAAAAAGCCACCGATGCTTTCTTGTTATTCCACAAGAATCATCTTGTCAAATACACGGATGCCGAGGTTCCAGCGCAGACAGCTATTCTCGCTGCCCACAAGCCGATCGACATTAGGCGCTATGAGGGCGATATTCAGCAGTCGTGGGGTTTCCGTGATTGCGAACCAACGCTCAGCCAATCGCGTCACACGCTATTGGTCACCGAAATGATGGCCAGGCTACTTTCACCGACTGAGCGAGTTCGGCTATTTCACGGAGTATTGCAAGCCGTAATCGAAACCACACTGCCAGACGCCTTGGTATTCAAGCACTCACAACAAGTCGTCCAGCCAAAAGCGTACCTCGCTGCGGCTTCGGACGCCCCGATTGTGCGCCCCGGGGCATTGAATGTTCGGTTCTTCAACATTTCCAACACCGTTGGCGACATGCTGATGGATACTCGCGGGCTCCATGAAGTCGGCCTTCACGATCTTCAATGTCATTTCCGCGAACTCGAACCCGACGATGTCAGCGGAGTGCTGTACAACACAGCTGTTTACATTTTCGAGAACGGAGCAGTCATCGAAGCCGGAAATACAATTGCGGGCGTGGGGCCGAACTCCAAATGGGAGTGCCAATTTGAAGACTCCTTGATCGAGCCGACGCGTGAGTTGCTCGACCTAAATCCGGGGTTCCCGTTTACGGCAGGAAGCCGCAAATAAGGCCCAAAACGACGGTCAACCCGAGCGACGGCATCGAGCGGATTCTAAAATCAAAGGTCTGTGGCCGCAGCCGGGCTACCTTAGTCGTTCGGCCAGGTTGGGCAGCATAATGAGTGGCGAGAGTGATGTAAGATGCCTGAACTGAGCCGGTTTTTCGGTATAATAATTCGAATGTACATGGAGGCAGGAGATCCGCACCATTTGCCACACTTCCACGCCTACTACCAAGACGAGGTTGCGGTGATCGGATTGAACCCTGTGGACCTGATCGCGGGCTCGTTGCCTCGTCGGCAACGCCGACTGGTAGAAGCGTGGGCAGAGCTGCATCAGGAGGAGCTTGTAACCGACTGGGCACGATTGCAGGCAGGTCAAGTTCCGCTACCGATTGCGCCGCTGGAGTAAACGAACATGACTCATCTCATTTGTCGCGTACACGATTTTCAGATAGTGGGGCGTCACACGCTTTACATCGTGTTCGACGATGGAAGCGACCGAACTATTGACTTCGGACCTGTACTCGGAGGAGAACTATTTGGACCCTTGCAGGATTTAAGTCTTTTCGATCAGGTGAGAGTAGACCCTGAGGTGCATACCTTGGTTTGGCCAAACGGCGCGGATTTTGATCCGGCGACGTTACACGACTGGCCGAGGCACGCGGACGCATTGGCTCGACAAGCACGGAGTTGGAATCCGGCACCGGCTATACTCGACCGCCTCGATGCCACGACGAATGCCCAAACAATCGAAAGACAGTAATTTTCCTGCCCCAAATCTTCCTGCCCTCTGCCCACGGCCTCCTGCCTCCATGGCACCGCTACTGGCCGTTCTGCGTCTTCTCAAGGCGTCACGCACAGCACACTTGCAACGTCTGTGCGTTTCTCTGTCTTTTCACTTCGGTTATCACGCTGATTGGTATTATGCTTCGCGGACGGAGACTACAGATTTATTCAGCATTGTTGTGCGTTGCATCGTTCCTTGTAATTTGCGTGGTTTTGTAGCATCCTGATATCATCAAGTCAGCTGGCTAGAAGCCGCAGCGTACTTTACGTTCCATCAACTTCTCGGCAAAGACGCCAGCAAGCGATACCGGATCACCATGGAAGACTAACGCAGAATGAAGATCTCACATCTTGAAGTGTTTGTCATCGGGGACGGTCCAGAGATTGATCCCGACAAAGGAGGCGTCGAACCCCTGGCGTGCATTCGAATACATTCGGATCAGGGCGTGGTCGGGCTGTCGGAAGTTTTCAGGGTTCCGCCAGGAGTCGTCCAGGCAACTGTCGGCAATCGACAAACTCACTTCGGACGCCTTTTGATCGGTCAGGAGATCACTCATCCGGAACGGCTCTGGCAACACATGTGGGATGCGTTCATGCATACCAATCGGCGCGGCTGGGAAATCATGATCCTTGGCGCGCTGGATGTCGCGATCTGGGATATTTATGGGCAGATGCTGAATGAACCTGTCTGGAAGCTGCTCGGCGGTGCTCAGCGTGGGCCGTTTCAGTCGACGGTTGGCAGCACCGTAGAAGTCGTTCCGTACTGCACACTGGTTTCCGATGTCTGGGGCGGTGAGCCGATGTTCTCGCAGCAGGTGTCGCGCGCGGAAACGCTGGCATCGCTGGGCTACCGCGCTTTCAAGGTCGAGCCCATGATGTCAACGCCTGAGGATGTTGTTGAGATGGCACGACGATGTCGCAGGGCCATCGGTGACAAACTGACTCTAATGGTCGATGTCGGTTACTTGTTCAATGATGTTCCGACGGCGCTTCGAGTCTGCCGTCAGCTGGAAGATCAGAACATCTATTTCTTCGAGACGCCGTTTCCGGTCGATACACCCGAGCCTTATGCAAAACTGGCGGCCAAGACATCGATTCCGCTCGCAATGGGGGAGCACGGCGTCACGCGCTGGGAGTTTATCGACATGATGGACCGAGGCGGTGTGACAGTGGTTCAACCCTACATGACGACCTGTGGCGGACTTACCGAGGCAAAGCGAATCGTGGAACTGGCTGCGCCACGCGGGGTTCTGGTATGTCCCGGCAACTGGTCAACTCAGATTCTGGGAGCAGCGTCCGTTCACCTGGCAGCCTGGTCACCGATCACACCGTTTATTGAGTTTGCACCGGCCGAGGTCTTCGAATCTCCGCTTCGCCGCGAACTGCAGAACGCCGGATTTCCTGTCAGAAACGGAGCTTTCGCGCTTCCGGAACGACCGGGCATCGGATACCAATTGCCTGCGGAGATCGTGCAGGCTTTTCGGATTCGCTAATGCGGCGTCAGGATTTAACTCCGTTACAAGAATTTGTAGGCTGGTCTTGCCGAGACAACATGAAGGTATTGAACGCATGACCCAACAAGACAACCCGTATGCTGCTCCTGAAACTGGCGAGAGTCCGGCAGGAGCGGGGCAGTCACCACAGCCAACCAACATTCGCTGGCTGATCGTTGCCATGTTGATGGGCTTTACGTTTCTCGGACACTTCAATCGTGTCGGCATCACGGTCGCTGCCAAAGCGTTTTTTATCGGACCGGGGTTGCTGACAGAAGTTCAGATGGGGCAGGTGTACTCGGCATTCCTGTGGATATATACATTGTGCATGCTGCCAGGCGGATGGGTGATTGACTGGATCGGTCCCAGACGGGCGCTGACCGCGATGGGGCTGGGTATGGGACTCTGTGTTGTGCTGACCGGCGCACTTGGAGAACTGGGACTGCCGATCGCCTCTTTACTCATCCCACTGATTTTCGTGCGAGGCATAGCCGGATTCTTCAGCACTCCACTCCACCCAGGTGCCGCGCGCAGTGTTTCACTGTGGCTGCCGTTGACAAGTCGTTCGACGGCCAACGGTTTGGTGACAGCCGGTGCCCTGATTGGGATTGCAGTGACGGCTCCAGGATTCGGCTGGCTCATGGATCGGTTCGATTGGTCGTCGGCCTTCATGATCTCCGGCGGCGCGCTGATGGCATTCTCGGTCTTGTGGTTTTTTCTCGCCACCGATGATGCGATCGGACATCCGCGAACCAACGCTGCCGAAAAGAAACTGGTTGCGTTGCACAGCGTGCCTTCGTCCGGCACAAAAGCGTCCATAGGCGACTTTGTGTCGATGTTTCGAAATCGCGGACTGTTGGTGCTGGCATCCAGTTATGCGGCCTACAGCTACTTCCAGTATTTGTTCTTTTATTGGATCGATTTCTACTTCGGCAAGGAACTGAAGCTGCCGGACGGTGAGAGTCGTCGAGCGACATTCATTGTGATGATTGCGATGGCGGTCGGGATGGCGATGGGCGGTCTTCTGACGGATCGGCTCAGTCGTCGATTTGGAATGCGTGTGAGCTGTCGGAGTATCGCGATCTCTGGCATGCTCCTGAGTGCTGTGTTTGCGTGGTTCGGAGTGGCGGCGAAAGATCCGAATACTGTGATCCTGCTGTTTTCCCTGGCGCTGGGAGCTCTTGGGATGTGCGAAGGAATTTTCTGGACGACTGCTCCGGCATTGGAACCCGCAAAGGGCGGGCTTGCCGGCGCATTCCTGAATACCATCGGCAATGCGGGCGGAAGTCTGGCCCCGATCTGCACCCCCTGGATCGGGACGCATTACGGCTGGCCAGCTGCGATTGGCGCAGCGTGCTGCACCAGTGTGACCGGGGCGATCCTGTGGCTCTGGATTGACGCCGGAGCGAAAAGTAAGGTGCGCTGAATTCAAATCGTTTCCCGTAGTTCCCCAGAAGTGGTGCAGGTACGCGATCGACACGGCTTCATGCACTGCCTGGCTTGACGACCAGCGTTTTTTGTTCAGCCGCCAGGCGGGTAGCTCGATGCCAGCGTTTTCAAATTCGTACAACTTTTCAGGACCCGCACGAGCTACTTCTTTGCCGGTGAATGAGCCGTACTGAACAGAAAAGAGTAGTCTGACGCCAGCGGAGTTCCCTCTGTGCTGGTGCCGGAGCGGGAAACTTTCAACATCAGGCTGCCTGTGTTGACCGAGGCGATCGGAGCCCCCTGATGGCAGTCCATGCAGTTTAACTTCGTCTGGAAATATGTTTCCAGTGTCGAGTTTGCGACGACCTGGTTAGCTCGTGGCGGTTGCGGATCGCCTGCTGGAAGAGGAGTTTTTGCGCCTTTGGTGATCGGGGCACTCGAATTCGGCCATAGCACATTGACCAGCTGATAATTGAGAAAGACGGACTTTGGATTGGCGGCTCGAATGGAGTCCCATGTATTCCTGTTGAAGGCAGCGATGTCATTCGTTGTCGTGGTGCTGATCGGCTGCATCCGCACCACCTGAACCGGGTCCTCAAGATTACTCTTCCCCACCACCGGAGGCACGTTGATCGGACATTCTTTTGCAGAGTCCCACTCCGGGTTGTAATACATGTAAGAATCTTTGAGATTCCTGTTCGCGATGTCCTGAGTGCTCGGGCAATTGTCCACGTGTTCAAAGGTCGCCCAGACAAACTGCTGAGCCTTTTGTGTCTTATGGATGATGTGTAATCCCACGAGTCCGACGGTCACCCGTCTCGGATTCGTTGGTTTTCCTGTCCCCATGTCGGTGGGGTAAGAAACCCAGGCCTCGGACGTTTTATAGTTCTTCCACAGAGACGGATCGGGAAGTTCGATCCACGCGGCCTTGACCTCGATTGCTCCCACCTTGCCGTAGGTCGAAAACTTTGCTGAGCCATCGGGCAGGATGATTCCATTTGTCACCGCAAACGTCTGCTGCACGTCTGCGTCATAGAGTTTGTTCACGTTGATGTAGTTGAATTCGTCTTCGTTCATGCGTCGTTCATAGAGCGTGATGAGTTTATTCTGGGCTGTCAGCCATGTGTTACTGCCGGCTTGTTCGAATTCACTCAAATCGAGCGTCACGCCCCGAGTGCCAAATTTTGATGTCCCCATCAACCCCTTGATTCCGTGTGGAGACGTCGACGTCAGTTCTAACTCGCTGTGGACATCAAAGTCTGCCGGCAAAGCTCGCTGCGCGCCCCATGGTTCCGGGGGCAGGGCGTCTTTGCGGAAAACTTCTGTGGATTCCTTGTAGCTCTCCCAGACAACGAATCTCTTGTCGTCGGGCGTGCCGAATTGCGAGGGTTCAACTGACGGGTCCGGGTTCCCCGGCGACTTTGGGTCCGCGACCCAGTTCAATGCAATGAACTCCTGCCAGGCGAAGTTGTTGAAAGCATCCTGGCTGGTCATTAATGCATCGGCCGGCAGTATCGGATCGACAATCGGTGCGCCCTTCCACTGAGCCAGGCACGACGAAGATGCCAGGATCAAAACTGGAATAATTCGAACGAAATGCAGACAGAAATGTTTCATGGGAGTGCTCTGGCGTGAAGATGTTGGTGAAAGTGCTGCTGCGGCAGCTTCGTCGTATTCCTATCGCCCAGCGGCCTTGATATTGAGAAGTCCAGGCATGGGGTTGGTCTCCGGTTCGCCGAAGTTCGTCAGATGAACTGCTCGAAGGCCTGCTTTCGCCATTGGGAGCACGCTCACGTTAAATCGCACAATCTGAACGGGGCCAGGATAGGAATTACCAGGCACCGCGTAGTTGAACGTGCCCTTTGACAGTTTCACATCGGTGACGACAACGTCACCGCTGGAAACTGAAACTGATGGCGGTTCACCCTTGGGCCCGGAATTCACTGAACCGCAGGTCAGGACCATTGGCACGTTCTGTGCGCCGGGGGCCAGAATGGGAGCAATCAACGTCGAATTGCTGGCGAGGTTCATCTCTTGTCCCATTGGATTGACCACAGACGTGCCGTAGTACCCGTCCCAGACGTCAGCATGAAACATCTGCAACGGCTGAGCCGCTGGAGACACTTTGGCTGTAACGCATTCCAGTGGTGTTGTTGGATGTGTCTGCCTGATCGGGCGAGCCCATAACCCGATGTGGGTATTTTGAGCGATCTGGCCGCCCCATTTGATTGTGACTTCGGGTTCGTCGATGCGATAGATGTCTCCGATCGTGAACTTCACACCTGCCTTGATCCAGGCCTTCGGCAGTTGAAAAACAGCGTGCAGAATGAAGTTGCCGCCGCCGGTGCCGCCAGGCGTCGCCAGACCATACGGAAGTCCGGTGACGGGGTCGATGAGTGTCTGGTGACCGCGGATGATCTGCCAGCAGTCGTCAACAGTCGCGTCTTTCGGAAGATTCGGATCAGCGGGAAGCTGATAGTCTCCGCCGTTCTTCACATCCAGCACTGGCTTCTGAATATACAGTCCTGTCGGGTCCGCGAGTGCGACGCGATTGCCAAGGAAAACGACCTGATTGGTCAAGAGTCCGATGTGTGGGTCACTGTTTCGATAGGCCTGCCCGTACTGACTGCAACAAATCAGTTGTTGCGACGAGTTGTTGCCAATTTTACGTTGTACGGACGCACCAGACGCAAGCCCCATCTCAGTCTGAAGAGTGTTCGGTGTGCTGGTCAGGTGCATCGCTCCACCGGTATTCCCTCGACCGGCTCCTCGCACCGAAACCGTACCTGAGTTCCACTTGTTGAGCGGGTTGTAAAGTGGTCGCCCGGTGGAGGGGTCGATGACCGGCTGGGTTGAATTCGGTTTATAGACGTAGAGATCGGAGAGCTGAACTTTTATCAGATCTTCGTCCGGCGCGTCAAAATTCAGAGTCACTTCGTACAGATCTGCAACTCTTTCCGGAGACACCATCCACAATGAATTCCAGTACTCCGGGTTTTCACACGTAAAATCGATACGCGTAATCTTATTGTCGGCGTTGCGAACAACACTCCACTCACAATATTCATCCAGCCAACCACGTGGTCCATACGGGCCGTACATTTGCTTTGTCCCGTCCCAGTTCACCTGTGGGCAGAGATTGTCACCGGTGGGGATCTCTTTAAAGGAAATCCGGGTGCCTTCAGCACCTCCGGTATCTGCCAGTTCCAGAATCTCCTCCTCCGACAGGTTGTATGGATTCGGTGGGTTCTGGCCTGCCTGTTGATATTGCTGCAGTCGGTGAGGGAACGCGATCCAGTCGATCAGCGCGGCCGTGCTGCCGTCCGGAATATCGGTGGTCAGGGAATCAAAGTACTCCGTCTGGTTCGCCGCACCGATACTGGTCCATGGGTTGCCAAGAATGGCCTGCAGGGTGAAGCCGGTGATGTTGGTGTTCCACTGCTTCTTCAGGGCAACATCACCGGGCGAACCTGGCCTGAAATCCTGTTGATTTGCGGGAAGACTGAATTCGGTGAGTCGAGGCATGGTGTGACCTTTGTCCTTCATTGGTTCGAGCCCGGCTGGACACCGGAAAAAGAAACTGAAACTTCCGGTGCACGTATTTACCGGGCCTACTCTGCTTTCTTTGGCCATTGAGCAAGACCATACAAGAAACTGTAGTCGCTGCCGAAACTGGATGGATTGCCGTTACGGTCGTTCGCAATTGTCGCACCGACGTGACAGTCGATGCAGGAGATGTACTTGTCCTGTACATAAGTTTCCAGCATCGTATTCAATAACGTCCTGGGAATCATCTTGCCATTCGGCAATGGAGCCCTGGCCGCTGGTGGCACGACAACAGCATCGCTCGGCCACTGCGTATTAACAAGAATATAGTTCGCGAAGGGGGTCTTGACGTTTTCGGTCTCTTCGTACTTCCTGACCGCAGCATGCGCCTTTGCATTAATCTGAGTGACGATCCCCGGCAATTTGGTAACGCGCTTCACCTGATTAGGATTCTTAAGCGGCGCGAGATTAAAGTTCTGCAGCTGGAATTTCGGATTGTAGTAGTTGTAGTCACGATCGACATTTTCATCTGTCGCGTCCGGACAATTATCCTTATGCTCAAACGTGCTCCAGATGTATTGCGGGGCGTTCGGCAACTTGTGGATGATATGAATTGCTACCAGTCCCATCGTCGCCTCAACAAATGGCGTTGCATTGGGCTCTCCTGCAGGAACAACGGGAAACTTACTGGGGATCATGGCTTTGGTCGTCAGGAATATGCTCCAGTCAGGATTTGCCTCTTTGGTGAGCTGCATCCACGCCGCCTTGATTTCGATGGAACCTGCCGGCTGATTCACTCCTTTCTTGTCTGAACCCATCGCAGCGTGCTGGTTCGCCGCGCTGTAAAACCCGTTGCTGAGGATGTAATCGAATTCGGTCTTGTTGACGAGTTTTTCGAACAGAGTGACCGTTCCATTCCGCGCGATAAGCCACGAATCAACTGTCGGGGCCGCTTCATTGACCAGGTGCAGGTGCGGGACACCTGGACGAGACTTCGCCGGCTGCTTCAATATCCGGCCGTGAACGTTCTGAAGATCGAAGTCGGCACCCCACGGTTTCGGTTCCGCGCCATCGGGGAGGAACACTGTATCACTGTCACGGTAGGTCTCCCAGACAACCGGGCCTGGCTCTCCAAGCTTCTTTTTTGTATCGGGCACTCCGGCACTCATGGCGGGCCAGTTCAGGGCGAAAAACGAGTCCCATGAAAAACAGTTGGCTGGATACTGTTCCAGAATCGGAAACACCGTGGTAGGGATTTTTGGGCTGATCGTTGGATCGCACTCGTTCGGATATCTGTATGGCGCCGGTTTCTTTTCTGGGTTGTTCTGTCCGGCTGCATCTGAGGAGAATCCAGCGGCCATCAACAGACAAATGGCGACAGACATTAGTCGGCCTGTCAGTCGTCGTTCCTGTATCGTCATCATCGTACTCCCAAATTGCTGTTATCGAGTAAGGTGGCTGTTCAATCAGGGCGTTCCCGAGACGCGTCGGGAATCATTCAAGGGGACTGATGCTGACAGCCTGGATGTCAGTAGGTCTGCTTTGATGCCACGATCTCCAGGCATCCCAGTGCGGGCGTGATTCCGTCTGTCGGCTGCCCTCTATAGGCCACGATCAGACCTCGATTTCCTGGTTTCGCGTCTTCTGCAACTTTGATGCGCAGTCGCAAAGCCGCCGTGGTGTTTTCCTGTGTGACCTTTTTTCCATCGACCGTGGTGGTGTAAAAAGTCTCGTCGGTGAAAATCATCTCGGTCGTCCCCGCCTGAAGGTAGATGTAACCGATGACTTCGATTTCCACTCCTTCCCCTGTCGCTCGCACGGTCATTGCTGTCAATGGATTATTGTCATCGACGGAGACGCCCAGAACGTAGTCTTCCGATTCGCTGCCCGGCGTGAATTCGGCGGGAGCGAAAGCCAGTTGAGGCCGCTCGTTCGTCTGAGCCAGAAATATCTGTGCTCCCGTTAGAGGAAAGCCGGGGGCCGGACTGACACTTTCTGTTTTGTTCGTGACTGCCGGATAGTCGAACAGTTCCTTCGGCAGATCCGTCGGATAGTCCGGGCTGGGCGGCCAGGGCTGCATGGGCGGCCACAGTTCGTTGCCGGGTTCGTTCTCCCATGCGCAGGCTGTCAATCCGATCTTGAACGTTTCGGCGATCTGTCCTGCATAAAGAATCGGCTTACCATCCACCAGGATGTCACTCACAGTGTATTTCGTTCCTGGGACTTCAAAAACGGCATGCAGCCCCATGCCAAAATCATTCCCTCGGATCATGTGCCAGCAGTCTTCGATCGTGAAGTCCGCGTCTGAGGGCACCTGAAAACTTGAAAAATCGGGCGGTTGAATGTAGAGGCCGACGGGATCATTCAGCGTGACCCGGTAGCCTGGCGCGAATGCCCTGACGGCTTCATTCACGCTGTCGCCAATGTGCGGATCGCTGTTGCGATCGATACCGCCAAACTTCCCCGAACAAATCAGATTTCGGGCGGTCAGAATGGATGTTTCACTTGAACTGGGCACCGTGCCGTCACTGTGCGTTCGCATGATCGTTGCGGCGGCCGCAAGGTAGACTTCAGCCCCCAGAGTATTCGGCGGACTGGTCAGGTGAATGGCCCCACCACTCTTCTCCGTGGCATGTGGCCCGTAGTTCCATTTGTTGATGATGTTGTAAGCCGGTCTGCCGGTCTGAGGATCGATGATCGGCGTTCCATCGGCTGCTTTTAAGTACAGATCGTCAAGTGTGACGACTTTGTCGTTGTTGTACTGGCCAGCGTTGACCAGTTCGTTATAAATCCTGACCACCACGTCGGGATCGATCTTCCACAACGTTTCCCAGTACTCGGGATTCTCACACGTAAAGCTGACACTGGTTATCGTGGGCAGGCCACCATCTTTTGAGGGTCTGCGTGTGACGCTCCATTCGCAGTATTCGTCGCACCAGCCGCGAGGGCCAAAGGGATTCCACGCTTTCGTCGTACCGCAATCGCTTTCGCCCTGCTTGCAAGGCTGGCCTTTAACGGCTGGCTGTGCCAGCGCGCCGCAGCAGGCATTTGCGGGGAGACATGGTAGTGGCGTACCATCCTCGAGTTCTCCATAGTCTGCGAATCGCAGAATCTGCTCGGACGAATACCCGGCCTGTGTGCAGTAGTAAGAGACTCGATGTGGAAAGGCAATCCAGACGGGCTCTACAAGCAGCATGCCTTTGGGAACGTTCTTCCCGATCGGGTTGAAGTACATCCATCGCTCGTGGTCGTCCAGGTTCAGCCACGGATTGCCGGTAATCCCAACGTTCGACCAGCTGTCAATGTTCTCTGACCAATGCTTATGCATCAGTGCTTGTTGCTGCTTCTTCTTCGGACCACCGTGTTTCAGGAAATCCTGAATGTACGCCGGCGTGGAAAACTGTTCGAACGTCTGTCCTGCCGACACCTTGCCGAATTTCGGGACCGCAGCTTTTTTATCTGAATCGTCCTGGGCCTGCAGACAGGCGACGCATGACATCACACCGCCTAATGTCAATCGCATGATAAATCGCAGGTTCAGATTCATGATCACTCTCCGTTTGGAAAAGTCTAAGTAACTTTCGCTTGTCGCTAAATCTACCATGCCGTATGTAATGACGCCTCGATTGTCGAACACGACTGCGCGTAACCCAGGCGGTGCGTTGCCGTACCAACGTTTGAAGATGTCCCCAAACCTCCGAGGCTTGACGATGCCTGGCGAAGAGACCTTCGTCAACGCCCTTATATATCAATGTTCTGCCTCTGAAACCGCTCTCTATGGAAATGTTTTCGGGGGATTTTCCATGTTGGTCCGTCGGCAACTCCTGATTCTGCCACCCCCCCATTCTGGGGGTACACCCTGGTTTGGGGCAATTCGCGGCACTCGGCTTCAGCGACGCCGTGCCTCACTGGAATCTTCGATCACTGGAATTCTCAAGATCGGACTAAACGGCACCGACCAGGAAGTTACGAAGCGGGTACCATTGAGGCGGCTTGCAGACAAACCGCTGCGGCTCTGTGGCATACCGTTATGAGTGCGAACGATTTTGTGTCTGTTGACTTAGCGTAAGTTGACACACTTGCAAAGGTGCGACAATCGACGTGCGTAAACCGGATCTTCAATTTCGCCGCACTTTCCGAATCAGGACAGTAAGTCTGCTGGCTATGGTGTTGGTTGCCGGTCTCGTCGGTTTCTACGTCTGGCCGAGCGATTTCGGCCACGCGGATCCGGAGCTGTCGAAGGTTGAAGATTCGAGGCAATCCACGTCTGTCGAAATTGCCACAGATTCCGGAAGTCTGACCCTGACCGAGGCACGTGGTCGTCAAATCTACCAAACGGGTGAGAGTTCGTCCGGAGTTCCGATTGTGGCGAACCTGGGTGATTCACAGACCGGGATCCCTGGCGCAGCGCTGGTTTGTCTGAACTGCCATGGAGCTGACGGTCATGGTGAGCCAGAAGGTGGTATCTATCCGTCGGTCGTCACGTGGAGTGCGCTGACTCGCCCGTATGTGGCACGCCTTGAAGGGGGACGTCGCCGAGAGCCGTACAATGAACGCCTGCTGCGGCGCGCGATAACGATGGGAATCGATCCCTCCGGAAATCCATTGAATCGAGCCATGCCGCGATACAATCTTTCGCGGCAGGACCTTGACGATTTGATTGCGTGGCTGCGAAAAATTGGCACAGATCTGCCACCCGGCGTGACGGAGACCAGCATTCGCGTCGGTGTCCTCCTTCCGCCGACCGAGACGTTTGCAGAACTCAACCATGCCGTCAGTGCCACGCTGGCTGCCTTTTTTGAACAGTTGAACAGTTCCGGTGGTCTGTATTCGAGGCGCATTGATGTTCGCACGGCCGCTGCGCCGTCGGATCCACAACAACGAATGGCTGCCCTGCAAAAACTGCTGGAGCGGGAAGAGCCGTTCGTGGTGTTGAACGTCTGGATGGAGGGCGCAGAATCTGAGCTTCGTCCATCGCTGAGCAACGTTTCTGTTCCGGTGATTTGCCCGATGACGGTCGCGCCCCCAATCACGGAGGCGCCGTTCTCGAACGTGTTTCATCTGTATTCCGGTCTGCGCGGACAGGTGAGCGTGCTGGCGAATCTTCATCGACGGCGGTCAGGAGTTGAATCTGCGCTGACAGCCGTGATCTGCCGCGAATCGGGACGGTCGCGAAAACTGGCTGACGTTGTCAGCAGTTCGCTGGTCGGATCGAATCCCAGTGTCGTCCCGGTCGATGATCAGGCGGCAACTGAGTCGCTGGCCCGCCGAATGAAACAGGATGATGTACGAGTCGTGTTTCTGATTGACTACGGTGATGTGGAGCGACAACTGTTGCGTGAAGCGGCTCAGATTGGCTGGCTGCCAGCGATATTCGCGTCTGGTTCCCTGACGGGTCGAGAAGTGCTTGACGCGCCGGAAGCGTTTCAAGGCCGGATCATGCTGGCGTTCTGTGGCTCGGGCGGAACGCTGGGTGCCTCAGACGAACGTTTTCGGGAATTCGTCGAGCGGCACAAACTGGCCGACATGGACGCCGCAGTTGTTCAGGACACATACGCCTCGGCCAGCATTCTGGTGAAGGCATTGACCGACGCGGGAAGCGACGTGCGCCATGCCACTTTGATCGAATCACTGGAACAGATGCATGAATTCAACACGGGAGTTCTGTCTCCTGTAAGCTTTGGTCCCAACCGCCGAGTGGGGATTCGTGCGGTCTCGGTATTCTCCGTTGACCTCCGCAGGCAGCAACTGATTCTAGTCCACGAACAGGAAGCGGAGACGGATTAGCCACGTCTGTTTACGGCGTCTCGACTTCGGCACCGGAATCGTCAAGTACGCTCTGAACAATCAGAGCCAGCTCGGCGACCGGTGCCGTTCCGTGGGCTTTTTTCCAGAGACCGGTCTTGTCATTTCCGATGATGAACACGTTGGAATGTTTATCAATGTCGGTCGTGAACTGGCCGATCTTCTGGAGAGCGAACTCCACGTTCCTCGCTTCGCCGGTGACGAAGTGCCAGCCGGGACGCGCTTTGAACTGGTCCGCATACGTAGCCAGTTTCGACGGCGTATCATTTGACGGATCCACGGTAACGGATACCAACTGCAACTGATCACCAAATCGATCCTGCAATGCGGCCACTGCCGCGACCAGTTTCGGGCAGGCGCCTTTACACGACGTGAAGAAAGTGTGAATCACGACCACGCGGCCTTTGATCAGATCATTGTACAACCGCAATTCCTGACCGTGCTGATTGACAAGTTTGACGTCTGTGAAATACCTAAGGGCAGCGGATTCCGTAGTCGGATCTTCCGGCAGACTTTGGACAGGCGGGGCGGCCTTCGTGTCGGGGAGAGACGCTGCTTCCGTCGGGAGCGACTCTGCGGAACGGTCTCCGTCGGCGACTGCCGAGACCGCGAACGACTCAGACTCTGCATCCGAAACATGATTCGCAGCCGTTGAATTGCCAGCGAGATCACCTCTCGCTGCCTGCAGCTTCAGCAACAGTTCGGCGAGGGACTCGACCGACGTCAGCCCATGCACGCGCTGCCATTTGCCGGTCTTCTGATCACCGAACAAGATGAATGGCGAGTGGTCATTCTTGTCTGCGGTGAAGACCTCTAATTCCTGCAGAACAGTATCGATCTGCTGCTTTTCTCCCGTCAACAGTGCCCACCCTGGAAGGTCGCTGAATGGTCCGCTCCATGCCCGGAGTCGCTCGGGCGTATCGACGACCGGATCGACGGTAATGGAAATCAACTGGATGTCGCTTCCACCATTTTTCGAAAGTGTCTTTCTGAGTGTGCCAAAGTTGGCTCCCATCGGCGGGCAGATGCCCTTGCATTTCGTGAACAGAAAATTCAAGGCGACTACGTTGCCGTCTGTCAGAGATCTCAGTTGTACTTCTTCGCCAAGCTGATTGATCAGCACCGCGTCGGGTATGCGAAGCGCACTGGCGAGCGGTTCGACGACGGGAGGGCCAGGGGACACCTCAGCGACTGTCGCGGCAGGCTGATCGGAAACGACATCCGTCGATGTATCGGGCGTCTCGCGCCCGCACCCGCACCCGGCAGCGCTTAGAGTCACAACAGCGATGATCACACACGCGGCCGCGCGGCCGCGAAATCGTGTGATCGATCTACGGCTGCAAAATGGATCATACATGCGTTCGATCACGGTTCAGAGTCCCTGAGTTGTGTTGAATCATTGGCAGCGGTGGTGTCAGCCGTTGCCGATGACGGCGCGGCCGCGACCTGCAGAACCGCCGAATGCTGACGACCGTCGCTGAGTCCCAGTTCCGGCGACTGGAGATACAGATAGTAAGTCCCCTGACGAGGCGGAATGAAGGTCAACGTCCCTTCGCCGCCTTTGACGGAATTCAACTTCAGTTTCGAGTGCCAGACTCCGGGCGCTAACATGACGCGAACGTTGCAGCGACCGAGCACTTCCGAGGCGACTGGCTGATCGCCACGCTCAACACTGAATGCGACGTGAACAGGCTTCCCGGCGACGACAGAATCGCCGTTGACCGAAGTCCTGATCTCCAGTCGTTCTCGTTTGATCGCGGCAACACGTTGCGGATTTTCATGCACGTCAATCGAAAACGCATGAACGACCCGCGGCGTGTCCAGAAGAAATACAACATCGTATCGCCCCGGCTGTGACAGACGCGCGGTTGTTTCATACACCCCCTCCCCGAAGCGTTCCTTCAGACTCCGATCGACCGCCAGCACGGCGCGGGGTTCCTGATCGTAGTTGGTAAAACTGCCCATCGGGGCTGCCATGCCTTCCTTGTAGAAATACACCGCGCGATCCGCAGGGTTGGCAACCAGCACCGCGTTTGCTCCTGGAGCCTGCACGATCGCCGGGGCGAGACTGGACAGGAGTCCTTCGTTCGGTCGTTTCTGTCCGCCCGGAAACTCAACCAGTGACACAGCATGACCACGTTCGCCGAGATCTTTCAAGGGAATCATCTGTACGATCTCACTTCCCAGATGTCGCACATAAGCCAGTTCGTCTGAGAACGCAATCTGATGCGGATGTAACTGCACAGGAGCCTCTCGCACGACCTGTGCGATCGACGAATCCACAATCAGGATCCGGTCGTTTTGGCTGTCGACGACAAATGCAAATCGGCCTTTCGGCTCAAAACGAATCTCACCGAGCGCTGGCCCCTGGCCTTGAACTTCGGTTGACAGCACACCTTGATCGTTCGAGATGTTCGTCTTCGGCGGCGGAACGGCGATTCGTTGCGTGATTCGGCCACGAACATTGAAGGATGCGATTCCATCAGAGCTTGCGTGAGTTACATAGACCTGATTCGCTCTTTTCCCCCATGCAATCGAAACAGGCCGACGACCGGTTTCAATAACCGATTTGATCTTCAGCGACGCGACATCCACGATCGTGACTGTGCCCGATTCTGAATTTGTGACGAAGGCATGACGATCGTCCGGATCGAAGGCGAGTTCGTGTGTGCCGCTGCCGGTCGGGATTTCGGCGGCGATGTCCAGCGACTCCGCTTCGATAACAGTCACGCCGGAATCAACTCCATTCGTCGCAACCCACAGGTAATGCCCGTCCGGCTGCAGAGCCACGCGACCAGGAGTCTGTTTTACGGGAATCGTTTCGACAATCTTCCAGTCGGCCGTTGAGATCACTGCGATGCTGCGCGATGCCGGTATGGAGACGAAGACGCGGGACTGATCAGAAGTCAGTACCCAGTCCTCACCAGGACCATCAAGCTGCAGCATGGCCAACAGCTTTGTGCCACCGAATGTGAACAGCGGATCGACGATGGTAACAGTCCCGTCGTCGTTCAGGCTCATCACGAAATACGAATTCAGATTCAGCTCGGGCTGGGACAGCAGGCTGTGGCGAATAAACGATTCTGCCTTCCGCACCGCCATCTCGTGAGTTGTCGCCTCGTTCGATTCCGCTCGGTCGACCCACGCCGCCGGATAGGCGTTGCGGACGGCGGTACCCGTTGCGTCAGTGATTCGAAATCGAAAATGCAGATCGTCGCCAGCGTAAAACTCATTGGCGGAATCGCCAACCGGGTCGGCGAAAAACGCCACCTCAATACCGTCGCGTTCGACAGTCTGCTGCAGCGTTCCGAGCGATCTCGGAGTCGTCACTGTTTCGTCGGTAACAGGTCGAGTTTCTGCGGACGGCGCTTCTGACGCGTCTGAAGCCGTTCGTGGCGTCGAGGAACCGCCACATCCGGTGAATGCGGCCAACGTCAGGAAAAGGATCAGAGCGTACCTTCGCCGTCCGATCATGGTTGCGCCTCAACCGCAGTCGATGAATCGCGATCGTCCAGGGCAGAGTTGGTAGTCAACGGGGTGACGGAAAAACTGGAATCAGGCACGGGAACGTTGTACGGAGGCTGCCCGGAATCGGGAGCGGATCCGCCATGCTGTGAAATGACGCGAATTCCTGAACCGCCGCGCAGAAGTTCCGCTTTGACACTGAACTGCCAGCGCCCGGTGCCGGACTCGACCACAGCTTGTGCAATCTCTGTGAGCATCCCGTTCGCCGCTTCCGAATGCAACGTGACACTCTCCGCAAACTCGCCCGTTCCTGGATGCACTGTATTGTGCCCGTGGACTTTCACCTTGGCGTTCTTTTCGACACGAACATCATCAATCGTCACGCCGTCTTTTCCGGCTTCCAGCACGCGCACGATTCCCCATTGCCCGGTCCGCGTGTTGTAAAGCACGTGGTACAGATAGTCTCCCTTAACTCCAAACGGTCCGCCGGCACTCGGCAGTACCATGTTGATCGGTTCATACGGCATGAATCGCTGCGTGCCAAGTACCTGCGACAGTTTGTTGTTACCAATCTTTGTGGATTGCTTCACATAAGGCTCCTCCTGCCAGTTGTGGCCATGCACGGCAATGACCTGACCTTCCTCGCCATCACCACCGGGATACAACCAGCGAAGACGCAGTGGTTTGCCCGCTTCAACAGGAAACACTGGAGTCTGAGGATCGCCACCAACGCGTGAATTGGCATGCACGTCCGCAGTCTCGACGCGATTGATGAGAACGTCAAACGGGACATCCTGGCGATTGTTGGATTCATCGTACGTCACGAGATTAAGGAACACGCTGAGCTCGTCGCCGCGCAAGACGACACTCAACGGCCAGGTGATTGCCGTCACGGAATTGGTGTCGGTAATCTGCCAGACGCTGCCCGCCTGTGTCGCGCTGACCTGTGTTCCGCCATCGAGTCCCATTCCTTCGTCCGCAAGTCTCGTCCGCAATTCTGCAGGCAGCCGACCGGCGTTCAACTCGCTGACCCAGTTCTCTCCGACTTGTGTTCTGAGTTTCAGCATTCGGACGGGATAGCGGTAGTTGAAGGGTTCGCTGCGGTAATTGACTCCACCGACCGCGTGAAATGTCCCGGCGAATCCGTCCGAAGTCAGATACTGATCCGGCTGGCCGTGCGGAGTCTTTCCAGAAAACATCGTGATGTCGTCCTGAATCACGATGACTCCCTCACGGAACAGAAACTTTCTGTCTTTGCCGTCTCCCTCGTAAATGTTTGCGGCCGCATGCGTATTGCTGTCGATCTTCCACGTCGAGCCCTGCGGTTCGACAATCAACGCTCCGACAAGCCCCATCGTGTGCTGGATCAATCCGTCGGCCGGAGTCAGATTGATGGCTCCAAATTCGATCGGGGTAGCCTTCATCACCGGCGTCGATTTGCCGTTTGACGCGGGCGCCATTTCAACTTCCAATTTGCCGGCATACCAGCACATCGTCTTCTTCGAACCTGGTTCAACAGTCTGGATCGGGTTGAACCCTACGTTGGCACCGTCGCCCTGTGTGATGTCGCAGGCGACCAATTGAGCATTCAACCCGACAGTGGCAGACATCCGCAGCGGCATCGACGGATACACAAAGACTCCTGTACCGCGCACCTGCATCCCGAACGTGACATCCGAACCAGGATTCGAAATCGTCCACACACCCGGGCTGACGGGATCCACGGTGGCCTGCCTGGCCAGCGGAACATCGTTGTCTGCGAATGCCTGGCGCACGCCTGGCGGAATCGTCCCCTCGTTGAACGCTGCGCTCGAATCGACCGGAACTTCAAACGACGGAATAATTCCGAATGGACTCTGAGCTGTCCCGGCATACTGAAACGCTTTCGCTTTCGGATCGCAGCGGTTCTCCAGCGTCACTTCAATCCAGTCTCCCGCACAGGCTCGCAGAATCACGGGCTCAATCGGAACGTTCTCGCGCAGTTTGTTGTTGCCGTCGAGATCTTCCGCGTGAACGTAGATTACCGCATATGGATTCTGCAGCAGATCAGGAGTACCGGGCGGAAGATTCCGTCCGTCGGTATTAAACTGTTTCGGATCGTCGGACAGAACCTGACCTCGCGAATTGTAAATCAATGAACCTTTTGGCAGTGCCTGTTCGGCGGTGATCGCCACCAGGTGGAACCTGCGGACTTCGGCATCCGGCGGGCAGGTGATCTGCAATCCGCCGGGCGTCTTTCCGTCCGGATTGTTGGGCAACGGCTTCAGGTCCTTGAGCAGCCCGTGCGATCCGTCGTAGGCACGCATCAGTCCCCACGATCCACTGACAAGCCCCGGTGTGCCGGCGCTGGATTCGTAAAGATAGTCGGCAAACGGCCGGTCCGGTGTCGATCGCGCCGGCGGCAGGCGGAACAGCATCTCGTAATGCTCAGACAGCGACATCCCCTGAACATTGCGGTAGCCGGAATTCTGAAAGCTGGGTTCGAAGAGCCATTTGACTCCATGCACGGTGAACGAATGCGCCTGTTCGTGCGCACCGACGAGCGTGCGAATCTGGATGCGGTCGTTTTCGTAGGCTCGCAGCAACGGTGTGTACGGGTCATATGCCTGGGCTCCGGTCTCGCCCACGGGAGTCAGATACGGTGGAAACTTAAACCCGTCCGGGTCATCGGGATTGATCGGCGAACCAGGTTCCGGTTGACGATTCAAGTCTTCGTCCAGACGTTTGATCGACCGAAATGCTGACGCCAGATCAACCGCTTCGGCGCGCTGCTGAGGAGTCAGAGCAGCGTCGTGTCCGGGACTGGACGAGATGCGCAGCGGGACCGGTTCTGAGCGGTAACTGACATTCCAGTGGCCACCGTCCGGAAATGAACTGACCAAAGTCGGAGACGGTCCGCCGTTGACCACGTTGTTGGGATCCGCCGGCGGATTCACCGTGTGCAGCGGGTCGGCCCATGCGACAAAATTCACGGACGCGGTCATCATCAGCCGATAGACTGCCAGCCGCTTCGGTTCGCCTTCCACGTAAACCGCGTACTCTTCGCCATTCTGTTCGACAACCCAGTCGGGACCGTTGTCTGACTTGCGAACTGTCGCCGTAACAGAAAGCGCAATCCCTTTCTCCTGGAAGGCGTCACAGACCGGTCCGGGAATGATTCCCTGCGCAAGAGACTCCGCATTTTCGATGCCCGCGGTGACAATGACCTGCCGACGAATTCTAAAGACTTCGGCCGTCGCCGGATAATCGGAGTCGACTTCACCAATCTCCCACTCGAGACCCTTTTGCAGAACATTGACACCTGCGTCAGCAGAAAGTGTCACACCGTACCTGGCAATCGCAGCCCGGAGTTCGAGTGTGACTTTTTTGTCATCAAGATCCCTCGACCAGGAGTCCTCAAGATTGCACAGGAATCCGGAAACTTCACCCATTTTGCTGCGACTGTCGCTGTTGTAGGTCAGGCCAAAGTCCTGCAGTTGAAACGCAAACTCGCGATAGCTGTCCGACTTGTTGGCTGTCTCAATATTTGCCTGCCAGCTCGTCGGACCGCCGTCCGCACGTTTCCTCACGTCGTACATCTGTTCGCCCGTGATCGGGTCGTACCACTTTGACCCGGTCGGTTCGATCAGCATTCCGGCGTAAAGTCCGACCTGCTGATGCGTCGACGGACTGAAGTGATCGTGCGTGAACACCGTCCGCAGAGTGCGGTCGCGACCTGCATTGTCGAACAGAGGATCAGTGTCGAAGCATTGAATGGTGGTTTGCGCTCCATTCCAGTTCTGATACGGAGGCGGTGAACCGAACAGTTCTTTGTTATAGGGCCGCGCCGCGAGTTTCTTTTGTTTGTCTGAACGAAACTGCGTCGCCCAATCGAACGTGTACAGACCGCCCATGGCGTTCATCGCGTCGATTCGTTCGCGGACTTCATCCGGGCTGAATGTTCCGTCTTCGTAATTGAATCCGTTGGCGGCTCCATCCGAAGACGTGACGTCGAACTTGACCAGATGAATGTGCTGCCCGATCACATCGGTCGGTGTACGCACCTGAAAGTCGTCCAGTTCGTAATACGCCGGAACGAGGTTGGTGTGCCAGAATTCGATGGTCTCATCAGAATTCGCGCGGAAGAAAAACGGCTGTGGAGGTCGCTCTCCTCCGACTGTCGGCTTGACGTCGTTCCACAGCGTGATGAAGCGCTGCTGCGGATAGTGCCAGCCATTTTTGTTGAACACGACATCCATCTGAATCGCCGCGGCCTGATACCGCCGCGTGTTGATGTTGGAATTGCCGTTCTGATCCACACCAGGTGCGGCATACGGGGCACCGGGAATCGGAGGCAAACCATTTAAAGTAAAGTTACCAGGATCGCCGTTGGGCAGGTACGAAGCATGCGTGCGCGTCGCATGTGTCTGCATCGCCACTTTCTCAATGGCCGTCCCGTCTTCCGGAAGTTCAAACGCAACCAAGCCGCCGTCAATCAGCTTGCGATTCGGATTCGTCTTATCGTCGCTGTCGTAGCGCACAAAGTCCTTGGTAAAATCCCAGCGAGTGTGCAGTTCTTTGACGATCTTGCCGTCCAGAACCAAATGACGCGGCAGGCCGCCATCCAGCAGCACTTTCTTTCCCTGATGAGGACCATCTTCGTACAGCTTCGGCTGACCCGGGCTGATTTCTTCCCATGCAAAGTCCATTGGCGGATGTGGTGGACGATGACCGGCCACGCCTGGGATGAAAAACGGATAGCCGGGATTACGGTAAACCATGTTGCCATCCCCATCCGGCGTTTTCAACGCTTCGGCGCGACGACCATTGTCAATAAGTCGAACCTTTCCGGGCAGCGGAGCCATCGCCACTGTGGGCAGAGGAACGATTGCCGGAATCGGAACGCCGGCCTCGATCTCGCCGTCCGGCAATGCTCGCGCACCTTCCACAGGAATGCCGTCTGCATCCAGCTGAGTGCCCTGTTCAAACACGTCATGCACGCGCCACATCCCCCACATACCGGCCGCAAAATGTGGATACAGGTGGCAGTGAAAGATGGAATCGCCCACTGTCAGATTTCGATTACCGCTGCCATTGTGGGCGATTTCCAGTGTGAACGTAGCTCCGGCGTTGATCATCTGAGAATCCAGATAAGCACTGTTGTCGCTGTTCGGAGTGCGCAGCCACTGATGCGCATGCAGATGATGCACATGGACAATACCCGAACCGGTATTGGCAATTCGGAACTTCACGCGGTCTCGCATGTAGCTGTGATACACGTTTGAGGGATCGTCCGGATAGAAAACTTTCGTGGCCTTGTGTTTGCTGTCCAGCGGCTTGAATTGAGGTCCATCCAGCGTCAGGTTTTCTTCAACAATCTGCTGACCGTCTGCCGGGCTGTTGATGGTCTGGTTGGGAGCGTTTGCTGGTACGTCCACTACCATCGCCGGATCGCCCACAGCCCATGAACTCAGGAAGAACTCTTCGAATTTCAGGTCAACCGCGTCTTTGTTGCCCATCGGACCAACACCAATGCGGTTGGCCAGAATCTCCGCTCCAATTCCCGCACAGCCGTAGTTGATTGCGAATGCATCGCCCCCTGCCGTATAGGACCCTGCCAGAGCCGGATCAGCAAACTGTTCGAATGCCTGAACGCCGAAAAAATTGTGATAGAGAATCACGAATTCGCGGTACGGACTTCTGCGATTTGGATAAACCGGGTTCTCGCGGAATGAAGCAGCCGTGTTGGTCGATGGAAAACTACCGGCGTCAGGGCCTGTGATGATTGCTGTCAGGTCGTTGTGCACAAATTCCAGTGCATCCGCGCCCTGCGCGCCGGGATGTTTCATCAGCATGTTGAGCACGGGAAATCCGGCGTGACGGTGGCCTGCCGGGAATACTGCCTGATAGTCCACCAATGGATGCAGACCAAGTGTAGACAGGTAACCATCGACCCTCAGAACTGTCGCATGTTTGTCTGTCTGCCGATCTGGATCCATCGTCGTCAGTGTCCACAGCTTACTTCCGGTTTTGGGATCAGTCCGCTGCTGTGACTCGTCATCCAGATCAGGCTCCAGCGTCATAAACTGTTTTGCGAGATATTCGGGATCGTCCGGAAACGTCGCCAGCTTCAGGTCTTGTTCCGTGACCTGACTGCGATACCACTCCGCGCCCTCCGGCTGTACTGTCACCATTCCGAACAGGCCATTGTCGAGCTGCCCGTTCGAGTGATCGAAGTGGCTGTGAATCATAAACTCGCCTTCGGCACTGGCGTAGAACTTCAGGATTTTCGTCTCCCCGGGGCGAGCCATGCTGCCGGTCGGACCTGGATTCGCACCCGTCCATGAACCATCGCTGTCGATACTGCCAACAAGATTCAGCCCTGCAGGATGGAAGCCCACATCGCGTGTCATTGTCTGAATGGGGGCGATCACTGTTTCTGCCATGGGCGACAACAGATTAGTGAAATGCACCTCCATGCAGTCACCAACATTCATCCGCAGCACGATGGGACGCGGTCGTTTGTCGGAACGCAGTCGAACGTGTCCAGGTTCCAGTTTTTGATCCCGCTCCAGCGGGTCGTTGCCGTATTTGTCCTGCGGCGTGTCGAGACTCACCACGTCGCGTCGCAGGGCATACATCATGCCCTGAGGCTGAGCGGCTCCCATGCGATTCCACATCCATGGCTGTTCGAGCGCCACCACATCAGCGCGAAATGTGCGTTTGATTTGCTGTTGATCGTCCGCAGCGGCAGTTGGCGGGCATCCGAGGCAACACGCAATCGACATTAAGACGCTGAAGCAACCGCGCAGGTGAGACATCGTGCGGGCAGACATGACAACTCCTTCTTCACTAGCCGTTGTTGTGACCCATGTTGCGAATATTTGATCTCGCCGCGTCGTGATGCAAGTCAGCGGCATCGTCCAGTCAGAGCGGTTACTGTGCCGAAAGCTCCGTTGTGCCGGTTTCCGGATTGAGCCAATACTGATCGGGGACGCCACCGTAGGCGGATTCATTCTGATCCGCCTTGAGAAGATTGAGAGTTGGAAACAAAAGTCGGAATTCCGGCTCGAAGATCTGGCCCTGCGGATGCTGTGAAATCTGAGACCGGAAGACTTCGATGCGTCTTTGGCTCAACAACCGCACCCAGCCCGTGACAATGTCCTGATTTTCAGCGTTCTTCTGCAGTGTTTTGACGAGTGCCGCAGCCTGCTTCTGATGATAGGCGATGTCGCGTTTCGGATCGGTCAGATTCGCGAGGAGTTCGGCGGCAGCAGGACTGGAGGATGCCTCGAGTCGGCCTTTGAACTCTTCCAGCCAGTCATCGTCCGCTCGATCAGGAACCAACTGCAGAAGGTTGCAGCGTTCCTTCGAGAACATGGGACGTGTCATATCAACTGCGAGCACATCGATCACGAATTCCATATCGACAATTTTCGCTTTGACCATCGCTTCCGCCAACAGCATGTCTGAATGAGACTTGACGGGACTAGAAAATCCATGATCCGCGTCGATCCCGATCGAATCGGAACTCTGAACATCGAAAAACTGGCTCTGGAAATGATTGAGCGCGTTGACGTACAGATCCTTTTTAATCTCGACGAACTTCGGACCGTCAGGCAGTAGACGCGGATCAACGAAGAAACCGACTGGTGCCTGGACGACTTTCGCATTTGGGTCACCCAGCGGTGTGGTATCAGACGCAAGATTCACTTCCTGCTCGCAGAAAATCACGCGAAGTTGTTCCTGCAGCGTCAGCTTGCCGCGCTCGTCCATGTAGCGTTTGCTGCTGAACAGTTTTGTGTATCCATCGTCAATCCACTTTGAGAAGACACTGGCGTCCACAACATCATCCAGGATGCCCTGAATCGCAGGCTGAATGACCAGCGAACCCAGCGGCAACGGGCGTTCTTTGCGCCACCACATGTTGTGGGGAAACGCCAGTTCCTTCATGATGGGGCCACCGTTCATGTGGCAACCTGAGCAACGAAGCCGGGGACCGCCCTGATCCTGCTTTGCCAGATCCGGATTCCTGCCGAACAGCGGTTCGCCGGGATTTGAATTTCGCCAGACGTTTTTGATGTCATCGAGAATGTCCAGCGAACTTCCCCTGTAAAACCAGGTGCCTCCCTGACCATTTCCGCGAATTTCGTAGAATCGAAACATTCCGATGGTCGGGTCCCAGACAACGGATTCGAGAAGTAAAGCATTATCACTCCCTTGATTCTGCTCCTGGAGAACGCTGGTGCCAGCCGTGTTATTGTTGACGGCGACCTGAAAGTGGCCGAAAAACCAGTCGCCTGGTTCGATTTTGTTGCCCTCGTAATCTCCTGTGACAGCTTCAAAAAAGCTGAACAGCCCCTGCGGCAGCGGATTGTTGAAGCCACGATCAGCAACCATCGCCGGATTCAGTTTCAGGCCGAGCTGCTTCACCAGATTTCGAAACTCAAGCGCGTTATTTGGACAGAATTTCTGCGACGTCACGATCTTGAATAACGGATCTCCGTGCGCACCTGCGGGCAACGTCTCGCCCGTGTTGTTGTTCTGGATCCCACACCCAAAACCAGTCGGGGGATTCTCCTGGGCGCGCACCGGCATCGCCCACGCAGCAAGTGTCATCGAGATAATGGCCCCATGCAAAACATGGCGCACCCAGCTAAGCCGCACGGCGCATTGAGGACTCGACATTGTGTTCATCATGTGAATTCCTTTGTGGTGTCTGCTTAGTTCGACTGTCCCAGATTCACGACCAGGAGGAGGAAAATGCGTTGAAAAAGGTGTCTGGAACTTTGGAGGCATCAGAAAACTTCGCAAAAACCTGATGCCGGAGAGTTCCAGACACCTTTTTCAACCAATCTGGGACAGTCGAATTAGTTAGAGGGTTTGGTGCTTGTCTGTCTGTGCACTTTTTCGGAGCGTCGAAGGACGTCCGCCGTTGAATTCGGTACGTCAGTTCATTTTGCCGGGAAACAGGACGACCAGATCTTCTGTCTTAAGAGTGTTAACTGGGAAGGCCCAGATCTCGTCAGGATTGTTCTTCCGATGGGAGACCGCCCCGGTCTGCGGGTCAACGACGATCCGCTCAACGAATTCAAGTGCCTGGCCCGTTTTGTTTGGCAGAGTCGAAAACTGAATCTCCCAGTGTTTGGAGCCCCCAAGCACGTAACCGTGTGAAACCTCGCAATCCAGGTATTCCAGAATCTGATCCCGGGAGGCATTAGTTTTCCTGATCAGGTCGGCCATCGAATTGGCCATCGGGAGATCCTTTGGCCGATTTCGCGCATAGATAAATTCATCACCGTTCACTGATAGAATTTCATGAATGCGGGTGGTCCCGTCCGGGAGTTTGCGCAACACCTTCACACCGAAGTACCAGCCGTCTCCGCTGGCCAGGTTCCACCAGTGCTCCATATAAGACGACTGGACGCCGTGCTCATACATGTTTCTCCCAGCCGCAATCTCGATCCTGCCAATGTCGATGGACCCGTCTGGCGGTTGATAGTCGATTTCGTGATGCCAGGTCGTGACGTCTCCTTCGACAGTCGTAAATCCCGAGAATCCCTCCTGGGCATAGAGCGTTCCCAACTCTGCGTCGGTCAATTCATGCAGAGGGCACGAATAATTCGGGCGGTCTTTGGGAATCCGACAGTCGCCGAACAGCGTGGGTGTCTGGATGTTTCGGACGTTGACCGATCGGTCCGGCTTACTTCCATTGGAAACGATGTAGAGACGCTCCCATGCCGCAATCAGCCATTCCGGAACTGGTTCCTGAGTCATTCGAGTCATCCTCCTGGTGTATTCGGCTGAAGTTCAAGCTGTTGCCCACTAACAGCAGGCAATCACGCGGCACTCGAACCAGAAATACAAAGGGAAGGGGTGACACCATTGCCGCCTCAGTCGTGTCCGACAGACTCGTATGATGGGGTTAAGCGACGAATTATGCAAGCAAGTCTTCCGGATATCGTAAACGCAAATTGCGGATAACTTCCGCACGCCGCTAAACGAATCGGGGACTACCGTGATTCAGAAATCAGATTCGCCTTCACAAAGTCCTCGTTGATTGTCACGCCCAGACCGGGGCCATCAGGTACCGTAATTCGTCCGTTGATTGCCTGGACTTTTTCGTGCGTCAGCTCGTGACGCAATGGGGAGTCATCCACACAGTCTTCAAACAGGAACGCATCGCGACAGGTACTTAGCCAATGCAGGCTCGCAGCAGCGGTCAGCGGGCTTGTGTAACAGTGATTGCAAAGACGCGCGCCGATCTCTTCGACTCGATTGCGGATGTACGCTGCTTCGGTGAATCCGTTTCGAGATAAATCGACCTGATAAACATCCAGAGCCTGGCGATCAATGAACGGTCGAAAGGATTCCCGCCCGCATTCACCTTCACCGGACGCAATCGGAACCGGTGATCGCCCACGAAGCCAGACATAGCCTTCCACATCGTCTTCCCGAAGCGGTTCTTCCAGCCATCCGATGTTGAAGTCCTTGAATTTCTCCGCTCGCTGCAGCGCGGTGCGGGCATCCCAGATGCAGCCGGCATCAATCAGCAGCGTGGCATCATCGCCAAGTCCCCTTCGTGCTCCGCGCACGAGGTCCAGATCAACAGCTTCGCTTTCACCCATGGGTTCCCAGCCGAATTTGACCGCCTGATATCCGGCCGCAATCCATCGTTGCCCGATGTCATGGGTTTCTTTGCCATCGCGTCCAAACAGAATTGAGGCATAGGCTTTGATCGAGGAATGTTGTTTTCCACCCAGCAGGCAGTGAATCGGCTGCTGAAAAAACTTGCCCTTCAGATCCCAGAGTGCCATATCCACTGCAGCCATCGCCGTAATGCCAACGCCCGTGCGTCCGAAGTACATCGTGCGGCGATACATCTTCTGCCACAGTCGTTCGGTCTCCAGTGGATTTTCACCCACCAGCAGCAGTCGCAGACCACACGCAATATTGTGACTGAACGGCGCGTCGATGATGGCTTTGACGACTTCCGGGGACGAATCGGCTTCGCCCACACCTTCCAGCCCGTTGTCTGTGCGGATTCGAACAATCACGGAGTCCTGACTGCTGGCCGTTTTGGCCTCGACAGACTTGACTCGGATAATCTGACAGACGACTTCGGTAATCTTCATGAAATATGGTTTTCTAAGGGCGAAATGAAGGAAGTAGGGTGTGTGCAGCGGACCGAAACACACCAATGCTCGCTCCTGATCGAGCACAGTCTATGTCGAGTGACGTCTTCAATCCAGAACGGCGATGGCATCAATTTCGATATGGATGCACGCCATCGGAAAGCTGACGCCGACCAAAGTGTTCACAGGATAGTCATCGCCAAAAAACTCGTGATAGATTTCGATTTGTTCGCCTTCAAACGGATGCCACTTGTGCGGGTCAGCCACAAACATGGTGAGTTTGCAGATATCCGCAGGTTTTCCACCTTCCGCCCTGACCATTCTTGTGATGCGATCAAGCACCACGCGAAGCTGTTCCATCGGGCTGCCATCCTGTGCCGGTGATCCATTCGCTGTGCATCCTGAAATGAACAGCATGTTGCCGGCGCGAACTCCGCGACTGTAATGCGGACCCGACGGGTAAATGTCTTCAAACGCAATTCGTCTTTTTTCCATGTGGCACTCCTAAATGAGGATCCTGTGAAGCACTTCTCCGGCGACGTCAGTCAATCGATACCGACGACCGTTGTGGAAGTATGTCAGTTGCTTATGATCAATGCCAAGCAGATGCAGCATTGTGGCATGCAGGTCGTGAACGGAGACGCGGTCCGTAACAGCACGGAAGCCAATTTCATCGAGCTCACCATAACTGGTCCCCTTGCGAATTCCCGCACCCGTCATAAACATGCCGAACCCGTTTGGATTGTGATCGCGTCCGCCATTACCCTGCGAAACAGGCATGCGGCCAAACTCTCCTCCCCAGATCACGAGCGTGCTGTCGATCAGACCGCTTTGCTTCAGGTCGGTCAGCAACGCATCGATCGGTTTGTCTGTGGCACGACAGTGTCCCTTGTGATTGCCGTTCAGATCGCTGTGGGCGTCCCATTCACCGTCGCTGTAAACCTGGACGAAACGCACACCGCGTTCAACCAGTCGGCGAGCCATCAGGCACTTGGAACCAAACGAACGTGTGTCCTTTAGATCGACCCCGTACATTTCGCGCGTTGCAGCGGTTTCTGAACTGAAGTCCACGAGTTCCGTCGCCTCCATCTGCATGCGATACGCCAGTTCGAAGCTCTCAATTCGCCCCAATAATTCCGCTTCGCCCGGACGTTCTTCCATATGCCTGGCGTTCATCCTTGCGAGCAGGTCGAGCTGTCTGCGCTGATCGTCGCGCGTCACATCGGCAGGTCGATTGAGATTGATCACCGGCGTGCCTTCCGGCCGAAACAACGTGCCCTGAAATGTCGTGGGCAGGAATCCGGAACTCCAGTTCAGATTGCCGCCCTTGACTCCTTGGTTATTCCCCAACACGACAAAACCCGGCAGGCTGTCGTTTTCTGAACCCAGCCCGTATGTGACCCAGGCACCGGCGCTGGGGAATCCCGGACGAGGTATCCCCGTGTTGATCTGGTACAAAGCAGGGACATGGTCATTGGATTCACTGTAAAAAGATTTTACGAATGCGAAATCGTCCACATGCTTTGCGACATTCTGATAATGCTCACACATCCATGCTCCGGACTCCCCGTACTGTTTGAACGAAAATGGTGACTTCATCAACGGTCCGGGGTTGCCATTGAAGACATCAATCTCAATCTTCTGACCATCGCGTTTGGTCAACTCCGGTTTGGGATCGAACATATCCACGGCGCTCGGCGCGCCTTCCATGAACAGCCAGATCACGGATTTCGCCTTCGCCGGAAAATGCCCGTCATGGGGAGCCAGCGGGTTGCCTGATCCCGGCGACTCATCATTTGCCAGCAGATTGTTTTTGCCCAGCAGGTCTCCCAGCGCGAGCATTCCCAAGCCCGAGCCTGCCCTTGCCAGAAAGTCACGGCGGTTGATGCTGGACTGAAAACGTCCGCAATGTTGCAGGAGTGGGTTCATGGATTTGTACTTTCAGTTCCGAATGCGGCAGAATCGTACGACAGGCTTCCAGCAGATCTTGCCGCTCACAAAAACCACGGTAATCAGACAGGCTCTTAATCGATGTAAATGAATTCATTAAAAGAAAACAGCATCTGGCAAAAATCCGTCAGTGCCAGTGTCTTTGCCGCATCTTCCGAAAGCTGCCCGTCACGCTGCCGCCGAGCTGCGGATTGTTCAATCAGAAATGATCGCGCATCGGCCAGTTCCACTGTCGTGGGTTGACGGGCCAGGCCCAGTTGAAACGCCAGTCGAATCTGTGCGTCCACGTCGTTGCCCGCTTCCGCTGTGAGTCGCCGTGAAAACTCACTTGAACGCAAACGCACAAACGGGTCATTCAGCAGCGCCAGTGCCTGCGGCGCGACTGTTGTGTTGGTACGACGACCGCAGCTGACCTGTGCATCAGGAGCGTCGAAAGCCATCATCAGCGGGTACTGCACGACTCGCTTATGGAACATATAAACCGATCGTCGTCTCGAAGCGGGCGAATCCTGCACATCACCTGGATACGGATCTTTGACGTTGCGGGCCTGCATCGCTTCGCCCGGGATCGGCGGCTTGAAGCTCGGCCCGAACATTTCCGGATTCAGTGAACCAGCCACGGCCAGCATCGAATCCCGGAACGCTTCTGATTCCAGCCGCTGCGGACGACGACGCCACCACAGGTGATTATTCGGATCAATTGCGTGATTGGCCTCGTTCAGCGCTGTCCCCAGACGGTAAGTCGCACTGTTGAGGAGCAGTCGATGCACGTGCTTCAGGCTCCAGCCACTGCGGATCAACTCGCCGGTCAGCCATTCCAGCAGTTCAGGATGAGTCGGCCCATCGCCGCGCGTGCCAAAATCGCTGACCGTGTGAACGATTCCGTCGCCAAAGTGATGTTGCCAGACACGATTGACCATGACGCGGGCCAGAAGGACTCCGGCTCCATGATCCGTGTCAGTAATCCAGCCAGCGATCGCATGCCGCTGCTGCGTGCTGTCGTCGCGGAGTTTCGTTTCGCGAGCCGCATTCCAGTAATCGTCTGCTGTCCTGTCCCGCATCATCACTGTCAGGAATCCCAGGCTAAGGCGTTCATTGCGTGCCATGAAATCGCCACGGTCAAAGAGCCAGGTTTCACGCGGCTCCGCGGCAAAGTCGGAAAATGCAAACGCCGTCGAAAGACTGGCGGGCTTTCGATCGACGATCGCTTTGACGCCTGTTTCAAGCTCCTTCCACCGCGACTGCTCGTCCGATGACAGGGCGGCGACGTACTCGCTGGCTTCGATCCGGAGATCCTTCTTAAACTTGTCGGACAGTTTCTTCGCTTCAGGATCATCGGGTTTGTCGAGCAGCAGATTTTTTTCTTCGTCGGAGATCGACAGTTTTGAAACTTTCTCGGCCAGCACGGCGCGTGCAATCGGTTTGCGAGCCTCCTTCAGCCAATCGTCACGTTTTTTTTCCGCCTCGTTGAACTCCTTTTGCCATGCATCCATCGCGTCACGGCTGGCCTTCACGATCGCTGGACCCGCGAGCGGCACATCCATGCGGTCGCCTCCGTTGAAAGCACACATCATCCGGTAATAGTCGCGAGTCGGAAGAGGATCGTACTTGTGGTCATGGCACCGAGCGCAGGCCAGTGTCAGTCCCAGAAACGCCTGAGCGGTCGTGGACACCATGTCGTCGAGTTCATTCGCACGATTGCGGAGTTTTTCTTCTTCCATCGGGACATTCAGCACGGTGCTGTTGCCCGCTACGATGAATCCTGTGGCGGCAATCGCCAGCGGGTTATCCGGAGCAATTTCATCACCGGCCAGTTGCCAACGAACAAACGTGTTGTACGGCAGATCTTCATTCAGCGCGCGAATGACGAACTCGCGGAATTGGAATGCATTGGGCCGATCAGCATCGCCTTCCTGGCCATTGCTGTCCGCGTACCGAGCCACATCCAGCCAGTGGCGTGCCCAGCGTTCACCGTAATGCGGCGATGCCAGCAGTTGATCGACCAGAGCGGCAAAGGCTGAAGGCTGAAGTAGGAGGGCAGAAGGATCAAGCGTGATCCCCAGCAATTCTTCTTTCAGCATTCCTCCTTCATCCTTCAGACTCGGCGGCAAACCGATCACGTCAAAATAGACGCGCCGAATCAGAGATCGGGCGTCCGCCATTGTTGCCGGCGTCAGCCCTTTGACTTCCTGCGCATGTCGAATGAATTGATCGACTGGAGTGCGCACCCACGCCTTGTCCAAGACTTCGGGTACGGAAATGTTCTGCAGCGGGCGGAACGACCAATGATTTCGATCTTCGTCAGTGACCACCATCTCCATGCGGCCTGGCTTCGCCGATGTTGAATCCGCATCCGGCCAATCCGCGCCGGCATCGATCCAGTGCTTGAGGAGATCGATCTGTGCGACCGTCAAAGGTTCGCCTTCGCCCTCAGGCGGCATGCGTTCGTTGTTATCAGATGAAGTGACCAGTTGCACCAGGCGGCTTTCCGAGGAGTGCCCCGGCACGATCGCTGGTAATTCCGAATCGCCTCCCTTAAGTGCGGCCAGTTTTTCATCAAGTCGCAATCCTCCCTTTTGCTTTCCGGGCCCGTGACACTTCACACACTTTGCAATCAACAGTGGCTGAATGCTTTTGTGGTATTCAGACTCGCCCGCTGCTGTCTTCATGTCGGCAGTGCTTGTTGCGACGACAGATGAACCACGCGGCAAGACGGGGGATTGTCCCGCTGCGAAATTCTGCTCAACTTCGCTTCGGTTCAACGCTCGGTCGTAAATAGCGATAAAATGGAACTGGCCCAGCCACGGGCGGTCTCGTGTGATTTCGTTGGCAAGCGACAACCGATGGCCCAACTCCCAGTTACTGAAGTCACCACCCACCTGCTTGCTGGCAACCTGCTTGCCGTTGATGAAGAT
>CAMAVB010000016.1 GCA_945861465.1 Candidatus Kuenenia stuttgartensis
AAGAACGGTCGCAAGGTGACTCGTGACGAACACGAAGCAGCTCGCGAACGTCACCGCGAACGCATGAACAAACCAGAATCAGCCGATCGCTACAAACAGCGGCAACACTTCGGCGAGATGCCGTTTGCGGTGATGAAGGTCTGCTTCGACATGCGTCGCTTCCTTCTGCGAGGTCTGGCCGGCGTCCAGGCGGAATGGCAATGGTGCTGTACTGCGTTCAATTTAAAGAAATTGATGAACCTGATTGCCGCACTGCGCGCCGAACAACGCAAAACCGCAAAAAATGAAATATGATGCGAATCCTGGGGGGGTTTGCGCAGAGCAAATTCCGCAGTGGTGAGTGCCCAATTCCGATCCCGCGATCAACTCTCATCGCCGCTCGGCAATTTTCGAAAATTTTCGACTCGGTCCATTCGAAAAATCTGCCCTATCTCGACAGCCTGCAAGGGGGAGAAGGTGGCCGACAGGCCGGATGAGCCGCCTAAAAGTCCCTTCTCCCCCTGGCAAGGGGGAGAAGGTGGCCGACAGGCCGGATGAGGGGGCTTGACGCAGTCTATTTAATTGTCACCTGATTCTTCACCAACCGCTTCCAATCAAAATCACCGGTCCCGGGGTCATAAGCGTTGAACGCTTCGGTCCGGTCGATGATAAAGACTGCTCGCTGTTCGTCATTTGTCGCATCCCCATCCTGATCCAGATCGTACCGACCACCTACCCGAATCAACCCGGTCGTCGGCTCTTCGTATGCTTCAAAATACGCGGCAACACCGTAAGCGATGAAACAGTTGCTGACAGTGGTCGTATTGTTCAGGACCTTTGAAAGAACCTGATGCCGTTGAGACACTGCGGCAAAGCGGCGTTCTTCGGTCACCCCTGATCCGTCGATGTTCCCCGGCAGCTGATGAATTGCTGGCGATCCCACTTCCAGCCAGTGGCGATTTGTGGTGTCAAGTCCATCACCAAGATCCCCCAACAAACGGCGCAGCGGGGTCTGCTGAATCCCGTTATCCTGTGCCAGGTTCGAACCTTGAAAGCCGTACGATCGAAATGGATTGGCGTTGGCAGTCGCAGGCAACCAGAACGCTGCAGGTGCAGGAGGAATCGCGGTGGGGCTATAGCTCATCGTTGGGAGACCGTCTCTCTCCTTTATCAAATCAAACCAGGCGTCACGACCGCCAGCTTCAGCCGTACTCTGCAGAAATGGTCCGTTTTCTTCGTTGTTTGTAAGTGGCACATCCGACAGTGGTGGAACATCTGCGAACAACGGATTGTCAATCAATCCCGCAAGAACTTCTCGATGCCGGATCATGTTCACATTCAACTTGCCAGGGATGCGCTGCAGCGTCAGATAATTTCCCAGCATTCGATGGACGCGCGATGGCACTTCCACAAACTGAAACAGGCGATACCAGCGATTGTCGCGTGCGCTGTTGATAATGTTTGACATTTCCGTGCCGTTTGGGAAGTCCGGTTGAAGCACCATGGCTTCGGCAGTTGACAAGTTCGCTGTACGAATTGTTCCGGACGGAGCGGCACCTGCTGGATTATCAAATACCTGACGATAGGGAGCGTATCGCATCCGATTCAATCGATGCGTCAACAGATTCGGACCAACCAACGGGAGTTGAAGAAGTTCTGCAGACGAAGCAAACTCTCGATCGTAGTGCATCTGCATGAGATCAAATCCGGGAGCACGTGGGGGCGTGGATTGTGCCGCTGCGGCTGCGGTCGCGGCGTTCGTTTCGCTGCCAATGGTGTTAAAACGATACGACAGCGGGGCGGGATCACTGGCTTGATTTGCTGTATAAGTCGTTCTGTTTTCCGCATCCAAAGGTTCACTTCGTTCCATTGAGGGAGCGTCTTCCAAATGGAGAGTCGCCGTATTGTTCGTCGTATCAAGCTGGAAAATTTTCTGGAATACGACCGGATGACGATCGACTTCGATCCATGGATTTTCCGTAAGTGGCAACTTTGGCATGTTCGGATTCGCTCGACGTCGAAGTACCAGGTCGAATCCTTTGCCGGGTGGCGCATTGAAGCCGAAGTCATCGTTGCCTTGATAGTCTGTCATCGTATCAATGAACTGGCCCAGATTCGTGCGATTGTTACCGGCATTGAGCCAACGCGTGTTCTGCGCCGGGTAAATCAGGTCCAGATCGCAACGAGGTAGCGCTGGAGCACCACCTGTTGTCAAACTCGGAGCAGTGATGTCGGGGGCCACCAATTCGAAAGTGAGTCCTGGGTCGATGTCGGAGTTCACGTACAAGTCAGCAGTTCCCCATCCGGTTGGATCTGCCACTGACGGTCCCGACGTATTTCCCGCGATCGCCACTGTGAATCTGTTGCCTCCGGAAACGCTGACGTTGCCTTCCATCAGAGTCAGACGTTGTGTGGGAATGGTCAGCTGTGGAGCAGCCGCTGAGCTGCGGTCAAACCTGGCTAACTGCCAGATCCCGAAGTCTTCATTTCCGGTGGCGGTCACGCCGGTCAGAGCCATGTCTACCGGTGTCGGGCGCACGTTCTGCAACTCGATCTGGAGGAAGTTGGTGTCAGCAGTGAGATCGCTATGTTGCGTCTGAGGGCTGTCAGGAATGCTTCCCGTGAATTCCGGGCTGGTTGCCGCCAAAACTTCGTTAAACGCCAATTCCTGTGCTTCGACTCCGAACACAACGCCACGTTCAAGGCCATCTTCAGGATAGAGGCCGTTTCCAGTGGCTCCAGCGGATGGGGCGTCTTCGGCATAACCCAGACTCGCGTCAACGGCCAGGACAGCGTAAGGATCATCATCCATATTCCAGCCGTTGCCAAAATTCTTATCGTATTCAAACTTGGTCACAACGTTGTCGGAATCCATTGCATCGACCATGTTAACCGCAAACTGTGCCATTCGCCGCAATTGTTCATGCGTGTAAAGTGATGCGCCATCCGATGTGGATGGAACATTCGCCAGCGAGTAGTTCAGGATTTGATTTGGCGTCAACGATGTGTCGATTCCCGCCCCGCCAATCGTATACAACAAAACATAGATATCTCGAGCCAGTTTCTGGCGGTCGCGTCGAGCCCAGAATTCGCGTTGTTCAGGTGTCGTCGGTGGGAACAGAACCGGAGAAGCGATGGAAGTGGTCGGCATAACCGTCGCTCCGGTAATCGCAGCACCTTCCAACGCGGAGGGATGATCGATCAGTGGGCGGAATCGCATGCCTGCCCGCTGCATGTAATAGAGGAATTCCGGCGTTCCATCTGCTGGAGTCTGGTTGTTCCGTTCCACATCCAGAATGTGATTGATACTGAGCGGCATTTGCCCGAACAAACCTCTGCCTTCCCCCGATTCCATCGTCAGAAGTCGACGAACCTGCGGGCGAAAAGGATCTGTCCCGCTGTATGGCTTGCCCTTCGCTGCTAGCGGGGGGACGGCCGCAGGATCGAGGAAACTTGGAGGGAATTCGTAAAATCCGTCGCCGTCCGGAAATCCGTCGCCGTCTCGATCATTGCCATCTGTGTCCGCGCTGAATTGCCACGCTCGGTGTTTGGTATCACTGTCAAGATAACTAGCCGCAAAAACCTCATCCGGCTCATCGGTGAGATTATCTCCATCATCATTCACTCCAGCGTCGCCGGGGCGTCCATCCGCACCGAATGGTGAGCGCATCATAAATCGATGCAATGAATTGCTGACCGTGGTGAATCGCGATCGAACCCCCGGAGTAACCTGTTCATAGAAGCTGAACGGCGCGTTCCCCCGATCGAGCGCGTAAGGCGCAAGTTTAACCATTCGCTCCGACACTTTAGGCGGTGTTCCTATATCGGCATCTGTCAGATGCAGGGCAGGAGTGTCCTGTGGTCCGAAGACGGCGTCGAAGTTCTTCTGGGAAATCTCGGCATCAAACACCGATTCCAGCGGACCTTCGAACAGGGCGTCAAGATTCGGATTCGCGATCAAGTCGTCGCCGGTCGCGTTGTCAAACGTGCCGTTCTGCCCGAAGACGTAACGAGAATTGGCCGTGTTGATGTCACGCGTCATCGAGTATCCATTGAATGCCTGGAAGCGTTCCGGCCCGGTACTCGCGACGTTGTGATGTAGAATTGGAATACGAGGGTCGGTGTTACCCACAGGAAACGTAAACCTTCCAGTAGCCGGGTCATAACCATTTGCGTAGCCTTGGATTGTTCGCCCCGTTCCCGCGTAGTCCATTGGCGTTCCAAATGGTCGGATTCGCCCGAGTCCGGGAGCGATCTCTCCGTCCATCGCATCCTGATTGTCGTCGAAGCCGTTGCGACCGTTTCCAAACATCAGCCCGCCGAAGCGAATTCCCGCACTCAGCACCTGCTGCGCATCTCCCGAGGCACCGGGTCGCGGCAGATCCCATACTTGGAAAGTCCCCCCCATTGGTTTATATGTGTTGAAGATTCTCTCCGCTTCACCCCAACGACCAGTAAAGATGTCGTCCAGCGCGTTCGTCGCACCAATTTCAGCCCGACCGGACAGCAGCCAGATCCATTCCATATTCGCCTGTTCAAGTGGGCTACTCGGGAGTTGTCCATACGCATGATTGAATTGACGGGCCACATTAGCTGGCACACCTGCAGCAAGACTTTTCCGCAATGCCCAGATCGGGTTGATCTCGTTGGGGCCAAGTCCCTGATTGGAACGAGATACGGAAAAACTGTTCAGCACGTCCGATGCGGCAATCGCCTTCAGATTTCCAGAGCGATCCAGCCCGGCAAGATTGCCATGCACGTTCAGATCGATGAGGCCATCCAGATCGTAGATCGTAAAGGAATGCATCACGACGTACAGACGTGTCGTCCCGCTCCCATCAACATGCTCCTGGACCGGATAATGAGTATCGATCCAGATTCCTTCACGAATTCCGTCACCGTCCGGGTCTGCATCAAGCTCGTAGGCATTCGGGTCAGACCCTGTCCACACGCCCAACTCGCCTCGGATTCCGTTTGCACCACCTGGGTCTGTAACAGCGTTGTCAGCTGGCACAAACGGGAAAGCGCCACTGGTGATGCCAAAAGCAGTGGCCTCGACGGCAGTGAGATAACGGTAAACCGGCGTGGTGCCATCGGGCATGAAGCCCGCGATATGTTGCGGATTCGGTCGAAATGATCGTTGTGCAAAGCCAGCCGTATTCCTGTTCACGCCATCATAGGTCTGAGCCCAATTGATATCCGTCGGCGTAGAGTTGCCTCCGAAACCGTTGTTACCGCCAGTTTTCATATACTGAGGGCGGAAGAATGACGGAATGATAATCGGGACACGTTCGTAGCTTCCGCCGCCGTTATCTCGCACAGCCCAGCCCTTGTATGCCAGAAACAGGTTGTTGATATCAGGTGACGTGTAGTCCACGTCTGGTGCCGGGATTCTTGAAACACGTGTCTCATTTCCCATCCAGACAGAAGGCGAATCCACGAAGTTCAACAGCGGCTGGTTGTTCGTTTCACCCGCAGGAACGCCATCCTCGTCGTTTGCGTCGCCGTCCCGATCCATATCCACTCGAGGAACGGCAGCGGTATCGACGGTTGACGGATCATCCTGCATGATCAGATGAATGCCTTCACCACTGTGCGGCGACAGGTCACCGCCGACCAGATTGGTTGTGATCGAGTGCCGACGTGTTGTACTTCGCAAAATACTGGGACGATCGGAAGGAGAGTTACTGGTTCCCGAAACGAACTGCCGCAGAGGATGGTCCCAGACATTGTCCGGGGCATCGACTTCACCCTTCGCGGCCTCACTGAAATACTCCGCCGCCTGACGCTCCGAGGACGCAAACGTGAAGAACACTACGCCGGTAAAGGCCAGGAGTCCCAGCAATGCGATGACGATGATGAGCGTCGAGCCTCGACGATCATTGGTGCAGTTTGTTGGTGATTGAGAATTTTTGTGCATTGTGATCGACTCCCTGTATTCGGCGTTCGTCCGACACGGATGTTTCTTCAGTTCTGTCCCCTCTCCCCTGATTCAGGGGAGAGGGTTATCTTGTTTCTTGTCCCCACTCCCCTGACAAGGGGAGAGGGTTAGGGTGAGTGGTTTGCTCTTTTTGTTCTGCCACATCTCCACCGAAGCCGGCCCCCTCATCCGGCCTTCGGCCACCTTCTCCCCCTTGCCAGGGGGAGAAGGGACTGATTCTTGTCCCCTCTCCCCTGGCAAGGGGAGAGGGTTAGGGTGAGGGGTCTGCTTTTTCTGTTCTGCAACGTCGCGACCGAAGCCAGCCCCCTCATCCGGCCTTCGGCCACCTTCTCCCCCTTGCCAGGGGGAGAAGGGACTTATTCTTGTCCCCTCTCCCCTCACAAGGGGAGAGGGCTAGGGTGAGGGGTCTGCTTTTCTGTTCTGCAACATCGCAACCGAGGCCAGCCCCCTCATCCGGCCTTCGGCCACCTTCTCCCCCTTGCCAAGGGGAGAAGGGACTTATTCTTGTCCCCTCTCCCCTCACGAGGGGAGAGGGCTAGGGTGAGGGGTTTGCTTTCAGTGCATTTATTATGCCACGTGCCACGGCCTCCGCATCATTTAACACATCTTCATTCCAAAATCGAAGGACCACAAATCCTTGTGCCTTTAAGTACTCCTGCCGTTCCAGATCTTCTTCCACGATGTAGTCGTGATATTCACCATCAAGTTCAATAATGAGTGATCGTTCAAGACAGACAAAGTCAACGATGTACTTCCCAATGGAATGTTGACGCCTGAACTTTGCACCTTCCAGGCGGCGATTTCGAACCATTGCCCAAAGTAGCTGCTCCGGCTTCGTCGTAGCACCACGCAATCCACGTCGAAATGGAAGAGCATATTCAGGCTCCGTTCCGCGTTGATGACGTGATCCTTTGCTCATGGCCTGCCTTCCTATTTTGTCCCCTCTCCCCTGTTTCAGGGGAGAGGGTGAGGGGTTTGCTTTTTCTGTTCCACAACGTCGCGACCGAAGCCGGCCCCCTCATCCGGCCTCCGGCCACCTTCTCCCCCTTGCCAGGGGGAGAAGGGACTTATTTGGGTGGGTCTGTTAGCGGGATCACTAACGACAGTTGTTTCAATGTGTCTGATGTCTTGTCATAGAAACGGAACTGAACCCGAACGGATTCCAATGGACGTCGGTTGTCGAAAGATTCCCAGATGACTTCTCCATCTGTCACTCGCCGACCTGGTGCAGTAGGAAAATTGGGTGGTGACATTCCAGTCCTGACGCCGTCACCGTTCATATCATCACCAGAAACACACACGTAGGCGATATGAAATGCCTGGAGAGGTATTTGGTCTGTATTAAGTCCAGTTGGCCATTCAAATATCTCGTTTGGCATGTCGCCATCAAAGGTAACGGGGGCAAAGACAATACTTCCATCCATCAGCACTCGTGGATTTCCGGCGATGCTAGTGCTGTTTGGCTGCCAATAGGTTCGCACTGAATCTGTCATGCTTGATGGCGAGGGTCCCGGCGGAATGTCTGTCTGTCGCGGTGGATAGTAAGCGTATGGGATATAAGGCGGACTTCGTTCTGCGTCAGACACAGTACCGACACCGTCGAAGTCCAATGACACGCCGGGGTGCCAGGTGTCAAATGTATGGCCTTTCATCGCAACCGGGCCAGCCGACCCAAGAGGTCCGGAGTTAATGTTTAGACACCGGCTGACGTGGAAATCACCGGTTTGTCCTGTCGCAGGATTTGTCCAAAAATGACCGGGAGTCACGAATCGCTGCAGCCGATGATCCCAGATCTCGACCTTCATCTCGTGAACGTTCGTCAGCAGCAGATCTTCCACGCGACGCACTCCGCCTCGACCTTCGGGGTTCGTCGATGCGTCGAACGCTGAAACGATGCCATTACCCTGATTCAGGGTCATGGGCATCCCTACGATGTCAAAAGGATTGCCACTTCCGAGGACCGCATTACCGTTTGCCACCGACGAATCTGTGTTGCCGGCCAATTCGACGGTCGATGGTCCCTGTGGCCAATTGAAATTTCCTGTCGATGTTTCCGCCTGCAGAAACGCGCCAAGGAACTTACTGGGGCCAAGATTAGCCGCCGGATGCACAGCGTGCTCCCGAGACAACCCTGTCACTGGATTGAATCCAAATCGATTGGTAGGAACCGCAAGAATATCCTGGGCCGCTCCGGCAGTCTCATTTGACAACGATGCACTGCCCACAAAAGTTGCTTTCTGTCGCCCCCCGATATTTGTGGCAAACGCCGAGTAATCAAAAAGCCGATAAAAATCGTCTGTAGCAGCTGCGCCAAGTGGCTGGAACAGTCCATCGTAAGTGGCGTTGTTCGACGGGTTCGTTTGACCAAGGAAGAAATCGAATCCAGACTGTGCCGTCGGCTGGGGAGCCAGATTTTTTCCGGCATAGGAAATTGGTTCCCTGACAAGCATGACACGCCGATAGAGATTTCCGTTCCGCAGGAAGTAGCACACTTCAGCGGCGGGAGAACTTCCAATCGAATTCGCCGCGATCGATCCGTCATCAGTTTCCGGCTGATTAGGACTAATCGCCAATCCTGAAGTGCCGTTGCTCCGATCAACAAGTTCGGTCGCCCGACCGAAGTAAGGCGACGCATCTGTGTCGTCAAAAAGAATATTGGAACTGACAGTAAACTGAATCTTGTCATCAAGGCCGCTGTCCGGTTCATTCATCGAAAAATACAAGTAGCCAGCTCGATTTGAAAACGAAGTGACCGACTTCGCTGAGTCCTCAGTCGGGAAATATGGGAGCGAGTACCGCATCGTCCGATGCTGAAAATCCTTGTTCATCACGGTAAATACAGATCGAGCTCGCTGGTCGTTCAACGAGATTCCACGCTGCTTCGACATACTCCGCGTGGTGATCTGAAAGATCGTGGCAAACATCGTCATCATCAGCAGCACAAGGCTGACGGATACCAACATTTCGATGAGGGTAAACGCGGAGCGATTCTTTAATTGCTTCTTTAACTTACGATGTTTTGTTTTCATGGTCATGCCTGGGAACACCCCCTCATCCGGCCTTTGGCCACCTTCTCCCCCTTGCCAAGGGAAGAAGGAACTTATTCTAACTCCGTCCCCTCTCCCCTGTTTCAGGGGAGAGGGTTAGGGTGAGGGGTTTTGCTGTTCTGCTTTCTGTTGAATGGATCACCGATTTGTCGGGAGGCTGACGGAGCCCATGGGATACACATCAATGACGCCCGGCAGGAACATCACCTTGCCGCCGATTGCGGATTGAATCACGGGAGACTCGAGAGTGATCTGATAGCCGTTGCCAGTGGCCGATCCAATCTGGATTCCACTCGCTTCGCGGTGTGCCTGCACGCGATACCAACGTGCATTTGTGACGTCCAGCAGGTAGCCGGATCTTTTTAATGCAGGCTCAATCACGTCCCCTTGTTCATTCAATCCGCCGTCCAGAAAAACATTGAGTGTATAAGAGCCCTTGACAAATCCAGCGGTGTAGAGGCGCTCGTCGTCCGGTGTGACCGATTTGTTATGAGTGACGACAACATCAACTCCTCGTGCCTGTCCGTCGGAACCGCGCCGGACAGTCAAAAGCCAGTTGTAATCATGAGTTCGAGATGACTGAAGTAAAACACGCCCCACCACATAGCTACCTGTCGTGGCGTCGTAAAACTGGGCTGGCAGCAATCGCTCGTTTCCTGCGATTCCGTCCACAATGCCGTTCATGTTCAGGTCTTCACCGGGGTCCATCGAACCATTAAAATTGATGTCTTCGGTCCAGACGGCGATGTTGGAGCCGCCAATCGCGATGAGCGGCAGCGAAACGCTGAATCTGCCATCGACTGAGAATACGACAATCCGGCAGACGTCAGGGTCTGGGATGATCTGAGTTCCGGCGTTCCGAGGCACATAATTTGTTGCGGTCTGTACATCGGTGAGATCAAGATCGTCCGGCAGCTTTAGTCCGACCACGCGCCCCGCTGTACTGGTCGTTAACATTCCATCGTCCAACACAAACTGTTCGGCTATCGTATCGACTTTCGTTTCCCAACCATCACCCAACTTAGACAGCGACGATCCAAGCAATTGCAGCGATCTCGCCTGGCCAGGCGCAGTCACAGGATCGGGATCGAGCCCATTACCACCCCATGTGCCCATCGTCGCCGTACGGATGCCGCCGTCATAACGCGGCAGCACGTCAAAGGGCTCAGGCGTGCCATTATTGTCTGAATCGATATTGCCGAACCAGTCGCAAAGTCCTCTCAACGTGGGATCATTGCGCCCGATGGCAGGATCATTCAGGGTCGGATTGCTGGACCACGTAGCTCCTGGCGCTGCCGCGATTTCAAAATATCCTGCAGGATCAACGATGTAACGTTGTTCTGTTTTGTTCCAGATGTGTTCATCCAGATTTCCATCACCATCCGGGTCAAACAGGAGTTCCTTACGCATCTGTACGAGTGCTTTGGCGTTGGTCATGAGGATTGCGGCGTTCGTCAGCTGAGTCGCCTGGACTGATCGCAAGACAGAAATCGGAAACAGCACTGCAACCGACGACACACCGATGCTCATGATCAGCATCGACATCAGCACTTCTGTCATTGTGACACCGCGGCGAAACGCACCGACCCCCCCATCCGGCCTTCGGCCACCTTCTCCCCCTGGGAGGGGGAGAAGGGACGTGGCAGCATGATTTTGTGTAGTGTTGTTTTTGCTTTTTGCAGCTGTCCCCTCGACCCCGTTTCGGGGGGAGAGGGTTAGGGTGCGGGGGCTTTTTGCAAGCAATCGTTTCATTTCCCAGTCTCCCCGGTCTCGGAAAACCGGAATGGATCGTCTTCGTTGCCATCAGAGTCAGCGTCGTTCACGTAAACCTGACTTGACGACACGGCACCAGTCTGCGTAAAGATTGTCACAATTCGGCGATCACGGACAAGGTACGGCTCGGTGTCGTAATCCGGTAGCCAGGCAGCATTCGCCGTGAAGATTTCATTGGTCGGAACAAAATAGCCGCCAGCCTGCAGCTGTTGATTGAAAGTCAGAACCTTCCCCATCGGATGCACTTCCCCATTGGCAGATAATTGCAATTTGTCTGCGGCTGTGAATCCCGGAGGCAGAGGCGAAAAAGGGACCAGGTCGTTGACGTACTCGTCTTTCAACGTCAGTGAATCCACATTGTCACAAATATAGAAATGCACGACACCGCCTGCTGCAGCACCGCCAATGACGGTTCCGCGTGGAGAGAACACCACATCCATAAACTGCGAGTATTGAAAGTTACCCGTACCTGCAGAGCCGACGGCGAATGAAGGTCGCCAGCTGGGTGGAAGCTTTGAGCCGTCAAGATCGATAATCGTATCGGCCGGCAGCTTCACGGGGTCCATTGGCAGAATTCGTGGGGGAAGTTCCAGTTCGTAATCTTCCGGACCACCGCTGTCGAAAGCACGAACCGAATCGACGTTGGTGTCGCCCGGATCTGCATAGGGCACCTGCAGCACGAGGTACTGTGTTGCCGGGGGGGCAGCGGTAATGTCAATGAGCTGTGTGGATATCGTGTACCACGTTCCTGCCGTGCCTTTTGGAATCCGCACTCGCAGGCCATCAAATAACAGTCCGCGGCGTTTCAGCTCCCACCAGTGTGTTCCGGCCCCGGCGACAATCGTCACATTCGGTGAATCGGCGACATTATTGGGGTTACCCACGGGCAGCAGGTCCGGTCGCTGAAGTTGAATTGAACCTTTGTCCCACGACTCTGCTGGATCGATATAAACCATCGAAGTCACGGCACGATAATTGTCCGCATCGACGAAGAACCGCACTCCTCGTGCTTCTTTGGCATAAATGGCCCGATCCCGAGCACCTGACAACATCGACTGCACGTGCAGTGCGGCACTGACGACTCTTTCCGAATCGCGTGAGAAATTCACCGCCATCACAGTCATGGTCAGCAGGATGGCCATGATCGAAACGACGATCAATAATTCAAGCAGCGTAAAGCCTGCACGATGAGTGACCACTTCTGTTGAAGAGGAACGAGAAGTCTTCATGCTTATCGTCCTCCCGCTCGTTTGTTGCGGTTTGTGACATTATCCGCAATCACGTCCTGCATCAGTGCCAGATCGGATGCTTCGCGAGGTGTGGCGTTGCCGTTCAGATTGTCGTTGTACTGAGCCAGGTTTCCGAACCTTGGTACGGTCGGATCAACGTCGTTCGGCTCAAAGAGACCTAATTGACCGTCTTTCCCGGCAGAAGCAATCAGCGGAGAATGAAAAGTGTCCGGTGTGTGATATTTTGTTTCATTGAATTCCCTGCGGAAGAACGGCATTCCGTTCACACCGTTCAGACGTTCGAGTTCAAAATACAGAATTCCCACGGGATCGTCCGGATCTGTCAAAAGCAAATCTCGGGGCAACGCTCCATTTGGAAGCAGACCGGGCGCAGGTGGCAAGCCCTTCAACAGGATACTCGCGACCTGTCGTTCCAGTGGTGCAACCTGACGCTGACCAACGGTCGTATCTGGAACGCCGTCATTATTCGTATCGACGGTAATCACCACGTCTGTTGCATCATTTGGATCGGTCAGCACTGGCTGAAACGGTACTGGGGGATGTGTATCAATGAGCCGGGTTGGCCAGCGATAGAATCGAAGCGGCTGTTGCCATGCATCTACAAATTCCGGCAGACCGTCACCGTCTGTATCCCGGACTTCCGCGTTTGTGAAACGATCCGAATCAACTGCGGCTGAACCGTAGCTCGTGGAATAAACCAGAGTGTAATAAAGCAACTCGGCACTTTCGGTAACCGGGTCGTGTTTCGCCCAGTTCGATGCAACTGCAGCGACAATCACTGGATCATCCAACGGTGTCGTTGCTGGCAATCCGAGAGCCGTTCTGGCCGTGGGTGCAGCCGATGCGAAATAAATTGAATCAGGAAGGCCCGTGACATACGTCCCGGGATCGCCAAAAAGGAGTCGTTCTTCCATCCGCTGCGGAAATTCAAACCTGAACAAAGCCTTCTTTGCCAGGATTTCCACGGCTTCGTCAGTGACACCGAAAATCCCATCGCTCTGGTCGCCATCTACGTTTGGGTCGGCGAGAAGTTTTCGCATCGCTACGATCGTCGTTTGTTTACGGCTGCCCTTAAATGCCCGGTCGAACGCATCAATCCGCTGCTCCAGTAATCGAAACGTCTTCTGGATCGTGGCGGACGTTGCTTCGACTTCTGCCGTTGTCAGGAATCCGCTCATGACGACCAGCGACAGCGTCATGAGTGTTGCGATCATGGCAATGACAATCAGCAGTTCCAGCAGCGTAAAGCCCCTGTGTTTTATGTTGTTGTGTTGATGTTTGTTCATGGTCAACCAAACGTACAGATAAAATCAATCAAGAGAGAAATGCGTGCTATCGCTTCAGAGTCCCACCGGAAAAATTGGTAATGTTGTCAGCCTCAATAGCTCTTGCCGCGGTAAGCTCTTTACCATCGGTGTAAACCCCGCCGACGCCGTACTGCTTGTCGAGACCAGGCGAAATGATCTGATATCCCTGGTTTCGCAGAGGGGTCTTGCCGTCGGCACCCAGATAAATCGACGTCATGTCCAGCGAATTTGTCATTCCACCATGCACGTCGAAGTCATCCCATGCGGTCGCGGAGTTTGTCTTGTCGTAGCTCTTGCCCTGGCTTGAGAAGAAGAGATATGGCGTGGACTGATCCGGCAGGGAGTCAATCAACTCACGAGCCCCGTCTCCATCGAGATCGGTCAGGCGATCGGTAGAAAAGTTCTCAAAGAATGGGATGTCGCGGTTCTGCGGATAGACGGCCCATGGATACTGCGAGTTGTTCGCAAATCCGATCAGCTGTGGTGGTCCGGTCGGGTTGGCGTTCACGCCACCGAGAAAAAACACCAAGCACTCCGCGCCGTTCAAATAGACCGGAGCTGCAGGGTAAGACCCTGCCACTCCTGCTGCCGTGCTGCCGAGACCGCCACAGGTTGAAAAATCAAACTGATCCCAGATGCGGAGTATTTTCTGACGGTCAGTTGCCGTCCAACTGGCAGCGTTGATCGGAATTGTCAAACTGCTTGGTGGCAAACACTTGAACCGATTTTCAAACGATACCACGGCCTGATCCAACTGAGTGATCTCCGTTGAAACGGCAGTGATGCGAGCTGAGAGTCGCGCCCCGTTCAGAGCGGGCAGAATCAATGCCATCAGGATCCCGATGATCACGATCACGACGAGCAGCTCGATGAGGGAGAAGCCGTGGCGGGCGGCGTGGAGGGGATTGGTTTTGGAGTTACGTTTCATGGAATGGAGTCTCAGTGAGAGGGTGTTCATTTTTTGGTTTTCAGTGTTCAGCCAATCACAGGATTTCAAATTTGAGATTTGAAATTTCAAATACTTATGCCAGGTCGTTCAGCAGTTGGATCAGCGGCATGAACAACGCGATCACGATGAAGCCGACGATCAGACCGAGCACGACGACCATGATTGGTTCAAGCAGACTCACAAGACTTTCGACTCGTACTTCCACTTCTTCATCATACACGTCGGCAACTTTGTAGAGCATGTCGTCCAGTGCTCCTGTTTCTTCCCCGACGTCCACCATGTTGACCACCATTTCATCTACGATTTTGGATTCTCGCAACGGCACGGAGATGGTTTCCCCTTCACGGATGGCCGAATAGATATTGTCAAAGGCTCGCACGAATACGGCATTGCCTGCTGTATCACGGGCAATCAAAAGTCCTTCCAGAATCGGTACACCCGAAGCAATCAATGTCCCGAGCGTGCGCGTGACTCGGGCAATCGTGCCGATGTGCAAAATCTTGCCTATCAGCGGGATACGTAACGAAAGCCAATCGACCACGTACTGCCCGGTTTTATTCTTTTTGACGATCTTAATAAACAGCCAGAACGAAATCGGCCCGATAAACAGCATAAACCAGTAGCCAGCAACCCAATCCGAAATGGCGATCAGCAACATTGTTGGAGCCGGCAACTCGACGCCGAAACCAATGAAGATTTCTTTGAACTTCGGAATGATGAAAATCATGATGCACGACACAATCGTGACGGCCACCGTGATCACAGCTCCCGGATAAATCATGGCTCCGGTGATTTTTCGTTTGAGCGACTGAGCCTTTTCCTTGAATTCCGCCAGACGCTGCAGGATCACCTCCAGCGCACCGCCAGCTTCCCCGGCTTTCACCATGTTGACGTACAGGTTGTCGAAGGCTTTCGGCTGCTTGCCCATCGCTTCCGACAGCGTGTTACCTCCTTCGATGTCTTCAATCACGTCCATGAGAGCATTCTTCAACGCTCCCGGTCTGCATTGCCCTTCCAGAATTCGCAGACTGCGAAGCACCGGAAGGCCGGCGTCCTGCAGCGTTGAAAGCTGGCGGGTGAACGTACAGAGCAGTTTGGGTTTGACGCCACCGATGGTAAACGTCTTGCCTTTCTTAGCCCCCTTGGCAGCCCCCTTGGCACCCTTTTTTGTTTCTTTTTTCTTCCGGTCTTTTTCCCGGATCTTTGTAACGTAAAACCCCTTCTCCCGAATCATCGTCTGGGCTTCGGCTTCTGAAGGGGCCTCTATGGTGTCCTTCACCTCAAGCCCTGAGCTGTCCATTGCTTCATATGCAAAGGTTGGCATTGCCGATTTCTCCAGAAAGTTTCGGTGGCGACTGAAGTTACGCCTTCAGTCAAAATTGACCTGGCCGAAACCTGGATGCGCTGATTCGGGCTCTCGCCCATTTCACAGCTCATCAGGAGTCAGCCGCAAAGTTCATGCCGTTGAGATTTTAAGGCTCGAAGGCGTTGGTTACACAGTAGTTTACAGTGATTTTTTCAAACGTCACGATCAGTTTGCACATTCGGTGCAGCGAATTACTGTAGCGAAATAATACAGAGAAAAGTTTTCGGTATTCAGTTTTCAGCGGGACGAGAACTGCGTAGCGAAGGGAGGTCAAAAAACTTTCGGTAAGAAAAGTGGATTTTTCCGTGTATATCAGTGTATTCCGTGGTTCAACACTGCAGCTCAAACACTCCTTGTCTCAGCCTGAATCAAATGCAATTTGTTTGCGATCTTTTGCGGCAATTCGTCCGCCGGATGATCTCGACTCGGAGAGTCAAGCTACGCTAGGACACGTCTTCGATGACAGTTTCTCTGACAACTTCGTCAATTGTGGTCTGGCCGTCGAAAATCAGTTTCAATCCGGATTCACGGAGAGTTGTCATGCCTTGCTGGCGGGCGATACTCCGCAAGTCGTCGCCGGAGGCTTCGGCCGCGATCGCGTCGCGCAGTTCATCCGACATGATCATCAATTCGTAAATCCCGACACGGCCTTTATAGCCTGAGTTGTTGCAACGCGCACAGCCTTTGCCGTAATAGAACTTGTATTTGCGGGCGGTGTCGAGCGGCAATTGCAGCTCCATCAACAGTTCATCGGATGGTGCAAACTGAGTTCGGCATTCGCTGCAGATGCGCCGCACGAGTCGTTGAGCCAGAATGGCTTCGACCGTTGCCGTGATCAGAAACGCAGGGACTCCCATGTCGCGAAGTCGCGTAATGGCTGATGGAGCGTCGTTCGTGTGCAGTGTGCTGAACACGAGGTGCCCCGTGAGTGAACTCTGCACGGCGATTTCCGCCGTCTCGTAGTCTCGAATTTCCCCTACCAGAATCTTGTCAGGATCGTGACGCAGCACCGCGCGCAGTACGTTTGCGAAGGTGACACCGACATCGGGATTGACCGGAATCTGAATGATGCCCTCGATATCGTATTCGATCGGGTCTTCGCTCGTGATGATCTTGGTTTCGGTGTCGTTGAGTTCGTTGAGGGCAGAATAGAGCGTAGTTGTTTTTCCGCTTCCCGTAGGACCGGTGACAAGCACGATACCGTTCGGTCGCTTCAGAATATGACGAAACTTGGCCAGAAGGACTGCGTCCATGCCGATCTTATTGAGGTCCAGGGCCACTACGGTTCGGTCCAGAATTCGCATGACCACCGCTTCGCCGAACAGCGTCGGCAACACGCTCACACGCAGGTCCACGCTGCTCCCGCCGACGTTCAGTTCAATGCGTCCGTCCTGGGGCAGTCGGCGTTCAGCGATGTCCAGATTGGCCATGACCTTAATACGACTGACGATCGCGTTGGCAAGGTGGCGGGGTGGCGGTACCATTTCGTACAGCACGCCGTCGGCTTTGACGCGAATCTTGAATTCGTCTTCGAACGGTTCAAAATGGATGTCGCTGGCCTGATCGCGAATGGCGAGCAGCATGACCATGTTGAGCAGCTTCTTAATAGGCTGTGCGTCCGACATTTCCGAAGCCGAGGCAAGGTCATAGCCGTGGGCGCGTTTTTCCACGTCTTCGTCCGACGTCATCTGCTCGATGACGTCTTCGATGCTCTCTTCGCGGTCGGCGTAGTAGCGGGCGATTGCCGCTTCGACCTCCGGACCAGAAGACACGGCACCTCGGATTTCATGGCCCAGGAAGTTGCGCAGGTCGTCCAGGGCTCCGACGTTCTGCGGGTCGGCCATCGCAACGGTCAACACGTTGTTTTTCAACGAGACCGGCATGATGCGGTAAATTTCGGCCATCGTCTGGGGAACCAGTTCCAGCACGTTCGACTGAATGTTGGTTTCTTCCAGATTGACGACCGGCATGCCCCATTGCTCGGCAAGGGCTTCGGTCACCTGAGCCTGTTTGACCAGCCCCATTCGGGCTGCGACCTGTCCCAGGACCGTGCCGGGACTTTGCTTCTGGTTTTCCAGAATGTCCCAGAGCTGGTCGTCATTGATGTAGCCGAGATCGACGAGGATCTGTCCGAGTTTGCGTTGAGCCATGAGAGAGTTTTCAGTGTTCAGTGTTCAGTTGGCAGCGTTCAGTTGACAGATTTGAGATTTGAGATTTGAGATTTCGGATTTCAGTTTGCAGGCTGTCCTTTCCGCTGAACACTGAAAACTGAACACTGAAAACTCTCTCTCTCTCACTCATCATCATCGTCTTCTTCGTTATCGTCGAAGACGCCGCGCTTGGCGCGTTCGATGCGGGCTCGAAGTTCGCCGGGGTTGTTGGATTTGTACATCACGTCTTTTTCGTCGCAGATGCCGTTCTTCCAAAGGTTGAACAACGAATCGTCAAGCAGAATCATGCCGAACTTCCGTCCGGTCTGAATCGAGCTGTTGATACGAAATGTTTTACCTTCGCGGATCAGGTTCGCGATGGCCGGGGTCACGACCAGCTGTTCATAGGCAGCCACGAGTCCCTTGGGTTTACGCGGCAGGAGTGCCTGACTCAGGATGCCGATGATAGCGTTGGCCAACTGCGTACGAATCTGTTCCTGCTGGTTCGTCGGAAACACGTCGATGATGCGGTCAACTGTACCCTGAGCCCCGGTGGTGTGCAGTGTTCCAAACACGACGTGACCGGTTTCTGCCGCCGTAATGGCTGCGGAAATAGTTTCAAGGTCTCGCATTTCCCCCACCAGAATCACGTCCGGGTCCATTCGCAGAGCACGTCGCAGGGCTTCAGGAAAGCTCGGCACATCCACGCCGATTTCGCGTTGATTGATCGTCGAATGTTGATGTTCGTGATAATATTCAATCGGGTCTTCCAGCGTGATGATGTGGTGATCCATATTATGGTTCATCCAGTTGATCATCGACGCCAGACTGGTCGTCTTTCCGGAACCCGTGGGTCCCGTCACGAGAAACAATCCACGGGGACGCTGGATCAGGTCTTTGACGACTGACGGCAGGCCGAGTTGTTCGAAAGTCAGAAACTCGTTCGGAATGCGCCGCAGCACCATGCCGATCATGCCGCGCTGTTTGAACACTGCCACACGGAATCGAGCCTTGTCGCCGAACGCAAATCCAAAGTCCGTCCCACCGCGTTCCTGAAGCTCCTGTTGATTGCGTTCCGGACAAATACTCTTCATCAGGTTCGTCGTGTCGTCGGCTGTCAGTGTGCGTGTTTCCAGACGCACCAGGCGACCGCCCGAACGAACCACAGGAGGTTGCCCAACCGTAATATGCAGGTCGCTGACACGTTCCTTGACGACTGTCTCCAATAGTTTGTCAATCTGAAAACTACGTCCGCCGGCTGGTGCTGACATGGGGTACCCTGGATTTTGGATTGCGGATTTTGGATTGCGGATTGCGGATTTGAGACTTGAAATTCAGGTCATTCCACTCTTAGTGTCCGCCCTTTGATAACTTATAAACTTCTGCCAGGGACGTCATTCCCTGAAACGCTTTGTCTTTGGCGTCTTCTACAAGCGTCTTCATACCCAGCAGTCGAGCCTGACGCCGGATGTTCTGGGCGGGCTCGCTGTTGAACGCCATTTCACGCAGCGTGCTGTTCATGGTCATGAGTTCAAAGACCGCGCGACGCCCCTTGTAGCCGGTATGCTTACAGTTGTTGCAGCCTTTGCCTCGACACCATTGGCCTTCGGACGCTTCGTCCGGAGAAATATTGAAAACCTCTACTTCTTCCGGCGACGGCTGATACGGCTCTTTACATTTCGGGCAGACCACGCGAACCAGTCGCTGAGCCATCACGGCCATGAGAGAACACGCCACAAGGAAGGGCTGCACTCCCATGTCGATGAGTCGCGTAATGGACCCCGGTGCGTCGTTTGTGTGCAGAGTGCTGAATACCAGGTGCCCTGTCAGTGACGCCTGAATTGCCATTTCGCCAGTTTCAGTGTCTCGAATTTCTCCCACCAGAATCACGTTGGGTGCCTGTCGCAGCATGGCTTTAATAATGCGGGCAAAGTCCAGACCGATGTTGTGCCGGACTTCCACCTGATTAATGCCGGGCAAATAGTATTCGACCGGGTCTTCAGCGGTAATAATTTTCCGGTCCGGGCGGTTGAGTTCCCCCAGCGCACTATAGAGCGTGGTCGTCTTGCCGGACCCCGTTGGTCCGGTACACAGAAAAATACCGTTAGGACGGCGAATAATATTCTGAAACGTGCGATAATTATCATCGCTGAATCCCAGGTTGCGAATCCCGACCTTGATGTTGTCACGGTCCAGAATACGCATGACCACCGCCTGCCCGTGGTTGGTCGGTAAAATCGAAACGCGAAGGTCAAATTCCTTGTTTCCGGCTCGGGTCTTGATTCGCCCGTCCTGCGGCCTCCGCTTTTCTGAAATGTCCATCCTTCCCATGATTTTGAATCGCGACACTAAGGCTCCCAGCAATCGTTTGGGAGGACTGTCGCGCTCCAGCAGGACGCCGTCGATGCGATAACGGATTCGGACGCGGTCTTCGAATGGCTCGATATGAATATCGCTTGCACGTTCTTTGACCGCTTCAGAAATGATCAGATTTGCCAGGCGAATAATGGGAGCGCTGTCGTCTTCATCGCCCTGCATGGCGGCAGCAGCTTCGATGTCGGTGAAGTCGATCTGCGTTTCGGTAAATTCCGAAATCATCGAGTCCACGGATTCGGTCTCGGATTGACCGTAGTGGCGGTTAATGGCTGCCTGGATGGATTCCATCGGAGCCATCACGGGGCGAATTTCGCGGTTTAGAACAAAGCGGAGCTTGTCAATCACTTCGATGTTGTTTGGATTATGCATCGCGATCACAACAGATTCGCCATCCGACTCGATGGGGATCACGATGTTCTCACGCGCCATCGATTCTGTGACCAGTTCGATGATGGCGTTCGGAATCTGGCGACCTTCGAGTTCAATGTATTCGTAACCGAATTCACGGGCCTGTGCCTGTCCGAGGTCTGCGGCCGAAATATAGCCCAGACGAATCAATGCGTCTTCAACCGGTATGCCGAGATTCGCCGCCATATTGCGGGATTCTTCAAGCTGCGATTCGCCGATTGTGCCGTCTTCAACAAACCGATTCAGCCAGTCATTCATGGCAGAACTCCTAAGCGACTGTGCTTCATTTCAGACAGGAAAAAGATTGGGATCTACAGGTCGTCCGGATGATGGGAGCCAGCTGACGGACGGCAATGAAATCCTCCCGCAGGTTCAATGCAAGCAACAAATCCCCTGGAACCGAATTCTGCTCAGTTGTCAATCGCAACACAAGCGTCAAGATGCTAAGAACTTGTGTTCAGCAAGGGATTCATGTCGCCGCGTCACGGTCGAAAGGGCCAAGACACGGTCGAAAGGGCCAAGACACGGTCGAATGGGCCTCGACACAGTCGAAGTGCTGCGAGCCCGAAGCGTCAGCGAGGGACGCAATCCAAATCCTGCATGACGTTTAGGGTACGAATGGCTACACCTAATCCAGAAGCGAATCTGATGGTTGTCGTGGCTCGATCATATAACCCCAGACAACCCATACCACCGGCGCTCACAGTCGGTCGTTCCGTTTTGGCAAACTGTACTGATTATGACGAATTTCCCTAAGATTCCATTTTTCGCAATCCGATAACGAGGAAAGGCATCGGAGCGTTTCAGCTTCGGGGCTTGTTCTTTGGCAATTCACTTTGAAACCGTGATCGATTGCGATTTGGCAATCCGGCGAGATTGCGTGGATTGGATGTTGTCCAGTTTGGCTGGCAATGATTCATTTCAACGCGACTCTTGACAGTAAGTCCTGACAGATCCTACAGTTGTAGCGACAACAGGTGACACCAGCTACGCAGGAACTTCCGCTTCGGAGGCACAGATCGTGACCAAGAAAGAGATCGTTAAAGCGATTTCGGATGAGTTAGGTTTAACGCAGCAGCGAACCAAGGAAATCGTGCAGAAGACCTTCGACGCCATTGTTGAAACTCTGGTTGAAGATCGTCGAATCGAACTGCGAAACTTTGGAGTCTTCGAAGTCAAAATGCGAGCCGCTCGCAAAGCACGTAACCCGCGAACCGGAGGTCAGGTCGAGGTACCGGCAAAATTTGTCGTCACCTTCAAACCTGGCAAAGAGATGGAAGCAAAGGTTCGGGAGCTCGAAGAACGAGAGATAGCTCGAAGAATAGCGACATCCGGCAGTCAGCCGTATCGCGAAGGATCTTCGGGACTGCAGCGGCCTCCGGGGAACGAAGGTGGAAGTTCAGTCCGCTGAACCGCTTGACCTGGGCTCGATGGTGATCAAGTATCACTGCATCGCAATGGATCATGGTTTCTGAGTGAATTGGCTTGTGGGGTCCGTAATTTGCGGACGCCATGATTCAGAATTCATCTGATTCCAATTGCTGTGGCATCCGTGAAGAGTGAACTTCATGGAAAACGGGTCCAGGGAAGGACGTTGCGATGAAGCTTCGATTACGACTGATGGTAGGACTGTTGCTGGCATCTTCTGTGCTGTCGGTCGGGTGTGCTATGCCGATCTGGAGCCCGAATCAGGATGTGCGAGCCCGGCAGTTGATCTTTTCATCGGAAAGTCTGCGACACATCCCGGAAATCTGGGAACGAATTTGGTTCCTTGACCTGCCAGACTTCGAAACACCCTATCGCGTCCATGGCGGCGTGATCTGACGTCATTCAGCGGTCAGCACTTCGATCTCAATCCGGCCCGTCCAGGTTTCGCCTGGCGTGAGGACCTGTAAACCAGCGTCGATGCCCTGCTGCTGAAGATTGATTGCATTGGTCACGCACGTATAAGGTTCAAGGCAAACGGCTTCCGCCCATGGCGGGGTGAACGCCACAATTTCACGAAACCCTGCGGAAAATCTTTGTTCCACTTTGAGTTTCGCGGCCGGGTCAGTGATGCGACAAATCACTTCGCCGTTGTTTGCGGCAACTTCGGTGTAGATATCGTCCAGTTTGAGTCCGCCAAATGCAGGACCCGACGACAGGTCCGACCCGACTCGTGCCGACTGGATTTTTCCGGACGGCAGGCAATCCTGCAGGACCCAGGTCCGCGAAGTTGGTGCATAGATTGTACACTGCCCCGCTGACGAGGAACGACTCAGCGGTAACCTGAAATAGGCATGGGTTCCGAAGCCCCAGGGAAGCGGTTGATCTGACGGATTGCGAATGGCAATCAACGACTGCAGACAGGAACCGTGCAGTGCATAGGTAAGTTCAATCTCGGCATCGGCAGGCCACAGCGCCAGCCGTTCCGGCGCGTCCAGGCTGGTTCTGAAAACAGCCGTCACTGACGAATCGGACTGCGACACAATTCTCCATGGACGATCCATGCAAAAGCCATGAATCGCGTTGCCAGCCTTATCAAACGGAACCTGATCCGGAGTCAGTTGATAATCCCGACCGGACCATGAATAGCGTCCGCCTGCGATACGGTTCGGGTAAGGAAACAGCAATGGAATTCCGCTCCGACTTGCTGGTTGCCCACCGGCCTCAAAGCCATCCGCCGCCGACAGGACGTCTGCTCTGGCCCCGGATTCTGTCACTGCTGTGAAAGAAAAACAATTGAAACCCAGATCGACAGCAATTCTCGCACGACAACCCTGTTTGTTGCTGATTTCGATGATCTTCATTGCGTATTACAATCGTTTTGAATTTGCGCAGGACAAGAAGTCCCGGACGGTGTGAGCACTGGTGCATAAGTAAGTTGGCACAAATCGTTTAACGGCGAGGCGTAGGCGAATCCAGCGTGCTTCCGCCTACGCCTACGGCTCGCCGTTAAACTAAAAAACTTCTGCACCAATGCTTATTTCGGATTCAATCGACTTTCCAATCTTCGCGCGGGCTTCGCCACCGCGTCTGGTGCGAACTGACGGAGCGGCTCGCCTACGTAGGTCCGCCGCTCCGTCGGCGGATATCTCGCGCTGTGCGATAATCTTCTCACGAAAATAAAACTCCTGACTTTTGCGGAGCAGCGTTCTGGCTGCGGATGGTACGGATGAGTCACAATGTGCTAATCTGGGGAATCCGCGGTTAAGATCTTTTTTCTGGTCTTCTTCGGGTTGTAGACGAAGCGCGCAACAAGTACTTCCGTGTGTTGCACAGCATGAAATTCGATTGGCGAACGTAATCCCGCCACCGCATTGTAATGGAATTCCGTCCTTGCCACAGCAAACAGAAAGCCCCGCGTCATGAAACGAGTCGATTTCATCAGTCCTGCGGCCCGCCTTGAAGACGCTCTGAAACAACTGGAAGCCGCATGGATCGAAACGAGAGAGCAATGGGATGATTCCATCAGCCAGAAAGTGGAAGGCGAATTTCTGCTGCCGATTCATGCCCAGGTGCGTACGATGATGGACGCCGTGAGCAAAATGTCTGTCAAGATGCGCAAGGCAGAACAGGATTGCCTTCACCCGCGCGAACGAAACGTGACGTTGTAGGCCGGACCAGGCGAAGCGCCGTTCCGGCATGTCGCCCAATTGCCGGAACTGCGCTCCGCTTGGTCCGGCCTACCACTACTGGTTCCTGCCCCCTTTTCCAAGTCGCTATTCCTGTGCTTCAAAGATCAGTGGCGTCGATGAATTCGGAGGGGCGACTCGGAAGCGGACACGCCCATCCAGCACGTCGCGCAACAATTCACCGAACACTTCACCACGCCACCCGTCCAGCAGACGTGGAGGTCCGGTCTTTTCGCCGCTGCGGACAGCCCGCACAAGTTCGGTCAGGTCACGGTTCGTGCCAACCAGCGACTGCGCGATATCCAGTTCGGCACAGACATTTCCCAGTGCCAGACCCAACAGCCGCGAAATGACCTGTTCATCGGACGAGAACTCATCACGTGACCGCAGTCGGGGCGGCAGCTGTTCATCGGGAACAGAACACGCTTCCTCAATCACAACGATGATATCGTCCAGACGCTTCCTGTATTCCGGACGATTCAGATCGCGCGTGGCCAACGCCTGCTGCACAGTCTTTGGACGGCGCTTGGCTAAATCAATCAACAGGTCATCGCGCAGAATCCTCCGCGGCGGTCGATTGCGATGGGCCGCTTCTTCCTCGCGCCATTTTGCGATTCGTTGAGCTACCAGCAGATCGCGTCGCGGCAGTTTGTGAATGCCTGAGACACGTTCCCAGGGCGGCGTTTTTTCCTCTTCAAAAATGTCCTGGCACATGCGATCGAATTCCGCATGTGCCCACTGCAGACGGCCACAGGATTCCAGTGACTTGCTTTGACGTTCCCAGATCTCCGGCAGGAACGCGGCGTCTTCCAGAGCATAATGAATCTGTTCGGGCGACAGCGGACGACGCAGCCAATCAGTTCGCGTCTGACTACTGGCCACTCGCCTTCCGAGGACTCGTTCCACGATCGCGGAGTACGACATCGGATAGCTGCGACCGCGTAAGCCTTCTGCAATCTGAATATCAATGAGTTTCTGTGGAATCCGTCCGCACATCTGGACACAGAATTTTATCTCCGCCTGCCCACCATGCACGATCACGGTCGTCGTGTCGTCGGCCATAATATCCCACCATGACGTCAATATCGCGACCGCCAGTGGATCCACAGCCACACAGCGTTCGGGCGTCGCAAACTGCAGCAGTCCGAGTTCAGGCCGATAAGAAATATCCGAAACGAATTCCGAATCGAACGCGACAATTCCGCACTGCCGAATGTGTTCGCACAGTTCCAGGAAGTCTTCGTGATAAGTCAGGATTTTTGTTTCCATCGCAAATTAATCCGCAATCCCGAACCGAATGATGCACCACAATGCCTGGAAACCGTCTCGCCAACCGATCTTCTTGCCCTCCGCGTAGGTTCGTCCGGCATAGCTGACCGACGTTTCAAACACACGCAAACCCCGCCGAGCGATCCTGGCTGTGATTTCAGGCTCAAAGCCGAATCGATTCTGGACCAGCTTCGGAGTGATGTCATCAATCACGCTGCGGCGGAACACCTTGTAGCAGGTCTCCATGTCGGACAAGTTCAGATTCGTGAAGCAGTTCGACAGCGTCGTCAGGAAACGGTTGCCCAGATAGTGCCAGAAATACAAAACGCGACGCCCCCGGTAGCCCAGAAAACGACTTCCAAAGACGACGTCCGCCTTGCCTTCGACAATCGGCTGCAGCAAACGCGGGTACTCGGAGGGATTGTATTCCAGATCGGCATCCTGAATGATCACAATATCGCCATCGACATGAGCAAACCCCGTCTTCAGCGCGGCACCCTTGCCTTTGTTGACGTCGTGAAAAAAGATGCGAATGCGATTGAAGTCGTCGTGACTGCCCTCGGCTTCAAGGGCCTTGAGGACTTCTCGAGAACGATCTTTGCTGCAGTCGTCGATCAGGATGAGTTCCTTTCGAATGGGAACTTCACGCACACGGTCAATGAGCTGTCGCAGCGTCTTCTCTTCATTGTACACCGGGATGACGACCGACAGCCGCAACTCCGGCGGGATAACGTAAAACCCCAGTTGCTGGCACGCGGATTCTCCGAGTGTGCTCTTTTGAAGGGCGTACCATTCCGGTGACCACGGTCGAGGAGTTTGAGGTGTTTCAGCGGCTGTCATTGGAACAAAGTTTCTCGTCGTTCGCTGTCTGCCTCACGTGGTCGAAGAGGATGGCGCTGCGGATTACGATCCAAGGCTCGTAAGGCGAGCGGCAGGATAGAACTTACCATTCGCAATTTGTACGACGGACTTCCAGTCCGTCGAGTAGCACCATGCGACGGACTGGAAGTCCGTCGTACCGGTAAATTCATTTCTGCCGCTCGCCTAAAAGTCTCGTTTCTGGCCGCGCGGATTGTAATGCATCATTCAGGATTTTACGAGTGTTTGATCCGAATCCGACGCTGGCGTCCAATTCACATGCTGTCCCAGAATCTGTGTGCAGGCTGCTTTCAATCGGTCAGAATCTGTGGAAACAACCAGAGATGTTCCGGTTTGTACCGATTTTCCGTCGATCCGCCCCGGACTGGTGTGAATGATGCGTACGCCGCCGCAGCTCACTTCGTCAACCGTTTTTCCATTTCGCAGGCCCGAATTTGTTTCTGCGTGAATCCAGGCTCCCGTTTCTCCAGGTTCCAGAAACCTGCGAAGTGAAAGCGCGATCCGGCCCATCGTGAGACGACCGTTGATGTCGTGCGAGAGGCGAAGCCATCGACGATTGCTTTTCGGGAAGCTGAAAACCATGCAGTCAATTCCCAGGGGCCCGAAATACCCCTCAGTCGCCGCCATACTGGCAATCTGGAGGCAGTGATCAATCGCCGCCTGCCAAATGCTCTCATGCAGAGCGGACCGCACGATACTGCCTCGATATCGTCCCGCGTCATCGTTGAGCATCTCCGCAGCACCTATAAATTCAATGGCGGCGGTCGGACTTACAGTCTGCGGCACAAAGAACTGAAGCCCGCATTCTGAAATGCGTTCGACCCATGGTTCGACATAGACACATTCACCGGATTCAAATCGGGATTCCAGCCACGCCCCTTGCTCGCGCCGGAGGTTTGTCGATGTCCCCCGCAGACGATTGCGGGACGCATGACTCAGATCGGCCTTAATTACCCAGCCTCGTTGCGAAAACTCACATGCCGCCTTGACCGCAGCGGTGACGTCAGACTGCGAACGACACAACGTCCCGAATGAATCCGTTCGTTCCGTCCCATTGATGTCAATCGCCACATCAAACATCGACTGGAATTGACGACTGTTGATCAACCGCACAACGTCGCGGTCCGGTGCTTTGACGAAGAGACCGGCTCTCCGAAAAACGGCTACCGCGGAATCACTCCAACCCCACGGAATAACGTCCCACGCGCTGCTGTCGTTCCCGGCCGACCTTCGTTCCTGTGTGACTATTGACGCAAGTTCATCGATCGTCAGGAATTCCACACCTCGCAACGCGGGCGGTACGTTGTCCGGTCGAGCGTCGTCATGAACAACAACGATTGAACGAGACAGTAAAGCTTGCGGCAGCAACGCTTGCGGCAGTGTTTGTGCAGTGTTTGGAATCTCTCCTGCCAACAAGCCCATGACTGGCCCGATTTCCGCCACCAACTGTCTGGCCCTGGTCGAAGCGACGATCGATGTCGATTGGAGTTCATCCTCAAAGAACAGATTCGGCAGCAGGACACGATACATAGGACGTGGTCAGTCAAATTGAGGAAGAAATTCCTGTGCGGGCTCAGCGGAAGGGCAAATATACACGGCATACGGTCCTGCATGAAACGTCGAACGTCAGTCAACGATCGTTGCCGTCACGAGCCACAGCAAGGCTGGTTGGCAAGTTCGTAGGGTGGGACCAGCGGAGCGCAGGCCCACCAAATCGGATAAATGGTGGGCCTGCGCGATCCGCTGGTCCCGCCAAATCGGATAAATGGTGGGCCTGCGCGACCGCTGGTCCCACCAAATCGGATAAACGGTGGGCCTGCGCTCCGCTGGTCCCACCCTACGATTCATGGAGTTCGGTCAGTTGACGAATCAGGCTCTTCCGACGAAAGTGTGCAGAGATACATTGACGTGACTCCCGCCGAACTGCACCCTTCGCGGTTCCTGAACTCCAACCACCGTTCGACAGATTCTCCTGGAACTTGTCGTCGAAGTCCTGATCGAGGATTGCCATGCGTTGCAAATATTCACGATTTTTCCTGGCCTCTGTTGCAGGACTGACAGTTGTCGGCTTTTCACTGGCCACATCCGACGCGTCCTTCGCGCAGGAGTCGGCAGCCTCCGCAGCGGAACTTCCTGAAGTCGTCGAATTCAATCGCGACATTCGTCCGATTCTGTCCGATAAATGCTTCTTCTGTCACGGCCCGGACAAGAATAAGCGCGAGGCTGAGTTGCGACTGGATACGAAAGAAGGACTCGTCGGCAGCGACGGCGCTGGCGGTGCGTTGATACCGGGAAAACCAGATGAGAGTGAATTGTTCCAGCGCGTCACGTCAACGGACGAAGAAAAAAAGATGCCTCCGGCAAAGTCGGGAAAGTCGTTGTCAGAGCGCGACATTCAGGTGTTGAAAAAGTGGATCGAGCAGGGAGGTCAGTACGAAGGACACTGGGCATTTCTGCCGATTCGCACGAACCCTGCGGATGCCGCTGACGCAGACGGCGATCATGTCAACTCCATCAGTTCCCGGATCGATCAATATATTGGTCAAACGCTGGCAGAGCACAAGCTGCAGCCATCCATCGCAGCCGACCGAAACACACTGATTCGACGAATCAGCCTGGATCTGATCGGACTCCCTCCGACAACCGAAGAAGTTGATGATTTTCTGGCTGATCAGTCACCAGGGGCGTACGAGAAAGTGGTGGACCGACTGCTGAAATCACCGCATTTTGGCGAACGACTGGCAATGTGGTGGCTGGACCTCGTACGCTACGCCGACACCGTGGGGTATCACGGAGATCAGATGATGAGCGTGTCCCCTTTTCGGCAGTATGTCATTGATTCGTTTAACGCCAACAAGCCGTTTGATGAATTCACCGTCGAACAGCTTGCCGGTGATCTGTTGCCCGCACCGACGCGGTCGCAGCAGATCGCATCCGGCTACAATCGACTTGGAATGATGAGTGCCGAAGGTGGTGTGCAGGATAAGGAATATCTGGCGAAGTATATTGCCGAACGAGTGCGCAACGCCTCCGGCACATGGCTGGGGATTACGCTGGGATGTGCGGAATGCCACGATCATAAGTTTGATCCGCTGACCACGCGCGACTTCTATCGGTTTGAGGCGTTCTTTGCCGACATTAAAGAACGCGGCCTGTATTCCGGAGCGAACTCGGACGGCAACTGGGGCCCGTTTGTCAAAGTTCCGACCGAACAACAGGCAGCGGCACTTACCGTTCTGGATCAGCAGATTGTGGACACGAAAATGGTTCTTGCAACCGACACGCAGGAACTTGCTGCGGCTCAGGCCGATTGGGAGAAAACTCAGATTCCGTGGACGCCGCTGACTGCAGATTCGATGGCGTCTGTTGAAGGTGCAAAACTGGCACTGCGCGCCGATGGTGCGATTCTGGTGAGTGACAATAATCCTGCAACGGACACCTACGAACTTACGTTTTCAAACCTGCCGCCCAGCGTGACGGCATTTCGGCTGGAGGTGCTGCCGGATGATTCACTGCCGAATAAAGGGCCAGGCCGCGCGGGCAATGGGAATTTTGTGTTGTCGGAGTTCACGGTAACGTTGCTGCCCGTGGCAACCGAACCGCAGAAGGACGCGGAAGAAATCGCCGTTCCGCTGCAAAACGCCACGGCAACTTATGAACAAACCGGAGCCGCTGGTGACAATCCGTATGGCAAATGGGCGGTCGAAGCCGCGATCGACGGCGATGCGAAAGGCAAGAAATGGGGCTGGGCGATTATGGAGAAAGCCGGGCAACCAAATTTCGCCGTGTTCGAAACTGCCGCCGATCTGACGCTGAGCGAAGGCACAAAGTTAAAAATTGTGATGGCCCAGAATCTCGATAATCCCCAACACAACGTCGGCTGTTTTCGGCTGTCCGTGGCCACATCGCCTCGTCCCATCAAAGCGACTGATGCTCCACCAGCAAGTCTCAACGCCGCGCTGGCCGTGGCCGCCGATCAACGTACTGACACACAAAAAGCTGAACTGGCTACATTTCATCGGTCGATTGCTCCGCTGCTGAATCCGGTGCGGGATGAACTGGCCGCGCTCGAAAAGAAACGGGGCGAACTTGATTCGTCCGTAGCTTCGTCGCTCATTACCGAAGCTGTCGCGCCGCGAATGGTCCGGGTACTTCCGCGTGGCAACTGGATGGACGACAGTGGCGAAGAAGTGACCCCGGCTTTCCCGGCAGTGCTGTCATCCGAAACGGCGACGGATCAGCGTCTGAATCGACTGGATCTGGCCAAGTGGATTGTCGCTCCGGAAAATCCGCTGACGCCGCGCGTCGTCGTGAATCGATTGTGGAAGGTCTACTTCGGAGCGGGAATCTCGCGCAAGCTCGACGACCTCGGCGCTCAGGGCGAATGGCCCAGCCATCCGCTGCTGCTCGATTTTCTGGCGGACGATTTTCGCAGTCACGGCTGGGATCTCAAACGTACGATCAAAGCGATCCTGATGAGCAGGACGTATCGGCAGTCATCACTCGCGGACGACATCCTGCGAGAAACCGATCCATACAATCGCTGGCTCGCGCGGCAGGGCCGTTTCCGCATTGATGCCGAACTTGTGCGCGACAACGCATTGGCAGTCAGCGGTCTGCTGGTGGATTCCGTCGGCGGCAAGAGTGTGTTTCCATACCAGCCTGCAGGCTACTGGGCGTATCTGAATTTTCCAGCGCGGGAATGGCAGAATGATGTCGGCGAAAAGTTGTATCATCGAGGTCTCTACACACACTGGCAAAGGCAGTACCTGCACCCGAGTCTGCTGGCGTTTGATGCTCCGAGCCGCGAAGAATGCACGGCTGACCGTGCGAGATCGAACACTCCACTGCAATCTCTGGTGCTGCTCAACGACCCCAGTTATGTCGAAGCGGCACGTGCATTTGCGGAATTGATTCTGCGTCAAGGCGGATCGACACCCAATGATCGACTGAATTTCGCCTTCCGCCGCGCCGTCTCACGTCAAGCCACGGAGGACGAACTCGCCGTCCTGGAACAGCTTTTAAAGGCGCATCTTGCCGAATATGAAGAGAATCCTGCCGTCGCCGCAGAATTACTGACCGTCGGAGCGAAACCAAGTCCCGACGACCTTTCTCAACCTGAACTGGCCGCCTGGACCAGTGTGGCGAGGACCATTTTGAATCTGCATGAAGTGATTACCAGAAACTGACGCCGTCGTTTCAAGGGAAAAATTGACTGATCCATTTGCGATCTTAGTCCGTTTCGGGATACTTAGCACAGAAAAGCCGTAACACGGCTTTTTGAATGAGCGGTACGGCGCTAGCCGCCGGTGTTTTGTCGCGATTTCTGGAACAGTTACCTGTGGCTAGCGGTCTTTCCGCTCATTAAAATCCACACCGTTAGTCTTCGACGACGAGGCAGAGTTCTGGCAACAGTTCGTGGCTCGTTTCAAATAGTCATAGGGAGTTCAAAATGTCAAACGGGCGTCCAACATTTGCGTTTTACGCAGCCGTCCTCGCAGTGGTCGGTGGCCTTGTCTATTTTGCCGGCATGCAGGCTGGATTCTTCGGTAACGCCGGTGGAGATCCTGCAGCAAACAAGAACGAAGGCAAAAAGGGCGGTGATGCGCCTCCACTTGATCCAGGCAAGATCAATGTCGGTGGAGCAGGCGGAGCCGGTGGCGAGATGGCTGCTGAAGGTTCTTCAGACGACATTGTTACCACAAAGAAAGAATACGGTTTCGTACCGGCCGATCGCCTGCCTCCGGTAAAAGGCACCGCAGGTTATGCCAAGCTGGAAGACAACACCGTGCAGTTCGCTCTGAATGTCTGGGCGGGCTGGGCACCGATCATTCATGCCAATGAAGGATTTCAGCCAAAGAAGATCTGGAAGACGAAAGACGGCAAAGAATTCCGCATCCAGCTTGTGCTGGCCGACAATCCGGTTGATATGCGGGATAAGTATGCTGCCGGCGACTTTCATATTGGCTGGGCAACCGTCGATATGCTTCCCTTGTTCATGGAAGGCTTTGTGGATGCCAGCGGCAAGCCACGCGACAGTCGGATCATGCCGCGAATTTTTCAGCAGGTGGACTGGTCCAATGGCGGCGACGGAATCGTGGTGCGTGACACCATTCGCACTGTCCGTGACCTGCGCGGAAAGACGATCGTACTCGCACAGAATTCACCATCGCAGTACTTTGCTTTGAGCATGCTGGTGGCTGGCGGCGTGCAGCCGGGCGAAGTGACTTTCAAGTACACGAATGATGCGTTCGAAGCAGCCGCTGCGTTCAATGCTCAGAAAGATATTGCCGCCTGCGTGTCGTGGGCACCGGACATTTACAAGCTGTCGGAACAGCCGGGCAATCGGATGCTGGTTGATACGACAACCGCCAATAAACTCATTGCGGACGTCTGGTTCGCCCGCGCGGACTTTGCTAAGGATCATCCGGATCTGATCGAAGGCATTGTTCGCGGGATTTTTGATTCCATCGAATCTCTGAAAGCACAGGAAGAGAAACAGAAGGTCGCCGAATGGATGTCGGCGGGTTATGCGATTCCTGCCAGCGACTGCCTTGGGATGCTCGGCGACGCACATTGGACAAACTTCGCTGAAAACAGTCAGTTCTTTCTGAACCAGAACAATCCGTCACGATTCGAATCCGTCTGGCAACAGGCGTATTACATTTACCGCGGTATTCGTTCCGTAACGCATCAGCCAGTCCCATTCGATCAGGTGGCCGATTTCAGCGTGCTGCAGCGACTACAGAGCGAAGCAAAATACTCATCACAGCGCGACGAGTATCAGGCCCAATTCGCCCCGAAAACGACCGGTCAGATCATTGCGGAATCGGATGAAGTGCTGACCAACACCGTCATCATTCACTTCGCTCCCAACAATTCCGACTTGATGAAGAAAGTCATTCGCAAGGATGCTGACGGTAAAGAAATCGACGAACTCTATGATCCGAACGTCGATTTCATTCTGGAAGAAATTTCAAAAATCGTCGCTCAGTTCGGAGCCGCTCGAATCGTAATTGAAGGACATTCCGATGCGTCGATGAAGGCGTTGTTGCCTGACGATGTACTCGTCAAGCAGCTCTCCGAAAACCGCGCTAATTCGGTGAAGGAATCCCTGATTCAAAAATTCGACCTGAATCCGAATCAGTTCAACGCCGCTGGAATTGGCTGGGACCGCCCTGCCGATCCCAAAGATCCAATGAACCATGCGAAAAATCGCCGTGTCGAGATTCGCGTGTTCAGTGCGGAACAAGAATGATTCGGTCATAGCTTTGTCACGCACTCATTGATCGGTTGTGTGCCACTGGCTTTGCCAGTGCCCCATTTGCCGGAAGCACTGGCAGAGCCAGTGGCACACATCTATCCACGACTCGCAGAGCACCAGAACTTCGCGACACTCCGGCAATTTTTGCCGGTCCTGTGGCATGTGATTCGCGAAATTCAGGGAAACCGGGATCAGCGACGCCCGTGCAGCGGCCTGATGAGCCAAAAATCAAGCATTCGGATGGATGTGATTGCAGGCAATCGCTAAAACACCGTCTCAACGCCGGGGTGTATGGACCCCGGCCGGACGGTCCTGAACACTGCGATCTGCCGACGGCACCATGACTCATCGAACGAATCTACCGCAAACTACCGCCATCCTTGGACTTATGTTGTTGAGTCTGAGCGGATGCAAGTACGACCGTTCGTTTATGAATATGGACAGCAATTCCGGATCTCCGTTTTTCGGACTCCAGCTGGCAGTTGATTCTGGCAGCCGACCTCCAGTGAATACTGAACGTTCAAAAAGCGACGATAGGCACCCTCGGGCTGGCAACCACCATCCGGCAATCCCGGATCTCGGTGAATCAGCGGCTAAGTCTCATCCGTCAATTTTGCTGACCCGCTCTGCCACCGCAAAGCCCCACGGGTTTGAACGCACTTCAGATGCTCGCGAACTGAAAACCAACGTACGATATTCACTGCAGACACCGACAACCGACAAATCTCGGCAGACACAGTCGATCGATCTTCGGCTCTCGGCGTTCTGAAATACAGGGGCAAACGAGATTTGAAATTTGAAATTTGAAATTTCCACTCATCGCTCCTTCGACAGGCATTGATCCAAACGCGAAAGACCGCGACCAGTAAAACTGGTCGCGGTCTTTTTTGGTTTCAGAATCGACTTGAACTGCGAACGGGGGATACGTTTGCGAATCAGACGAGGATCGAGTCACGTTAAAACGTGCACTCATTCGTGATCCCGGTCTACGCGGTTGGTTTGAGATCTCCGTCGGGGTTACAGAAGTCCATTCTGCAAGACTGTGGCATTCGAAAACGCTGGCAGTCCTGTCCAACTGAATGATCGGCTGCCGGGCACATTAGCTGAAGCCCGAAGTTCGCACTTTCTGGCAGAATTCCGAAAGGTACGAAAGTAGCTCATTCTTTTCTCATTGAGTGCCTTGAGCAATCGACCGGTTTCCAAGACGATGAGCGACACGCACTGTATATTCCGACGAAAAATTTCTGCACGACTGACCCGCCAACATGCCTAAATCTCTGCCCGTTATCGAAACGTCTGCATTGGAGACTTTGCTGACTCCATCGATGGTGATTTTTCGTGATCGATTGCTCGCAAATCTTGACAGCATGCTGGTGATGGCCGGTCATCCGAGTCGATTGCGACCGCACTGCAAGACTCACAAGATGGAGCAGATTGTTCGGCTGTGGGTGGAACAGGGTGTCACGAAACACAAGGCCGCGACGATTGCCGAATGCGAAATGCTGGCCGCGGCGGGTGCCAAAGATGTCCTGCTGGCCTATAACCCTGTGGGTCCGAATATTGGTCGTGTCATCGCACTCGCAGCAAAGTTTCCGGCGTGTCAGTTTTCAGTGACGACTGACCACGAAAAGCCGCTGCAGCTTTTGTCGGCGGCGGCGGCCAAAGCAAAGGTGACCATCGGCGTCATGCTGGACGTTAATGTGGGCATGAATCGTACGGGAATTCTTCCGAGCGATCCCGCTGCGGTCACTCTCTATGTGCAGGCATCAAAGTTGCCGGGCCTTAGGGCCGCTGGATTTCACATTTACGATGGCCATCAGCGACAGACGTCTTTGGACGATCGCAAAGCCGCAGTGGCCGCTCAGTGGCCCGCAGTTCTTGAACTGCAACAGAAATGTGAAGCAGCGGGCGCACCGGTCCCGGCGCTGGCGTGCGGGGGAACTCCCACTTTTCCGTGTTACGCAGAAATGGACCACCCCGGAATCGAACTTTGTCCCGGAACCTGCGTTTTGCACGACACCGGATACGGAACAAATTTCCCTGATCTCCCGTTTGAGCCTGCCGCCGCTGTTGTCACGCGCGTCGTCAGTCGACCAGCGAACGACCGAGTGACATTGGATATTGGCAATAAAGCCGTCGCCGCAGATCCACCGAAAGGTGCCCGGGTGTTCTTTCCGGAATTGCCCGATGCCGTGCAGGACAGCCACAATGAAGAGCACATGGGACTCATCACGCCCGACGCCGAGCGATATCAACCGGGCGATGTGCTGTTCGCAATTCCGATGCACATCTGTCCGACCAGTGCGCTGTATGACCGCGTCGCGATTATCGACAAGGGCCAGGTCGCCGAATACTGGGATGTGACCAGTCGAAATCGGAAGATTACGATTTGACACGATCAGGAGATTGCGGTGATCAAAAAGGTCGCATGGGAATGATGAGAAGTAGAGGAATCATGCGACCATCAATCTCTTAAATCCTATTAATCTCATTTTTCCCATGACACTTCAGCAAACCCAGGAATTGAATCGACATGACCACACCTCGACCACTCAGCCACTCTGACCTCCTCCAGCTCAAACGCTGGAACACGCCGACGATCTACAATGGCTGGGAACAGATCACCAAGCGTGATTTCTGCGCGGACGGTTTCAACCTGGAAGAGACTCGCGATTTTATGCCGCAGATGGGGCCGATGGTGGGCTACGCCGTGACAGTCGTGATTGAGCCGAGCAATGCCAGTCACCGCAAAACACTGCCCAATGCGACCTCAGAATATCGACGTTATCTCGGCAGTGTCGCCGGTCCAAAGATCGTTGTGATTCAGGATCTCGACAAGCCGCGCGTGATCGGCTCTTTCTGGGGTGAAGTCAACGCCAACATCCACAAGGCACTGGGTTGCGTCGGTACGATCACCGATGGAGCAATTCGCGACGTGGATGAAATGACGAACGCGGGTTTCAAATCCATCGCGCGCAGGTTGTGTGTCGGACATGCGGCTGTGCAGCCGGTTCGGTTCAACTGCGACGTCGAAGTTTTTGGTAGCAAAGTGAGTCCCGGCGATCTCATCCATGCTGACAAGCACGGGTTCATGGTCATCACGCCGGACGAACAGCCTCAGTTGCTGGAAGCGGCAAAATTCATGGATACGAATGAATGCGAAACAGTCATCGCTGCGGCCCGCAATTCATCCGGGCTGACGACGGAAGAAATTCTGGAAAACCTGAGCGCTGCGTCGCGTGAGTTTCGAGAGAATGCCAGACAGAAATTTTCCCGTGGCGGCGAATGGTAGCGGCCGACGCTGACCCCCAATGCCAATCAGGGCTGTGCGAAGCTGAACGGGGTGGCCATCCCCATGCTGCCGGGCGCGAGTTGGGCTCATTTCCCACAATTGCCAGCCGAATCGGAGGGCTTGGAAGTCGTAGCCGCTCTGTCGCCAGCGACCAAAGATAGGAACATGTCCTGGTTGCGGCTGCCAACTTGCGTTTCTGTTTGCCGTTCTGGTTTCCAGACTCTGGCTCCAACTACGCGAGGTCGGAGGGGGCCAGAATGTCATCAGTGCATGCCTACGCCGGTAGCTGCATTTGCCAGAAGGCGGACGATCTCAGCCACTGCGGTCGTGATCTCGGATCGGCTGTTGAAGGCGCTGCCGATCGGTCGAACCTGCGTTCCCATTTTTCGTCTTTTGGCTATCCGCTTGCCTATTCGTCCTGCGGGATGCAAGATACGCGCGATGTGGAGCTTCAGACGATTTCTGGACTGCATGCATCCACGCTGGAGCGCAACATCATGCCTTCACCAGCGGGCATGTGTTTCTCATCATGGAATATGTGGCGGCCATCGATTTGCCGACTGTCCTGCGCCGCATGACGACAGCCGCACGAATTCGCGTGGCGTGTGGATTGATCCGACAGCTGCTCGACGGCCTGGCTCATGCCCACGACCTTGGCGTGATTCATCGCGACATCAAACCCCGGAACATCCTTGTGTCACAGCAGGGCGGCGGTCTCCGTGCAAAGCTGGCGGATTTCGGTTTGGCAAAATACTTTGCGGATGCCGGGCTCAGTCGCTTCAGCGGCGAGAACGAAATCAAAAATACGCTTTCCTACATGGCACCTGAGCAGATTGTAAGCAGCGGCTACGCCACACCAAAGGCCGACCTGTTTTCTGTGGCAGCGACCCTGTACACGTTGATCAGTGACGCTCAGATTTACGATTGCAGTGACAGTCGAATATCGATTGACACCATCCTTAGAAACGGTCCGACCCCCATTCAGCGGCATTTGCCCCAAGCCTCGTCAGAGCTGGTGCAGGTTTTGAATGGCGCTCTGGCTCATGATCCAAATGAGCGTTTTGGCAGTGCCGCTGAGATGCGTGAAGCGCTGACGCAGCTTTCGGGCAGCTGATCGAGCTTTACATGATCTGCCCGGCGAGTGATGAGAATACGCCGTCAAGCAGGTTATGGTTTCCAAAGTGGCGATCGTTGACAATCGAACCGTTCACGACGGTGATCGTGGAATTCGATGGTGAGTACAACAGGTTGGGATTGAGGTATACGCTGCCGGACAGTTGGGCAATTTTGGTACCTCGTGCTGGACCGTTTTTGCCGCCGCTGTTCCTGTTCCATTCGTAAAGCGTGCCGCCCGGTGTGATGTAGAACCATGCGTTCGTGCGACTTTGGAACCAACGCTCGTTGAGAGCACCAAAATTGTATGAATCATTCGTTACGGATTTGAAACCATACTGCGTCTGCAGTGTGGCCAGCGTTGGTTGTAGATTGACCGGCGAAGGAGATACTTGTATCCAGCCGGGTTGCTGCACCTCGCGAATCGTATATTTGCCCGGCAGGAGGCCATCGAATAAATACCAGCCGCGTTCCTGTTCTGGTTCGATGGTCAAACTGTGATTGAGATCACGGTCTGCGGACACCGACGTTGCCACGACGTAGCCACGATCATTGAGCAATTCAAATGTCCAGCCATTCAACCAGGGCTCATTCGCAAACAGATACGCGGACACTGCTTGTGGTTCTGTTCCCGCAATACCCGGGATGCTGGCAGTCCGCGTCGCGCCGTCGCTGGTTTTATAGCGTCCAACACGAGTGGCAGAATTGAGAATATACGACACCTGAGTCCGGCTGCCAGTCACCGAGTCCTCGACCCAAACCAGGTATCCTGGGTTTTCGAGTGTCGTTGTCGGGTCCTGCAGGATCGGCACGCCGGGATCATACACTGTCGTGTTTCGCACGCCGTCCGGATTGAGATCGTGCCACTTACGACCACTGATGGCAGCTGGTTGGTAATTCCCGAAATCTCCGCCTTGCACAACCGAGCCTTCTGCCACATCGAGAACAGGGTTCTGCGCTGCCCAGATCAAAACCGGATCGTTGTAATACGACATGCCCAGCGAAGCGACCAGGGTGCCTTGAACCAGCACGCTCGTGGAAGCTGTCGCTCCGTTCCATTCGTAAAGATCACCGGTTGGAGTCACGTAGTACCATTGCGCTCCTTGCGATCCCAGCCAGCGTTCGCCTCGACCACCAAAGTTTTCATGGTAATTGCCAGTGAATTTCAGCCCCAATGAACTGTCGAGGGAATACGCGGTTCCGGCCAGCGGTGAAGTGGATGATGCACTTTGAGCCCATCCACTCACAGGCACTTCTCGAATAGTGAATGCGCCGACCCCGACATGTTCGAACCGATACCAACCGCGTTCGGTTTCTTCCTGAATCATGCCGTCGCTGTTTCGATCGATGTCTCTCGATGTGGTTGCCGCGACCACAGTGCCGGCAGAATTAACAAGTTCGAAAGTAAACCCATTCAGCCATGGCTCCGCCGACGCTGCGCCATTCGAAATCAAAGTGGATGGTGTGTACCAGACACGCTGGTCGAAAGATTCGAGGGTTTGACCCGTGAGACTTCGAGCCTGGCCGTCCCACTTCACCAGTTTTCCCGAGGGTCGAAGAAAGTACCACGAATTGTTGGTCTGCGAACGATACCAGTACTCCTGTCCACCGAAGGCGTTGTAGAAATTCTTCCCTTGACTGAATTCCAGGTTGAGATTCGCCACGGCGGTCGGAAGCTGAATACCGTCAGCATTGCGATCCAGAAATTTGCGACCTTCGACGATCGATGGCAGCACAGGTTCTTCGTAGGTGATTTCCAGCGTCGGTCGCAGCACCGCATTTGCCGAATCGCGACTGTCGAAGGCTTTTACGTTTTCGGCAACTTCGCTGCCATGTATCAGCCATCCATGATTCAGCCCCGAATCATCCAGCCATTCCTGCACATCACCGATCAAGCCGCCGCCAATCCACTCATAGATGCCAGGCGAATCAACGGAAACGGACGCCGAACTGCCCGAAAAATCACCACCTGCATTGGACCATGCTGTGCCGTCGAACATGGAAAACAACCATGTCGCGTCAAATTGCTGGGCTGAGGCTCCATCAAACTCATTGCCCGGAGCGTTTGATCCGGCTTCGCCCCACGCCTTCAACAACTTATGCACACTGACGCCGGCCGAACCCCCAGTGGACTCGGCCAGATTCAAGCTCAACACCACGTCCAGGATGGTGGAACCAACGGGAATTCCGGCAGATGCGATGTCAAAGGACACCAGACCACGTCGGGCCGCCGCGTTTCCTGTCGCGCCGCCTGCAACAATATACTGACCTGCGCCATTTGAAACATCGCCCGGCAAGACATCGTAGATCGTGTTATCATGCTCGGCACCCAGTTGCACTGTCACGGCGCTCAACAGGGAACGTTGCTCAAGAAACTCCGTGGCTTCCAGCCGGATTGCACGAGTCGCGGAGCTTCGCCGACAGTTTCGCTGCTTGAGTTTGGCGAACCACATTGTCACACCTGCTCCTTCGACCATTCCTGCTGCAACCTGTTCGTGCTGGATATTTGCTCCGCACGGCTGTAATGAAACTTTTGCGATCTGGATCGTAACCCGAAGCATCAGCGCGGGATCCAGAGCACCTTCCCTCGCTGTCGCGCCGGGTGGATATCACTTTCAACTATTTGATTAGGGCATACCCGTTGAATTCTCGCGGTTCTGCGGCCAAAATCAATCTTCTTCCAGAAAAAGCCAGCCCGTGTTACCAGATACGCTGAGAGACCGCAAAAAACGAGAACAATTTACGACGGTTGTATGGACGCACGACCAAACGGATTCCAACGACTTTTCGAAGATCGTGTTGAAACGCTCAAATTCAGCATGGCAGCAAAGCCTCCGGCACCGAGATTTTCTACCGTTCTGGAACACGGCGAGCAATTCCAGGTCCCCCGCAGCACGGCGGTTCTGATGCGAAATTCGAAATTTCATCCGGGCACAAGCGACGCACGGCGCAGCAGACGTCGAGACCTGAGTTTAGCCTTGCAGCGGGCCGTTGCAAATATTCGGTCGGAATCCGTGTCACGTGCCAATTTTGCAAGAACCAAAGCGGAAGTTATACTGGGCGCGGTGGGAACTGATGTATTTCTTTGGCGAGCAGTGGATGTCAATCCCCTGATTGACCGCGTGGACACAGCAAAAATCAGGAGACTCACGTCCCCCTTTCGCCGAACGCAGCCTCAGTCCAACCCGCGGGGAGTATCGCGACGATGCCAATCAACTATGAATACTCGGTCGAAGTCAACTGCAGTCCGGGACAGGCGTTTGCCTTGATCGATGATTTGGCCAGGACTCCGCAGTGGTTGAGTGTGTGCGTGTCGCTTGAGAAACTGAGTCCGGGACCAAACTCAGTCGGTGACAAGCTCAGGTACACATTCAAGCAGGGGAAGCGATCGGAAGTCATGGACGGCGAAATAACGGCGAGGATTCCCGTCGAAAAACTGACTTACCAATTCGACGACAAGATGTTTCAAGTCGTGATCGACTTCAATATCGTGCCGACATCCGCGGGAGCGAATATGACTCATCTGATCACGATCACGGCGAAGACGTTCGCCGGAAAGCTGATGTCGCCGCTGATTCGACTTGGCGTTCCAAAACAAACAAAGGATGCTATGCATGCGTTGAAAGCGATCCTCGATTCATGACAAAACCGGATTTTCGCCCATATTCTGAGTTCACACGGCTCTGTCCTGATGAAATGCTGTCTCGGGCAAAGGCTCTGGCTGTTCACATGGCGACTCGACGCACAGTCCGCGAGTTTTCCCGTGAGCCAGTGGACCCGGCAATCGTCAATCACTGTCTGCAGGTGGCGTTAACGGCACCGAGCGGAGCAAATCAGCAGCCGTGGACGTTTGTGGTTGTGGACGATCGAGCCGTCCGGCGACAACTTCGGGAAGCGGCAGAAGCAGAAGAACGGGAATTCTATAATGGCCGGGCTCCGGATGAATGGCTGGACGCAGTTGCTCCGTTCGGGACCGATGCTTCAAAGCCTTTTCTGGAAACCGCGCCTGTGGTGATCTGCATCTTTGCCCAAACATGGAAGTCGTTACCTGATGGAAATCGGGGTAAGAACTACTACGTCTCCGAGTCTGTCGGCATCGCGACAGGGTTGCTGATCGCCGCCTTGCATCATGCGGGTCTTGCCGCGCTGACTCACACACCCAGCCCGATGAAGTTCCTGAACTCAATTCTCGCCAGACCGGACAACGAACGCCCATTTCTAATACTCGTGGCTGGCTTTCCGGCAGATGACTGCCTGGTTCCCGTGATCACCAAACGCAGCATGGATGAGGCCGTCATCCATGTCTGACTCGGAGAATTCCGCAACTTCCTGTGCAGCGTCTGAAGACTCCTTCGAAAAGATCGTGCAAGCTTTGTCCCATGCGCGCGCGTTTCCGGTTTCTGTGGGTGAGGTGACTGTGCGTCAAACGCACATCTCGGTGGTGTTTCTGGGTGGCGAGCAGGTTTACAAAGTCAAGAAGCCTGTGAAGCTTCCGTTTCTTGATTTTTCGACGGTCGAATTGCGTCATCACTTCTGTGAGGAGGAAGTGCGGATTAATCGACCGTGGGCTCCGGACGTTTATCTGGGGGTCGTGCCGATCACAAGCGACTCCGGCGGCATGCGGTTCGAGGGAAATGGACCGGTGATTGACTGGGCGGTCAAGATGCGACGGCTTCCGGAGTCGGCAACGCTGCGGTCGCGCCTGCAGGACGGATTGCTCGAACTGTGTGACCTCGATCGAGTGGCACGACGCATTGCTTCCGTTCACCAGCAGGCAAGTCGCCCTGGTGCAAATCAAGCATCAAAAGCCAACGGCGAGTTTCGTCGTCAATGGACCGAGAACTGGGTGTTTGCGAATACACTGAACGAGGATGTCATTGAGCCTCTGGTCCAGAAACGCTTACAGACTCTGGCCATCGAGTGGATCCAGCGTCACGAGGCGACGTTGGTTCAGCGGGCCGAGGCTGACAGGATTCGAGATGTGCATGGCGACTTACGGCTTGAGCACGTCTTTCTGTTTCCAGATCGCGCGATTCCGAACGACATTGTTGTGCTCGACGGAATTGAATTCAGTCCGAGTTTGCGGCGGATTGACGTCGCTGCGGACATGGCATTTCTGGTGATGGAATTGAGTTTTGTCGGTCGCCGCGATTTGGCAGGAAGGCTGGCTGATGTCTACTTCTCCGAAACAAACGATATCACCGGCTGCGATGTATTGCCATTATTCAACGTCTATCGTTCAGCAGTCCGAGCCAAGGTTGCCGCGATTCTGAGTACTGAATCGGAGATTTCAAAGCCCGACCGTGACAAAGCACTGGCTCGGTCGCGTGCACACTGGCTGTGGTGTTTGTCGGAAATGGAGGAACCTGATCGACGGCCGGCACTGGTCCTTGTGTCGGGACTGCCTGGGAGCGGAAAATCAACATTGTCACGCATGTTGGCCGATACCTCTCATTTTGAGGTTCTTCGCTCAGACGTTGTTCGCAAAGAGATCTTCACAACCGCGGACGCAACCGGCAATTCCGCTTCGATTTATTCCGCCGATCAAACGCAGCGAATCTACGACGAGTGCTGGTCCCGCGCGCGCAGACGATTGCTGGCAGGTGCCCGAGTCATTGTCGATGCGACTTTCCAGCTCGAGTCGAATCGACAAAAGTTCCTGCAGCTGGCGATCGACTGCGGTGTGCGATCCGTCTGGCTCGAATGCACAGCACCGGCTGACACCGTCCAGCGACGCCTGGCGGAGCGGCGGGGCGATGCTTCCGATGCAAATTGGTCAGTTTACGAGATCGTGCGGAAGCAATGGGAACCCCCATCGGAATTCACCGAGCGATTTCATGAGGTCATCGCAACGGACGAAGGGGCCGGCTCCGCGTTGACGATCGCCTGCTCCAAATTGCGACCGTTGGGATTGACAGGTATTGCAGAGACCACTCTTTAGCGGTTCTAAGGACTAAACCAGAAATAAGTGGGGCACGATTCCATCGTGCCGCGATTCCATCGTGCCGCGATTCCATCGTGCCGGGCACGTTACAAACGTGCCCCACGTCCGGAAGACGACAGTTATTTCTGCGCCGGTTCTAAGCCAGCTGAAATGATTGTCCGATTCCGCGACTCACTGCGGCATGATATGCGAGATGCGCGACGGCGATGTCGCAGATGGCCATCCCGATCGGAATCGCGATGATCCGCTCGGATTCTGAATCGCGACCGCGCTTCTTTCCCGCGACGATTTCACCGATTGTGGCATAAATGCTCGGCATCCCGCCGGGGAATTCCGGATCCGGTTGACCGTCCTCGGTCTTGCGATCACGACTGATTCGTTCGAAATACTCGGCAAGGGCGACGTCATCGACGACGAACTTATTTGCCTGATGGAGAGCCTCCGGGGTGTAGGCACAGCCTCCTTCGATGCCCACACCGAACGCTCCCGGTTTGAACCATTCGGGACGGATAATCTGTTCGTCCCCGTTGGTGCATGTGGAGATCACATCAGCACCATCGATACACGACTGGTTGTCCGCACACAGGACAATTTCACCTTTGAACCAGGCAGCAGCTTGTTCTCTGAGCGTGGCCATCGCCTCATCGCGAACGTCGCGAAGACGGATCTCCCGAATCGTCGGAATCTCCGTCGTCAGGAAACGCAGATGCATAGTCCCTTCAAATCCACAGCCAACCAGCGCGAGAGTTTCGGCAGAAGTGCGGGCACATCGCCTGGCCGCAATCGCACTCACGGCAGCCGTGCGGAGGCCGGTTAGATAGCTGCAATCCATGATGGCCAGAGGAATGCCGGTCGCCGTATCATTGTAAACCTGCAGTCCAGTGACGTTGGGCAAGCCTTGTTGATGATTTCTGGCAAATCCGGCCACCCACTTGAGACCGCAGGCACCCAGCTTGTGCAAATAAGCAGGCATTGCGTGAATGAAGTTTGCAGGATCCGTGCCGGTGGGATGCACGCCGATTTTGGGATGCATCTCGTAGGTCCCGGCCGCATGCTCAAGCATGGCCTCTTCGACCACTGAGACCACGTCGCCGGGCGTCAACATCAGTCCGACTATGTCTTTCCGTGAAAGCAGCAGCACGTCAATCGATTTCATCATTTAACTCCGGTTTTCTTTCCAGAACATGATCCAATGACTCCGAGCCCTGCTTGTCAGGAACGAACTGGCACGACCAATAGCGAGACAAACCGCACACACTGTGACAAATCTGCACACCTACCGATCGGAAGCGGTTCGTCTCGTCCTTGGAGGGCGCTGGCTTAGGACTACGCAATTCTGATGCCCCAGCGTTCTTCGGTCCCCGCCTTCTCCAATTTGCAGCTTATTGATCAGGGCGAATGCGCCAGAACATGTCAACCATGCAGAATTTGGTTCGAAGTCGCGGTAAGTCTTGTATTCAGTTGTTCGGATTGGCACAAGGTGTGCCCGTGGATAGTTCGACTGTTTAATTTTCGACTCCAACGGCCTCGGGGACCTTCGTTTTAGTCTTCAATGTCGGCATATTCGTTTAACGGCGAGCCGCAGGCGTAGGCGTAGGCGAAGCGTGGCAGCGACGCCTGCGGCTTGCCGTTATACGATTAAGACCACATTCCCCAAGCTGGATGGGGTGTTCGCTGAGAAAGTCAAACAGTCTAAATAATAATCCGCAGTTGTGGGACAATTGACAGAGTGCTTATAGTCATGAGAGAGGAGACACCCAGTGTCAGTTTTTTCAAAGGAACCGGTATTAGTCCCGGTAGATTATTCTGAGGCATCCGCGCGAGCTGTCCGAGTGGCAAAATCTGTCACTGGGAGTGACTCAGACGTGACGCTCCTCTATGTGGCTCAGGAACATGATTTGACCCTGCACCCGCTCACTTGGATCGGCGGTCCGCTGCCCAATTACCACGCAGACCGTCTCTTGAGCGGACTGCGCCAATGGGCAAAGGAAAATGAACTTGGTGCCGTCAATCTGGCGGTTCGAAAAGGAGATCCCGGAACGCAGGTCTGCGAATTTGCTGAAGTCATCGGCTGCAAGCTGATCGTGGTCCCTTCGCACGGGCGTCATGGCCTGTCACGGCTACTCATGGGCTCAGTTGCCGAACGAATTCTTCGGCATTGTCATTGTTCGGCTCTTGTACTGCATCGCACCAACGAAGCAACGACCGTTCCGACGACGCCGGTCGATTTCTTCCCGAGAGAGTCGGTCGTGGTGCCAATTGATTTCTCTGATGCATCTTCGATGGCGATCGAAACGGCATTTGAAGTCGCGGCGAACCGAGACAAAATCCACATTGTCAGCATTGTGCCCGAGCTGGACTTGAGTGAGTTGGGTGAAACCGGGATGACGTCCGATGAGGATCGCGTCAACAGTTGTCGGGAATACATGTCGCGTTATCTGACTGAACGCGGCTATGGATCGTTGCAGACATACGCCTGCGTCGGGGATCCGGGGATCATGATTGTTGAATATGCTGCCAAAGTACACGCTGATCTGATCGTGATGCCGTCGCACGGACGTCATGGACTGGAAAGATTGGTGCTCGGATCGACCACTGAGCGTGTGCTTCGTCACTCAGAAGTACCCGTGCTCGTGCTGCGGGCGGACGCGAATAAACTTGCTGAATAGTCTGTTGCGGGCCGAGGACCAGTTCACAGGGACTTACGAAAGGTGATGTGAAAGACCGGGCAGTGGATTGGCGTTCGAGGAGTTCTGAACGACCGCTTGCACGCTTGCGGTCTGCACGCGACAATGTGAACTTGTGTGATCGCATTCTCGCGGCTCGACCGATTATCGTACAGCGATTCCGTACGGATTGACCGAAGTAAGAAACCATGAAACGCTCTCTGAGACTATTGATCGCGGCAGCAATCGCGATGCTCATTGCCGGACTTTCGGCTCCTGCACAGGCACAAACTCGCTCTGCGGGCCTGATGAACTTCAGCAGTGACGGTCGGTACGTCGCCTGTTCCAATCGTGACAGCGGAACGGTGACAATCCTGAGCTGGCCGGAACTGAAAGTGCAGCACGAAATACCCGTCGGATCGCATCCGGAAGGCGTGGCCTGGATCGGCAAAACGCATAAACTGGCATGCTGCGTCTACGGCGATGACAGGATTGCCATTTTGGATGCAGATATCGGCAGGATCGAGCGAAGTATCGACGTCTTTGATGAGCCGTACGGGGTCGTCAGCACACAGGACGGAAGCAAACTCTGTGCGACACTGGAGTTTCCAGGGCAGGTCATTCAGCTCGATCCGGCATTAGGTGTTGTGACGGCAACCTGGCAAGTCGGCCAGATGCCCCGCGGCATTGCCATCAGTCGCGACGACAGTTTTCTGTTAGTGACCGAATACCTGACTTCCAAAGTGCTGAAGATTTCGGCCGCTGATGGCGCGGTGCAGCAGACATGGGACGGCGCCTCAACGGATAATCTGGCCCGTCAGGTCGTGCTGTCGCCCGACGACCAGAAGGCGTACTTCACGCACATTCGTTCGCGGGTCACAGCTTCCCACGGCAACGGATCGATTTTTCCATATGTGTCAGTCGCACGATTGACGGGAGAAAAAATCGGAACACGCCTGCGGGTGCCGATGGATTCGCTGCTTGGCGCAAGAGTCACAGCAAACCCGTGGGACTGTGATGTGTCCGCCGACGGAAAACGGCTTGGTGTCGTGTTCGCCGGCACGAATGACATGTATCTGTGCCACATCCTTCCCGACGACTACGTGGAACTGGAATACGAGAAAGGTGTGAGACTTGGAAATAACCCGCGTGCCATTCGATTTTCGCCAGATGACAAGGCCATGCTGATTTACAATGCGTTGGATTTCGAAATTGTCGTTTTGCAGGTTCCGAGCGGAATTGAAATTGCCCGCGTGGCTGTGACTGACAATCCACTCAGCGAAGATCTTCTGCTGGGAAAAAAGTTGTTCTATACCGCGCTGCAACCGATGTCATCCCGAAGCTGGATTTCGTGTGCCAGTTGTCATCCCGACGGTGATGCCGACGGACGCACATGGCAGCAGCCGGAAGGCTTAAGGCAAACCCAACCGCTGGCAGGTTTGTCGTGGACACATCCGGTACACTGGTCGGCGGATCGCGACGAAGTGCAGGACTTTGAACACACGATTCAGGGACTGCTCATGCAGGGCCAGGGTCTGGCGAAACGGCCACTTCCGGATGCACTGGGTGAACCAATCAGCGGCAAAAGCACAGCGCTCGACGCCTTGGCCGCCTACACGAATTCACACAAGTGTGTTTTGAGCCCTTTTGCAAAGCATGGACTGAGTGCATCGGCTCAGCGCGGACAGCAGCTCTTTTTCTCCGCCGAAACGAAATGTGCGACATGCCATTCCGGACCGATGATGTCAGACTCTCAGCCGCGCCCAGTGGCCGAAATCGTGCGACATGATGTGGGGACCGGCAAAGACGACCCTTCGGAACGCATGGAACCGAAATACGACACGCCGACGCTGATGGGACTCTATCGTTCCGCACCGTATCTGCATCATGGGAAAGCTGCAACGCTGAAGGATGTCCTGACGACGTCCAACCCTCGGGATGAACATGGTGTCACAAGTCACCTGACCGAATCCCAGATTGAGGACATGGTCGAGTTTCTGCGCGCTCTGCCTGTTGTTGACCCCGAATCAGCCGCAACAGCCGCCGGTTTGAAACAGGTCATTAAGTAAGGCACGGTCTGGCCTACCCATAACAATGCATTGACGTCTCAACAGCCGCTGAAGCCACAATGACCACATCCCCATCTCTCGCTGACCTCCGAACTGCCCTCGCCACCCTGTACCCCGATGAACGCAGACTGGAACAGGCGATCCGACACCTTGCCGACGCCGCACAATCCGATGCACCGCAGATCGATGACGTCGATGTGGATCTGCAGCGTGAAAGTCGCTGCGGATTTCCCGAAGTTATTTTCGGCGAAGGCAAATCGACTGAGATGATTGTGAGAATTCTGCAGACTCAGCAGCAGGCCGGGCAGGAAAGTCTGGTAACGCGGATTCGCTTTGATCAGGTGCAGGCAATCCAGACAGAATTTGATCACGTCATTCACAACGACACCGCGCGAACAATTCGCCTGCACCAGCCTTGTGAAAATCCAGTCTCCCGCGGCGGGCCGGTGATTGTGATTACCGCTGGCAGCAGTGATCGACACGTCGCCGAGGAAGCGATGGAAACGCTGCGCTGGATGCGGATCGACTGCGAACTCATTCAGGACGTCGGCGTCGCGGGACCTCATCGATTGCTGAAGCATGTCCCGAAGCTTCAGCAGGCTGCCGCGATTGTCTGCGTCGCAGGAATGGAGGCTGCACTGCCATCCGTCGTTGGCGGCTATGTTCCCTGTCCGGTAATTGGTGTCCCGACATCCGTCGGATACGGTGCATCCCTCCACGGCATCACCGCCATGTTTTCGATGCTCACCTGCTGCGCATCCAACGTCGTGGCCGTCAATATCGATGCCGGCTTCAAAGGCGGCTATGTCGCCGGCCTCATAGCGTCTCGTGCGGCACGATCACTGTGAATGACTCACCCAATAGTGGCGGTCTCGTCGTTCTTCCTTGCACCTCGACCACTCTCGACGCAACGCGGCCACGGAGGTGTTTTTAGGCGAGCGGCAGGATAGCACTTACCATTCGCAAATTGTACGACGGACTTCCAGTCCGTCGAGTAGCACCATGCGACGGACTGGAAGTCCGTCGTACCGGTAAATTCATTTCTGCCGCTCGCCTTAGGGGTTCTCAATTCTGCATCGGCGTTCTGCCAGTTTCAGATGTTCTCAAAACCAGAATTCGCGCTTGGCATATTCCACAACGTCGCCGAACCAGACATACAGCAGGCTGTAGTCACCGCATTCCAATCTTGAGCGGACATCCGCTCCAATTCGTTTTGGAAGATCCGCAGAGTCATCAAGGCTGACGTAGATTTTCATGACCGAGCCGCTTTCCAGACCGATGGCGGATCGTGCCGCAGTGTGGCTCAGCCATCCCGAAAACTCGCGGGCTGGATCTGCCATCAGTTTGAAAGACGCCGGTACTTTGTCGCCGTAGGTGGAAATGCCATGCTGAACGTGGTGCACGCGATTTTCCGGAACCTCAAGCTCCAGACGCCACGGTCCCTCTTCATCCATGATCTCGAGCAACGTATCGCCTCGGCGAACCGGCCTGCCGATCAATTGTTGTTCGTCCACAAAAGTCACCACCGTCCCCGCAATCGGAGCCCGCAGAATCATTCGCGCAATTCGCTGTTCGACCTGACCGATCTTGTTTTGCAGGCTGCTGACATCGATCCGGCATTGCTCAATCGCTGCCTGGAGTTGAAGCAGGTGCTCGCGGTTGCCAGCCTTCGACGCACTATGCAGTTCGGAATTCAGTCCAAGAAGCGACTTTCGCCGTTCATCCTGCTGACGGTGGAGCAGCAACAGTTCGTCTTCAAAAATATCATTTTTCAGTGTGATCAGCGGAGTGCCGACATCGACACGTTCACCTGGCTGTACGTGTACTCGATCCACTTCACCATCGAACTCCGTAAACACCCGACGCTGCAATGCAGGCAACAGCTTGCCGCTGGCGTTGACGCGGTACGCGGCTGGAGTATTCAACAGGACTGCGACTGTGATCAGACAGCAGCACAGCACGACGCCGACTTTCACTGCTGCCTGCCTGCGAACTCTTTCGCACTGCCGACCCAGAAAATCAAGGAATGGAAGCAGTGGAATGCGTCGGTAGGCAAGTGCGTTCGACATGGCCAGCGAGACCGGATCACATAGTGTACCGGCGTACTTCTGTAACACCGGGCCGGGTCGGCTGGTGGTAAATTGTTCGAGCACAATCGCGCCCAACAGTCGCTGGTCTCTGCGATCCTGCGATGCCGCCTGTGGCTTGCCGTGCTTTCGGGAGACTGGATGAAACAGCGGACGCAGCATCAGCATTTTGCTGCCACTTTCGCCCACGTATGCAGCCAGTGGTGCAGTCAGCGGTAATGGAACTGCGTCGTTTTTTCCGGTGTACATCAGCACGTCGCGCGCGACGGCTGCACTCTGCACCAGCCGCTGCAGGAGTTGGACCTGATTCGATCGCGGGTTAACAGCGCCGCGTCCACTGACGGCAACGACATCCCATCGTGAACCACGTTTTAGCAGGAGGGTGGCACGATCACACTTGAGAATCACCGCCGCATCATTGACGGTCGTGACTGCCACGGCGGCGGGGTCAAGGCTGCGGTGCAGTTCAGCGATAAAGGCTGCAAAATCTGCCAGAAATCCGGATGGATCCGTAACCCGAGTCAGCTTCTCCAGTCGTTCCAGATACTGATCGACGAGACTGACGACAGAATTCAGACCTCGCTGAGTTTCAGAATCCAGCTGCCACGGTTCTCCTCCAGCAAAGAACTCAAGGACACCAATGCAGTTGCCTTTGTGGTTCAGCGGCACCACCAGCACAAACGCAATGGCCGGACTGTTCCGCACCTGAAACGGGACGACTCTGGCGGCGCGCGCCGAAAACGTGTCGCTGAGTATCCGCTGGTTCAGGCGTGTGCCCTGAAGATCGTCGCGAAGACTCAGCGTAGAGAACTGGAATTCTGCCAGCAGGCCGATGGATTGTTCCTGATCGAACATCCAGCACGCAGCGGAAACGGCCTCCATCACGGTGGATAATTCGCTCAACAGCCGTTCAAAAAAGGAGGGTGCCGAGTCGTGATCGGCCGCAACTTCTTCCAGGTCCGCCAGGACGTCTGACCATTGAACAGCGGTTTTCATTGCGGATTCCGGCCAGGTTCCGCACGCTGGAACCCGGCATGTCTGGCAGGATTGAGTCGGAACTCCCGCTCAATAAAAAGGCGGCAACATTGGGAGTCTGTGAGAATCGCTGGTCCAGATCAAGGTCAGATCCCGCTTGACACTTCAGGGCAAAACTCCATAGGATCGCTGAGTTGTACCTCACGCGATTAGCATGGACTCGTTTAACCGCGTGCCCAGCGGACCGCGATTGTTCTATCAGAGAATTCGAGATTCGAGATTTGAAATACCTGACTATACCGGATTCTATGTGCAACTCTCAGCTGATTTTGAAGCGAAAATCGAGTGTGGGGGAAGGCATCGTTTAACGGCGAGCCGCAGGCGTAAGCGGCAGAGAATTCGCCTACGCCTGCGGCTCGCCGTTAAACGAATCAATGGCCTGCTTAATGACTGCGGCAGATTTGGGAAACTCTTGTTTAACCCGTGGCCGAAAGGCCAGGCTGTGATTGTGCGGCCTGGCCTTTCGGCCACGGGTTAAACGAATTGGGTTGTAATTCATCGGAAATAAAGCCTCTGCAATCCCAACAATGAAGCGGTACGTTGAAAGGTTTGGGGAGAATCAGATGGAGCCAGTCGTCTCAGCATCAGTTCTTCGATGGTCCACTGTGGGCGATTTGATTTCAGCCAGGCGTTCAATGAATGGTTGCGATACTTGTTGTCACCGAAAATCACTTTCAGACGCTCAACCAAAACCCACCGTTCATCCGTCAAATCTGTGAAATACGACTTCCGAGATCCCGTTTGCTGGTCCGTCATGGCGTGGCACTTCTTTGCTCATGGACGAACTAAGGACTGAGACAGAAATAAGTGGGGCACGATTCCATCGTGCCGAGCACGTTAGAAACGTGCTCCACGTCCGGCATACGACAGTTATTTCTGCACCAGTCCTAACTCTAATCCTTTGCTGCTCTTACGTCTGCTCCACTTTTCGGATAGCCTCTGAGTTCAATCCTCCAGCGTGAACTCAAACGTGTTGTCTCCGTCGGCTTTCACTGATGCGGCCAACGGTGAAGCTTGGCCGTCTGTGTATTTTTCCGGGACGAGCTTCTTGAACTCCATCGCAGGGTTGTTCTTGAATTCCTCCATGACTTTTTCCATGTCCGGCTGTTCGTTCTTTGTCACCGTCACAACGAACTCACCGGGAGTTGCACCGGAAACCTCGTGCTGCGGATCGATGTATGTTGAAAGCGTAAACTCACCATTCTCATTTGTTGTCCCGTGGGCTGGAAAGACGTCCTTGTTATCCAGTTTTGACACGAATCCGACCAGGGCGTCAGCAAGCGGTTTATCCTGGTACATCACTTTGCCTTTCACGGAAATGGTTTGTGGAATCTTCGGGCCACCGCCGCAGCCCGCAGAACCAAGCACCACGGTGACTGAGAGAATGGTCAAGAGTGCCGAGAATCTATCGAACATGATGGCCCCCGCATGGCAGAAAAGTGATATTAGAAAGGAAGAACGGCAGGCTGCGTCGCAGTCTGCCGTTCGAGTAGCCCAGGAACTAACGATCAGAACTCACCAATTACAAAGCCGTCCCAGCGATCGCCGAGCATTTGGTAGGTGTTGTGGTCGATGTTCTGGCTCAGGAACCGGACGCTGCCATCACACAGCAGGAACTGTGCTCCGCCAGTGTGCAGCGATTTGAAGCCCATCCCGGTATTCCAGTTTTGAGGATGCCGACAACCTGTGCCGCCTGAGGACGGGTTTCCGTTCTCTCCAGGGCAGTTTGGAAAGTTAATCGGTGCGGTCGTCGAGAACCACAGCGATTCAGAGTCTGCCCACCCTCCGCCGGTGTTAGGTGCCCAGTAGCCCAGAGCGTCCGAACAGATCGCGCGGACTTCTCCCATACAAATGGTGTTCGACGAACCGTCGGTAATGTCACGCATCTTCGCAGCCCAGGAACTTCTCGCAATCACGCCGGAGATACCGTTCGCATGGGGAGTGTCGGTCCGTGCATACTGTCCGATCGTGGCGCGTCCAAACCAGTCTTCGCCGTCGTCGTTCGGATCGTACAGCGGACCTCCGTTGCCGACGATTGTCGACAGGTTGCACCCACGGTTGCTGGCCTGGAACGTCGATCCGGTACAGCCCGCATAGCTTGTCATAGCGCGTGCCGGGTTACTGCCGGTTATCAGGAGTCCACCGCGGGATTCACTCGGACACTGAAGACCCACAATGAGCGTGGCATTCAAGAGTTTTCCATTGATGGTCTGAGCCCAGGGTTTCACCGTGGCTGCGTTGTTGAAGTTAATGCTCTGGAAAAGGTTTGCCTGTTCGTAATATGGCAGAAGATTCACCAGGCTGCTGGCCTGCGAACCTCCACGGGCTCGATTCGCGGTCGTATACGGTGGGCCGCTCCAGATGATGTTGATGTTCGGTGCGAAACTTCCGTAAACATCGTGATAGTTGTGATGGGCAAGACCCAACTGCTTCAAATTGTTCTTGCATTGAGTTCTGCGTGCCGCCTCCCGCGCCTGCTGCACAGCCGGCAGCAGCAACGCAATCAGAATGGCGATGATCGCAATCACCACCAGCAGCTCGATCAGCGTGAAGGCCTTCCGCTGTCGGGCCTGGAACAATTCAGCTTTCATCATTCAGCTCCTCGTAATTGA
>CAMAVB010000017.1 GCA_945861465.1 Candidatus Kuenenia stuttgartensis
TGATAGTGTCAGATCCAGCGAATAACCCCCTCATCCGGCCTCCGGCCACCTTCTCCCCCTTACCAGGGGGAGAAGGGACTTCGAGAAACCGTGTGAAAACACGACGATAAATCCTTAACGGCGTTACCCCTCACCCCAGCCATCTCCCCCCAATTTGTTTGCGACCACACTGCCAGGATAAACCACGCAATCTCCGCAAACAAATCGGGGGAGAGGGGGCAAAGTGGCGCTGTCCAGTTAAGTCCACGCCACTGCTCCGCCTTCAGAATGATTACAATTGTGAATTCAGAGTGGTATCGTTCGTAAACAGTCAACATATTTTAACCCTTGAAGGAAATCCCGTGACCGCGCAGGAACCATTGCTGCTTCTTCATCCCTCTGACAACGTTGCAGTCGCACGGCGCGCACTGCAGGCTGGGGAAATACTGACCGTGGCAGGCAGAACACTCCAAATTGTGGACGCCGTTCCCGCGAATCATAAAGTTGCGATCAACGACATTCGAGAACGTGAAGTCATTCGCAAGTTTGGACAGCCAATCGGTTCGGCCAGCACAGAGATTGCCAGTGGCCAGTGGGTCCACGTGCAGAACGTCAGTATCGAACGTGACAAAACCGGTTATGAATTCAGCACCGACCTTGTGGAGTTTCCAAAACCTGCCGACAGTCGCACGTTTATGGGATTCCGCCGCAAGGATGGGCGGGCAGGTACTCGCAACTACATCGCATTGATCAGTACGGTAAACTGTTCGGCAACAACCGCTCGGTATGTCGCTCAGGAATTGGCGAAAACTGACCTCAGCCGCTTTGGAAACATCGATGGCGTCATTCCGGTGGTCCATAAAAGTGGCTGCGCATTTGCCTATAACGGCGAAGATCATCTGCTGCTGAATCGTACGCTGGCAGGATTCGCGCGGCATCCGAACATCGCCGCGTGCCTCGTGCTGGGCCTTGGTTGTGAGACCGCTCAGGCCGGACATCTTCAGGAATCGCAGGGACTGGTGCAACTCGGCGGTGCCTCGCGGCGCGAGCCGGACGAATCGCTGCCAATGGTGCTCAACATTCAGGAGGTCGGCGGTGTCCGCAAGACCGTGAACAAAGCCGTGGGAGTGATGCGGGAGTTGATGGTGCATGCCGATTCGGCTCGACGCGAACCGATTTCGATTTCCGAGCTGACACTGGGTCTGCAATGTGGAGGCAGCGACGGTGCCAGCGGCATCACGGCGAATCCCGCACTGGGTTATGCCAGTGACCTGCTGGTCGCCTATGGCGGCGGTTCTGTCCTTGCGGAAACGCCCGAAGTCTATGGAGCCGAACAGTTGCTCACGCGTCGTTCAGTGTCCCGCGCCGTCGGCGATCGACTGCTGGAAAAAATCCGCTGGTGGGAAGATTACGCGAAAAAACACAACGCTTCGATTGATAATAATCCGTCGTACGGAAACAAACAGGGTGGTCTCACCACGATTATCGAAAAATCACTGGGGGCGGTCGCGAAAGGCGGCACTGCGCCGCTGCGAGCCGTCTACGAGTTCGCGGAACCGATCACAGAACGCGGATTTACGTTCATGGACACGCCGGGTTACGATCCGATCTCAGTCACCGGACTTGTCGCTGGCGGATGTCAGTTGGTCGTATTCACCACTGGACGCGGAAGCTGCTTTGGATGCAAGCCGACTCCGACGATCAAAGTCGCCACGAATTCGGCGATGTACCACCGGATGCGTGACGACATGGATATCAACGCCGGAACAATTCTGGAAGGTGCGAGTGTCGAATCCGTCGGTAGGGAGATATTCGAAAAACTCATCGCGACCGCCAGTGGCGAAAAGACGCTCAGCGAACAGCAAGGCATCGGCGACGAAGAATTCTGCCCGTGGATGCCGGGCCCGATTTTTTAGCGAGCGAGGTCAGGAGTTCTGACGTCACTCCCATCACGACCCGGCTCGTCCGGGTAGGAGGATGATCGCGGAAAATGCTGGCATCATGATCATCGCTCACAAAACCTCAAATCTGACCGCGCGGAGTATGGCGAGCGGCAGGATAGAACTTACCATTCGCAATTTGTACGACGGACTTCCAGTCCGTCGAGTAGCACCATGCGACGGACTGGAAGTCCGTCGTACCGGTAAATTCATTTCTGCCGCTCGCCTATAAGTACGACCTGGGCAATCTCTGACACGGGGGCCAAGTCTGTGTTTGTGGATATTGATCGAGATTCATGGAATCTTGGTCCGAATCTTGTTGAAGCGGCGATTACTCTCCATGTTGGGCCGTTTTTTCGAGTGCATTTATGGTCAGGCGGTTGATATGATGGCCCTGCGAGATATTTGCGAACGACATGGTCTGCTAATAATAGAGGATGCCGCTCAGGTTCATGGTGCGCAGCCGACGGTCGGTTCGATCGGAGATGCTGGTTGCTTTTTCTACCCCGGTACGAGTCTGGGTGCGTTTCGATGCCAGTGTTTCCGGAATTGACGGCTGCGCCACGGGAATACGTCGTTTCAGCATTTCGTGAAGTTCATAGTTCGCCTGCGATTCGGTCCTGTTCAGCTGAAAATGGATACTGTTCAGATGAAAATTCTGGTGACGGGCGCTGCGGGATTTATCGGTTCACACTTGACGGACGAGCTGCTGTCGCGGGGACACCATGTTGTCGGGCTTGATAATCTGAGGAACGGCCGCAAGGAGAATCTGTGCGACGCGATGATGAAGGATCAATTTCAGTTTGTTCAGGCCGATTTGCTGGCTGACGAGACTTGCCACAGCGCCTGCCGTTCCGCCGACATTGTGTTTCATCTGGCATGTCTTGGCGTCAGACATTCGCTGCACAGCCCATTTGAAAACCATCGAGTCAACGCCGAAGCCACTCTGAAGCTTCTCGAAGCGGCAAAGCAGGCCGGGATCTCGAGATTCTTCTACATTTCGACATCAGAGGTTTATGGAAAGACGAATTCGTTCCCGATTCGGGAAACCGATATAACGGCTCCCACGACGGTTTATGGGGCGAGCAAGCTGGCTGGCGAGCACTATGCTCTGGCGTATCGCGAGTGTTTCGGCCTGAGTACTACCGTATTGCGAATATTCAACAACTATGGGCCTCGCGCCCATTATGAAGGCGACGCCGGAGAAGTGATTCCTCGGACGATTGTTCGAATTTTGAATGGCCTGAACCCTGTGATCTTTGGGGACGGCAGCGTGACTCGCGACTTCTTCTTTGTGAAAGATACTGCGCGCGTCCTCGCGGATCTGCTTGATGTTCAGAATATCACGGCTGAAACAATCAACGTCGGCACGGGCGTGGAAATCACCATGCGATGTCTAATCGAGAAATTAGTGAAACTGATGTCCGACCATCGTGTCCAGATTGATTACCTCGACGACCGTCCTGCGGACGTTCCTCGCCTGTGGGTGGATAATGCAAAACTGAAGTCCCTCGTGTCACTTCAGCGACTGAAGGAATTCGACGAGGGCCTGCAGGAAACTGTAGAATTCTATCGGGGACTTGGCAAACCGAGCGAATTATTGTCATCTGTAGCGCTGCGGAACTGGTACACGGCTAGCCCGACTGCGACATCCGATGTGGAGTATCCCTGGAGAAACCGGCTTTGATTCCAATCACAATCCCGATGACTGGTGAGGAAGAAGCACTGGCGGCAGCCGAAGTTGTACGCAGTGGCTGGCTCACGCAAGGGCCAAAGGTTGCTGAATTCGAACGAGCGGTGGCTGGGTATTGCGGAACTGAACATGCAGTTGCCGTGGCAAATTGCACAGTGGCGCTACAACTTTCGATGGTCGTTCTTGGAGTCGGGCCGGGCGACGAAGTCATTTGTCCGTCGATGTCATTTATTGCAACCGCAAATGCAATCGTGCATACAGGGGCCACACCGGTCTTCGCTGATGTGGATCCCGGGACATACAATCTGGATCCTGAAGCTGCCGAGGCTGCCATTACATCCCGCACAAAAGTGATCATGCCGGTGCATCAGATCGGCATGCCAGCTGATTTAGATCGCTTTAACGAGATCGGCAAGAAGCACGGCGTGAAGATCTTAGAGGACGCCGCCTGTGCTATTGGCAGTCGCTACAAGGGCCACATCATCGGCGGGCACAGTGAAATGGCGTGCTTTAGTCTGCATCCGCGCAAAATCATTACGACCGGTGACGGTGGGCTGATTACAACCAACAATGCGGCCTATGCCGATCGATTGCGATTGCTTCGTCAGCACGGTATGAGCATTCCGGATACGGTTCGGCATGGGGCCAGGAAAGTCATGCTGGAAAGTTACACTGAAGTGGGCTACAACTACCGTCTGACTGACGTGCAGGCGGCGATTGGGATCGAGCAGTTGAAGCGGTTGGACTGGATTGTCGAACGCCGCCGGGCAATTGCGGCAAGGTACACTGCAGCACTGTCGGGACATGCCTGGCTGATACCCCCATTTGAGCCCGAATATGCGACCAGCAATTTTCAGAGCTATGCAGTTCAACTCGCTGATGACGCACCGATCAGCCGCAATGACCTGATGCAGTGGATGCTCGATCAGGACATTGCAACTCGCCGCGGCGTCATGCTGTCACACCTTGAGCCTGCTTTTGCCGGGCGGCCGGTTCCGAACGACTTGTCCAACAGCGAAGCCGCCAGCGCAAAATCGATCATCCTGCCGCTCTATCCTCAGATGACCGAACATGATCTGGGGAAAGTGCTCAGCACTCTGAATGCAGTGACCAGGAGTCGTGAGGCGGCACGATGAGCTTACCTCCGAACCCCTACCACGATTTGTGCTGGATCGTCGGCGATCCCCGGATTGGCGAAGGAACCTGGATTGGTGCGTTTACCCTCATTGATGGGCAGGGTGGTTTGGAGATTGGCAGGGGGTGCAACATATCAAGTGGTGCACAGATCCTGACGCATTCCACTGTCCAGCGATGCATTTCCGAACGAATTTATGATAAGGTCGATCGAGCGGCGACATTGATAGAAGATTTCGTATTTATTGGTTCTAATGCCGTGGTGCTCATGGGCTGTCGAATAGGACACCATTCTGTCATTGCAGCCGGGGCTGTCGTTCCTGAGCATACCATTGTCGAACCCTTTAGTCTTTGGGCGGGAGTTCCTGCCAGATTTATTCGTTCTGTCCAGGAAGATGTGCACAACCTGCGGAAAGACCATTCGTGAGTATTCCAAGAATCAGTGTGATCACGGCATTTCTGAATGAGGCGGACAATCTGCCTGCGTGGAAACAACGGGTCGAAGCTGCCCTGAGTGAATGCCGGGAAACCTTTGAGTTAGTGTTTGTCGATGATCACTCGGCCGATGGCAGCACAGATTTGGTCCGCCACTGGTCGTTCGCCGATCCTCTAATCCAGTATGTGCGTCTTTCTCGCAACTGTGGTTCACACGCGGCATTCTCGGCTGGTCTGGAATCCTGTCGCGGTGATTGCGCTATATTACTGGCAGCAGACCTCCAGGATCCCCCCGAGGCGATTCCTCGTCTTCTTCAAGAGTGGCAAGCGGGCTACGGTGTGGTTTGGGCAGCTCGGTCAGAACGCCTGGGGGAATCATGGTCGACCAAGCTGTTTTCGTCAGCCTACTACTTTATCATGCAGAAGCTCGCACTGCCGGAGATGCCTCGGCAGGGTGCCGATTTTGTACTTCTTGATCGTAAAGTCATTGACGCTTACAACGCCATTCCGGAAAAAAACACCAGTTTTCTGGCAATGATCCTGTGGTTGGGGTTTCGGCAAACGACGATCTCCTACGTCAAGGAAGCTCGGGCTGCGGGAAAGAGTAAGTGGACATTCGCAAAGAAACTCAAGCTCCTCGTCGATTCGATTGTTTCCTTCAGTTTCGCACCGATTCGCTTTGCCAGTTATCTTGGAATGCTGGTGAGTCTGACCGCATTTGGTTTCTCCATCCACGTTTTTGTGAACGCCATTTTTGGCCACCCCATCGAAGGATTTTCGTCCTTGATGATGGTCGTGCTGTGGATTGGCGGTATCCAGTTGTTGATTCTCGGGATTCTCGGCGAATACCTATGGCGGGCATTTGATCAGGTGCGGGGTCGGCCTTACTACGTCGTGGAAGAACGATCTGGATCGCCCATTAATGTTGTAGTGCCAAAGGAGATGGTACAAGTTGATTCCGCCGTGTCGCAGCCCCTTGCGGATGGAGCGATAAATTCGGCCAGTTGAGGTTTTCGGATCGATTCGGTTGACTTGGCAGCCCTTGTAGAGGTGAAGTTGCATGATGCGTTTATGGTCGAGTTGGGGACTCGTTGTACTCTCCGCGATTTGCGATTCCTACGCCGCGTATGTCGTGAAGCACAAATTCAACATGCAGGGAGACATGGACTGGACATCCTTTGCTGCCGTCAGAGCTTATTTGTGGGAATTCATCCAATCCCCATTGCTGTTGACGGCGATCGTGACATTTTCTGCTGCGCCGGCATTATGGTTTTTTGCGTTGAATCGTCTTGACCTGTCCGCAGCTTATCCCGTCCTTGTCGCGTTGCACTTAGTCTTCGTGATGTTGACCGGGGCGTTGCTGCTCGGTGAAGACGTGAACGCATACAAGGTGGCAGGTACGGTACTGCTGGTGGCAAGTCTGGTACTTTTCGGAATTGGCAGCTTAAAGAAGAATTCGAAGGAACACGTCGGTGAAGATCACATTGGGACAACTGCTCGTTGAAGGGGGCGAGCCTGCGCGAAATCTTGAGCGAGCGCAGTCAATGGTCAGGGCCGCAGCGCAGCATGGCTCAGATTTGATACTGCTTCCGGAGACCCTGGACTTCGCATGGACTCACCCTTCAGCGTTGCGAGAGGCAGAGCCAATACCAGGGAGGTTGAGCGACCAGCTTTGCAGCTTTGCCAGAGATTCTGGAATTTTTGTCTGCGCAGGCCTGACAGAGGCCACTGCCAGAGGGAACTATAACACAGGAATCCTGATCGACCGGTGCGGACAGATCGTCGCGGTGCATCACAAAATTAATCTTTTGGATGTGGAATTACCGTTTTATCGCGTGGGTCAGCAGTTAAGAGTCGTCGATACGGAGTTGGGGCGAATTGGCCTGAATGTGTGTGCAGACAATTACATTGATGGTCTGGCAATTGGCCACACGCTGGGACGCATGGGAGCGCAGATCATCCTGTCGCCGTCGTCCTGGACTTCTTCATTTTCGGTAGATGAAGTGGTCGATCCCTATGCGGACAAGTGGCTCGCACCATTTTTCATGCTCGCGAAAATGTACGACATGTACGTTGCCAGTTCGACCAGCGTGGGATACATTGTGGGCGGGCCTTATGAAGGTAAAAAAATGGTTGGGCGTTCTCTTGTCGCGGGGCCGCAGGGGATCGTTTGTCAGGGGCCATTCAATGAGTTTGCGGGCGATGTGGTCCATGCAGAGCTGCACTTGATGCAAAGTCCGGCGGTTGGCACAGCGATTGGCAGTCGCTTGCAGGGATTGGGGTACCAGCTGGACGACACACAGTGGCCAGCATTCAAACGTGCCCATTATCATTCAAAGTAGGGGCGATTCGTGTATCATGACTATTTCACCCTTACTCCTCGGGGAAAGGACGGTTATCGAATCTGCACGCGATGTACTGTGGACACGACCGTGCCGGGTGCCACGTTCGACAGCGATGGCGTCTGTAATTTTTGTCACCTGCATTCGAAGTTGGAACAGCAGTTCCCGCTCAACGCGACAGGCGAGGTGAGAAAGCAGCAATGGCTGGATGAGATTCGAAGAATAGGCCGGAACACGGAGTTCGATTGTATTCTCGGGGTAAGCGGTGGCCGAGATTCAATGTATACGCTCTGGCTGGCGGTGAAAGAATGGGGCCTTCGTCCTTTGGCCGTTCACTTTAACGACGGATTCGGAAATCCGACCGCTGGCGAAAACATGTATAAGGCCGCCTCCAAACTTGGTGTGACGCTCCGCACTGTGACTTCTGATTGGCGGGAGTCCAAAGATATTAAGCTCTCGTTGCTGAAAGCAGGCGTTCCGGATCTGGAGGTGGGTACTGACATCGGAATCGCGACTGCACTTTACAGTATGGCTGTTCGAAACAACCTGCGGAGTGTGATCGTCGGGCAGTCGTTTCGAACAGAGGGGATTGCTCCCCTTTCATGGAATTACCTGGATGGCAAGTACTTGTCTGAAATCCACAGGAAATTCGGAACGGTAGAACTGAGACCGTGGAAAGCGGAAGATCCGGGGTTTCGCCTTGGCCTTCGGCAGATCTTCGACTATACCGTACGCCGACGAATACGGACTTATCCACTTCTTTATTTGACTAATTACAACCGCGCAGAGGCGGAGAAAATCATTAAGCGTGACCTGGACTGGGTGTATCCAGGGGCACACTATTTCGACGATCTCTTTCAGAGCCTGATGCACTGGTATCACCGTACAAAGTTCGGCTTTGACCGCAGAACGTACAATTATGCTGCTCTGGTTCGCGATGGGCAAATGCTCCGTGAAGACGCAATCAGGAATTTGGAAACGCCTTACTGCATTGAGGACCCAAAGGTGATCGAACTCTGCGTCAGGCGGCTAGGGCTGTCTCAGGATGATTTTGCAGAATTAATGAAAGTACCGGCGATGAATTTTCGCGATTATCCAAATAGTTATAGCTTAATCCGTAAGCTTCGACCTGCGATCTGGTTGTTGAGCAGGCTGAATCTGGTTCCCGCGACGGCCTACGATAAATATTTTCACGCAGGTCTGTAGTTCATCGATATCACCCACGGGAGTTGACCGCCAAATGATCCGTGTTGCGCTCGTCGGAGCTGGCTATTGGGGCCCCAACCTGATCCGAAACTTTTTTGTCTGCCCTGATACCACCCTTGTGGCGGTGTGCGACATGGACCGTGCTCGACTTGACAAGGTGCTGGCCGGTTATCCCGGCGTGGACGCCGAAGACAGCTTCGCCGCACTCGTGAGGCGAGACGACGTTGACGCACTGGTCATTGCGACACCTGTGGGGAGTCACGCGCCACTGGCGCTCGCCGGGCTGCGGGCGGGAAAGCACGTGCTGGTTGAAAAGCCAATGGCGGCGTCAGTACGTGAGGCGGAGGCGATGGTTGCCGCCGCCAGGGAGGCGGGACGCGTGCTGATGGTCGATCACACTTTCGTTTACAGCGGCCCTGTCCGGAAGATCAAGGAGATCGTTGATTCCGGTGAGTTGGGCGATATCTATTATGTTGACAGCGTCCGCATCAACCTGGGTCTGTTCCAGCATGATGTCAATGTGGTCTGGGACCTTGCTCCTCACGACCTTTCAATCGTGGACTACCTGATTGGACGACTGCCCAGGAGTCTGTCTGCATTCGGCACATGTCACACTGACGCTGCCAGCGGGATTGAAGATGTGGCGTATCTGAATCTCGATTTTGGCGATGGCTTGTTGGCGTCTTTTCACGTCAACTGGCTCAGCCCTGTCAAAATCCGCAGTTTTCTTATCGGTGGCAGCCGGAAGGGGCTCGTCTACAACGACCTTTCTCCGGACGAGAAAATCAAAGTCTACGATCGCGGGATCACATTCGCTGACGACGCCGAGTCAAGGCATGGTGTGATGATCGGTTATCGAACGGGCGACGTGTGGTCTCCGCGAATCCAGGGCCATGAGCCACTTCAGGCGATGGTTCGCCACTTTGCCGAGTGCATCCGCGACGGCATAACTCCCTTGACCGATGGCGACGCCGGTTTGAGAATTGTGCGGATTCTGGAAGCTGCACAGCGAAGCATCAAGGCCCAGGGCGGCAGGATCACGCTTTGACACAGATTCCGCAGGTTCATAGCACGTCTGAGACTCGATTATGTCTACACCAGAAAACGGTGAACGCCCTCAAGAATCAACAAAAAACGAATCCGGTCCAGTTCGCACAATCTCCATTTCGATCCGGAATGTGCAGTTTGGCGAAGGAGTGACTGTCGTTGAACCATCGAATCTCTACGAATGCAGGATCGGCGACAACTCATTTATTGGGCCATTTGTTGAAATTCAAAGGGGAGTGGTAATCGGCTGCCGTACCAGAATCCAGTCGCATACATTCATCTGTGAACTTGTGACCATCGGAAACGATTGCTTTATCGGACATGGTGTCATGTTTATCAACGATCTGTTCTCAGATCGTGGGCCTGCGGTGAGTGCTGCCGGCTGGAAGCAGACGACCATTGGAGATCATGTGTCGATTGGCTCAAATGCGACGATACTTCCTGTACAGATTTGTAATGATGTTGTGATTGGTGCCGGTGCTGTTGTAACAAAAGACATCAGCATTTCGGGAACCTACACTGGAAATCCGGCCAGATTGCTTCGAACTTACTGACAGCATCTATTCCGGGATTATACCTGTTTTCAGCCGTGGCCCAAGGCAGACCGTCTTATGGTGTTAAAACAAATAATGCAACAGCGAATGCGGCTCCACCCATGTCTCACCGCGATCACCGCCCGATCCGCTTGTACGTGTCGCACGCAAACGCAACAATTGACCGGGTATGGACTGGGACAGAAATCAGTGGGGCACGATTCCATCGTGCTGGGCACGTTACAAACGTGCCCCACGTCCGGAAGACGACAGTTATTTCTGCCCCAGTCCTGAATGCCTCGCATTCCAGACACCCGCTGAAGAATTCTTTACACCCAACTCAACGGCCCACTCCTGTCGCACTCCAGGTTTGAATTGGCCTTTGTCGCCATGCCATAAATTGAAAGATGACCCGATGGAACGAATTCACAAGGTTCTTACCTGGGTATTGACAGCTTCATTCGGGGGCTGGTTGATCGTTGCCACCAGTTCCCTGTGGCTGATGACGCTGGGGACTGATGAAGCATGGAATCTGAATGGACTCCGGAGTGCGATAGAGGCGGATACACCCGGTCTCAGCAGCGAACTCATCCCTACCAGCGGTGGACTCTTCGCGATCGCAAATCTGATCATTCAGTATGTGGTCGGAAGTCAAGTGTGGGCTCATCGACTGTTCTCACTTTTGTGTTATCTGGCCCTGCTCATGATCCTGGTTCGGCAGCCGTGGGGCTGCCAAAGTGGGGTTTCTTCGCCGATCTCCCGCTGGCTGCTGATCACTCCCGTGTTGGCAGTCCCGGGATCGGCCGAAATCAGCGGAATGGCGGTGGGCTCGACTTCGGCCGTGCTGCTGCTGGTCATAGTATGCGTCGTGTGGTGCCGCGTTCCTGCCCCTGGAATTGGCAGAGCAATCCTGTGCGGATGCTTGTGTGGCCTGAGCGCTGCGTCTCGCTTTGAGTTGATTCTGGCCGTTCCGGCACTGCTTTTGTTCTTGACCATCCGACGTCGCATCCAGGCCCGCAACGGGCAGCGGTCGAACACATCCGAAGTGCCTGAGATCCTCTTCGCCGTCATTGCGGCGGCTGTTTTTATTGCAAATGTGGCTTTGATGAACGGATTTCAGATTGGCGAACAACTAGCCTATTCGACGGGTTTAGACAGCCCGCACAAATTTCTGTTTTATCCTTTACTGCTGAACAAGGTATTAGTCGCGCAGAGCTTTGTACCATTCGGAATTCTGGTCATGTTGTCGGTGCTGCCATTCTGGGCTTCGACGAACGCAGTCGCCGGTCAGCAGTCCCGGAATCTTTCACTTCTGTTGCTGACGATCGCGTGGGTCCTGGCGTGCGCCTGGTTCCTGCAGGCTCCAGTTCCCAACTTCCGATATCTGTGGCCGTCGCTGGTCTGCTTTTCTATTCCCGCAGGATTTGTGATGCGGGACTTATATGAAACGGCGACCGCCGAAAGCCAGGCCTTGCGAAAAATTGGCTGTCTGGCGATTGCCTCAGCGCTTGTGGCGGGCAGTACCGCAGGCTCGCTGCGTTCCGTGACGATGGGCGAGCAGGATTATGTGAGCTGGGAATGGTCTCGGGAGCAATGCGCGGACTGGTTTTACGGATTCCAACATGTCAAGGACCAGAATGCCGCTGCCGCGTTTGTTCGCGAACTTCCGGCTGACGCAATCGTCACATGCTTCATGTATCCCTATCCCCTGAGGTACATCACGCACCGCCCGATCCTGCGGATGAATGACTATGCGAAAGAGCAGAGCAAGCATCCAGGACGCCTGTTTCTGGTCTTAGAACCGGGCACAGGCATCTACGAACATTTGTCGCCAGGAGCCTGGCTTTGGATGGAGGAGCATTGCCAATTGCAGGCACAGTTCGGCCGGTATTCGATTTTTGAAGTTCCGGCAGAGTCATTGCAGACTGCTCCAAATAGGTTGCACACCCTGCCGAGAGAATATTCTGGACATCCATCATCCGAAGTCTGGTTCGGTCGCACACCCGCCCCCGATGCACTGTAATTCACCGTGTTCACTTCCCGCGCTAATCCATATCGTGATTCTGTCTCCATGATCTGCAGGACCTGGCGTGCATATGGGTGAGTCAAACCAGCCAGACGTGCCCACGAACAATCGGGCTCCGAAGTCACTACAATGGTGGCTGTGTGTCGCGAATGCCTGCGTCGCATTGTGCTTTTACATCACCACCGCCCACCTGGGTGTCGGTCATCGAGGTGATCTGGGCCGGATGTGGATGGCCGGTCGGCTGGTGGCAGAGGGACAGGGAGAGTCTCTCTATGACCAAGTACAGCAGGAAGCCACGCTGCGCCACTATTTAGATAAAGACACCATCCAGGATCTTCATCAGAAAGGAATCGGCTGGCTGACTTATCCACCGGTCCAGGGGATTCTGTATGCGCCACTTGGGGCAACCTCGCCCGCTGCAGCTCAATGGTGGATGGTTCAAATCAGTCTTTGCGCAGTCATCTTAGCTGCGTTCGGAATGAGTCGGGCGACCAGCGGAGTCGTTCCCGCGTCAATCGTAGTGCTGACACTGTTGTTTCAGCCCGCATTTTTTTGCAATGTGGGATCGGGACAGAACGCCACCGTAACGCTGGCCATTGTTGTCGTTGGCTGGAGTCTGCTGCAGCGAGATCGATCAGTCCTGGCCGGAGCGGTGTTAGGCTTATTGGCCTACAAGCCGACGTGGGGACTCGCCGTCTGCTGGATTCCCATGGTGACGGGACATCCCAGGGCGTATTTGGGAATGTTTGCATCCGGCATGTTTTTAGTGATTGCCTCCATCGCCATCTGTGGAGCACATGCCTGGGCGGAGTGGTTTGAAATCGCTCGCCAGGTGGAAGTGGGATATGCCTCGCACGGGGATTGGGTGTGGGCGAGGCGAGATTTGGTTGGCCTGGTGGAACACGGATTTGGCAAGGTTTCTTCCGTCGTGAGCTGGGGGATTTCGACATGTGTGGTTCTGTTGACCGCGCTGGCCCTTCATCAGGGGTCAGGCAAAAGCAGCGAACGTATTCAGGGATCACTGTTGTTTTGTGGAGTCGTCCTTTCCTGTACGAAATTTATGTACTATGACATCCTGATGGCGACTCCGGCGTTTCTGCTGGCATGGTCAGAATGGAAACAGTTGACCCGGGCACGGGCTTTCGTCTTGACTATTCTGTCCTCACTGTTTTTCGGGGCGTTTTTATTTGCCTACGATACCTGGCCGTTGTGCCTGCCATTGGAGACGGCAGCCACTCTTGGGCTTTGGATGTGGTGCATTTGGTTACTGATGAAGCGGCAGGCTGTCTGAATTCTGCTGTTTCGGCCGGAGCAGCTTGTTTTTTTTCAAGCAAGCACGATGATGTCGAATTCACGTGTGACCCGATCGCTAACGTCGTGTCTGGAAAGATTGGATGGCGTAAACAATGGCGGAACCCGAGCCTGAAACTAAGTCGAAGAGCGCATTCGCTGATACCCGGACAACGATCAAGTCGCTGCTGGCAGCTGTGGGGATTGGCTTGGCGATTGGCTTTGTAGCTGCCTGCATCAAGGCTTCCCGCGAAGTCGATATGCGCGCCACTTATTTGGGACTCGATGGATTGTGGTGGCCAATCATCACAGTGGCGCTGAGCGTCGTTGCCGCCGGAGTGACAATCGCAGTTCTCCGGCCGCGCAGGCGGACAGTGGTGGTGATTTTCGGCATTGTGGCTGTCTGCGGGGGCGTCTTTCGCTCGCTGGTCAGAATTGATAGTTTCTACGGCAATATGATCCCGCGGCTCGCTTGGCGCTGGCAGCCTTCTGCAGAATCGGAGTTCGATCGATACCGGTCATCGGTGGTGCCTGGCGAGCCACCATCAATTGATACCGCAGCGCCGGAAGTGAAGCTCACAGCAACGGAGCGTGACCATGCGGGCTTCCTCGGCCAGCACCGTGACGGAACCGTGGCGGGGGTTCGGTTGGAACCGAACTGGGTGTTGCATCCACCCCGGGAGCTGTGGCGTCATCCGATAGGCACCGGCTGGGCTGGTTTCGCCGTCATGGACGAAGCTGCAATCACGATGGAACAGCGTGGGGACCAGGAAGCGATCGTGTGCTACAACCTGCACACCGGCACCGAACTCTGGTCTCATGAAGAAAAGGTGCGATTCGTGGATGGCCACGGTGATGGTCCGCGTACGACTCCCACGATCTCGGATGGTAACGTCTATTGCTTCGGAGCGACGGGAGTCCTGACGTGTCTGGACGGAGTTTCTGGAAAGCGGATCTGGAGACGTGACACGCTGGAAGATCCGCAGAAATCCAATCTGGAATGGGGCATGTCTGGCTCGCCGCTGCTCGTCGCTGGGCAGGTGATTGTGACTCCCGGCGGTGGATCTGGCCGGGCTATTATGTCGTTTCGTGTGGAGGATGGATCACCTGTCTGGTCGCATGGGGACGACGCAGCCGCCTATGCGTCACCTGCGATGGTGGAGCTGGCAGGAACACAACAATTGCTCAGTTTTAATGGCGTCGGGTTGCGTGGTTACGATGATCGTGGCCACGAGCTGTGGATTCACCCCTGGGTGACGCAGGGAGAACTACAGCGGGTCAATGTAGCGCAGCCGATCGTGGTCTCCCCCGCTGGATTCGATTCGAAATTGGCGGGATACGTCGTGGTCTCATCTGGATACGATGAGGGTGCCGCTTTGCTCAAAGTCGAACAGTCCGGCGGCCGATGGAGCGTCAGCGAAGTCTGGAAGTCCAGAAACCTAAAAGCGAAAATGTCGAATTTCGTGGTGCGCGACCAGTTCATCTATGGGCTGGACAATGGAATCATGACCTGTTTATCGCTGCAGGACGGCAAGAAGCTCTGGAAGGGAGGCCGATACGGTCACGGACAAATACTGCTGGTGGACGACATGGTGCTGGTGCAGGCGGAATCCGGCGAAGTGATTCTGGTCGAGGCGACTCCGGACGAACATCGTGAACTTGGCAGATTCGCAGCACTGCCCGGCAAGACGTGGAATCATGCAGCGCTGGCCGGCAATATTCTGGTAGTTCGCAACGACGGTGAAGCGGCCGCTTATGAACTGGCTCTTCGCACCACGCCCATGCACTGAAGATACGGAATGATCAAAAATGCCAGACCGAAAAAAACAGTCGCCCGGAGCGCATTCAGGAAGCGGTCATATCCGTATTCTGATTGGACTTGCCGCCGGTGTCTTCGCAGGTCTTATCGCGAATTTCTGTCAACAGCCGGACCTTGGCGGAGGAGTCATGCAGCAGTACTTTGGCGGCGTGGTCTCGTTCATTGATCGCGTCTTTTTCGACTCGGACCCGGCTGGTCGGACGCAGTTCGTGGCCCTGCTGGTCTCAATCGCCAGTCCCATCGGGAAGCTGTTCCTGCGTCTGATGCAGATGATGGTGCTGCCGCTGGTTGTGTCCGCCCTGTTTCTGGCCGTTGTCGATGTTGGCGATCTCCGGAAGCTGGGCCGGATCGGGCTCACAACGCTGTTCTACACGGCCATCCTGTCTGTCTCTGCCGTGTTGATCGGGATTACGCTGGTGAATGTGGTCGAGCCTGGGCGAACGATTTCACCGCCTGTTCGCGAATCCCTCAAAGAGAAATATGCGGCCACAGCAGACGAAGGCGTGAAGAAGGCCGATGCGGCGAAACCGCTTGGGCAAACGCTGGTTGACCTCCTGCCAGAGAACCCTGTCCAGGAAATGGTTGGGGCGGTTGATGGGTCATCCAAGGGAAACGGGATGCTGGCCGTGATGTTCTTCGCGCTGTTGTGCGGTATTGCGGCAACCACGTGCCTTGAAAGCACAGCAGCCCTTGTCGGTACGTTGCGCGGCATCTATCAGATTTCGATGGCGGTGATCGGCTGGGCTCTGACGCTGGCACCACTCGGTGCCGGGTGCCTGGTGTTCGTGGTCACGACTCAGATGGGTCCTGATATTCTAAAAGCACTGGCTGCGTTTGTGGCAGTTGTGCTGGGAGGCCTCGCAATCCATCTTGTGATCGTCTACTCCGTCGTGCTCTGGGCTTTCGGCAAGCGGTCACCACTTTCGTTCTTTCGGAGTATTTCCGATGCCATGCTTGTCGCCTTCAGCACGTCATCGTCCAGCGCGACGCTGTCGACATCGCTGAAAGTGGCTCAGGAAGAACTCAAACTCCGACCTGAGATATCGAACTTTGTGCTGACTGTCGGGGCGACAGGAAACCAGAACGGCACGGCACTCTTTGAAGGCGTTGTCGTACTTTTTCTGGCGCAGGTTTTCGGCGTGGAACTGAACTTCGGACAACAGATCACCGTAGTCCTGATGTCGGTGCTGGCGGGAGTCGGAACGGCCGGAGTGCCTGGCGGTTCGATTCCACTGATTATCGTCGTCCTGAAATCCGTTGGAGTTCCCGCTGACGGGATTGCCATCATTCTTGGCGTGGACCGACTGCTGGATATGTCACGAACGCTGGTGAATGTCGTAGGGGATCTGGTTGTTGCGACCTGCGTCGATGCTTCCGCGTCCCGTGCTCTGAAATCCGCAGGTGGGGCACCCAGTGCCTGAGAGTGGATTGGTCCAGCGTAAGCACGGAGACAGGAATAAGTGGGGCACGATTCCATCGTGCCGAGCACGTTAAAAACGTGCTCCACGTCCGGAACACGACAGTTATTTCTGCGCCAGTCCTAAGTCGCGGAAACTCTGGAAGAGTACAGCCGATCTGGAACCCTATCTTTGCTCCATTTGGCGGGCGAGGTTTGCCCGCTGGTGGATCTCGCTGTCAAGGTTGATCATTCCTCTTTTGCATGACAGCGGCGCGGCCAGACATTATACTCGATGAAGTCCGTAACGGTCGTCAATTCCTGATGACTCGGACTCTTGATCATCGTGAAGGTCTCTCGCATGTCTGTCCCTTCGGTGCCTCCTCAGTCATCCGCTCCCGCAGCGGATGCGTCTTTGCCGACCGAAATCAATGGTTCGTCCACGGTCGAGTCGCTGATGAACGGGCTGCTCTATGGGATTTCATTGCCCGAGCGATTGGTTCGCAGTGCTGTCGGGGTCACGGCGGGAACGGCAAAGGAAATCGCGGAGTTTGTGGTCCCGCAGGCGTTTCAGGATTCCAAGAGCTATGAAGTGATGGTTCGGAACTCGCTGGGATTTCTCCTGACGAATGTCGCACAGGTTTCAGAATCAAATCCGGCTGTCGCCACGCAGTCCGGCTCACCAATGACGACCACGGATGTCAGCGGTGACATTGCTGGAAATCCTTCACGATTTATTGCCCGCAAGGCCGCAGGAAATTTCATCGACATCGCGGGCCTTGCTACGTTGCATGTGTCGCCGCTCTGGGTGCTGGCGATCGTCAGCGATGCCGCGTACGGAACGAAGACCTACCTGAATGAGCTGGCTCAGGAACTTCAGTCGCAGGGGCTGATCGACGACAGCTCCAGCATTCACAAAGTGGAAGATCTGTTCAACGCCGTCAAGCAGGCCAGTGGTTCCGCAGCGAGTACGTTCGACCAGCCGCCACTTTCGCTGGAAGAACTCCGCACGAGCGTTGAGCAGACGCGCAAGGCCATCAACGAAATCGATCCTCGAAGCCTGATCCCGGAATCGGAAATCAGTCGCTACTGGTCCGAAATGCGATCGATTGCCAGCCGTGAGCAAGTCAGCCTGCTGGGTGTTTCGGCGGCAATCGCGATGGAGACTGTCGAAGGTGTCAAGAACCTGTCGCAGGGAACGCTCACGGGGTTGTTCGTGGCCGGAAAGATCATCAACCGAAATATTTTCAACCACTACTGGGATTCACTCGCCAGCATCAACGACGTGGGCATCTGGAATTCTGTACGTAAGACCTACACTCCTTACGTCGATCTGGCCTGGGGCAATTTCACATCATCGAGAAAGACGTGGACTGAATCCGTACTTAACCCAGGACGCTTTGCACGCCTGTGGCAAAAGATTCTGAATTTGTTTTATCGACGGCATTAGTCAATGGCGTGGACTTACGGCGAGCGGCCCAAATGTATTTGCTGTCTTCAGGCCCAAAGGGCTGGTCGTATGTCAGCCTGGGCGATGCCCCAGGCTGACAAAGCACTGGCTCGTTGGGCCGGAATTCACCCGTAAGTTTGGTTTTCCTGACTGCACATAGAATCCGGTAGAGTCAGGAAGTTGTCATCCTCAGAAGCCACTCGGCACAATACTGGCAGTACCGTCGCCGTTCGCGACCACGATGTGTTTGCCGCTGGGGGAGAACCGGGCTGTGTTTCCGATGCGGCCGATGCGGCTTTCACGCAGCAGCGTGCCGTCAGCGGTATTCCAGTGTTTGAGTTGTCCGGCGTAGCCATACGACATCAGCCGCGATCCGTCAGGGCTGAATGTCACGCTGTGCAGATAGTCTGAATGCCCGGTCATCGCCTGCCGCTCCGTGCCAGTGATCATGTCGAGGAGATGGACTTTGCGATCCGCTCCGGCCGCAGCGATCAACGCGCCTTGAGGCTGAACGGCAATGGAATACATCGTCGCGTCGTATGTAATCAACTGCTTCAATTGCCGACCACCGACGATGTCCCACAGACGCAACGTACCGTCTGCGCCGGATGAAACCGCAAATGTTTCATCGGAACTCAGCGCGACGGCATGGATGGCACCGACGTGGCCGTTGAGCTGGAACTTCTGCTGCCCAGCAAGCGTATCCCAGACCCGGACTGTCTGATCAGTGCTGCAAGACACAATGGTCGAACCATCACGTGTCACGGCCACACCGTACACAGGCCCGCCGTGATTAAACTGCCGACGCTGTTCGAGCCCCGCGTACGCCCATTCTTCGATCTGACCGTCGGCCAATGCGGACCACACCGAACGGCTGTCGGCAGCGAACAGCAATCGGTTGACCGGACTTGCGACTGTAAACTGCTGATGCAGTATCAATTCCACCGGAGGCTGAACACCCTGGATTGACGGTGCGAAAATGTGAATCATATTTTTTGCGGTGGCAACGGCCAGCTTGCGATTGTCGGGACTCCATGCCATCCCCGTCACTGCGGCATCGACACTAAGAACCTGGAGCGTGTTTGTTCCGTCATTTGCATTCCAGACTAGAATTTCGCCCGCTTGGCAGCCTGCTGCAATCCGTTGCGCGTCCGGACGGACGGTGACGACGACCGGCTTCCGGTCGCCGACCGCGAATTCGCGATCTTTGTTGCCACTTGCCAGATTCGTCATGACAACTTTGGCGTCATCGCCGACTGTGATCACCTGCACGCCACCATTGAAAGCGACCATGCTGCGGGTGGCTCCCGTGTGGACCGCAATCGATCGGCTCACCGTCGTCCGATGGGAGAAAAGCGACTTGTCATCACCGGACGAAACGATTGTCTGGCCGTCACTCAGAAAGCGAACGCACTGAATGGCTGTCTCCGTCGTGTGATCAGCAAACGATTCCAGTAACTGCCCCGTCGGAACGTCCCACAATCGCACGATCCCATCGGTACAGCCGGTCACAACCCGTGTGGAATCTGGAGACACGGAAACTGACGCCACAGCTTTCGGATGTTCGATCACGTGCACGATTGAGCCGTCGGCGATTTTCCAGACACGAAGTGTTTTATCTTCGCTGACCGAACACAGGAGCAGTCCATTGGGTGACACGCTGAGTTCCGCCACAGGTGCCGCGTGGCCGCTGAAAGTTCTCACGGGCTCGACGTTTGCCGGATTTGCGTCTGTCAGATTCCACTGACGAAGCGTACCATCCGCCCCACCGCAAAATGCAACTTGCTGATCGGGCGATAACGTGACGGCAGTCGCACCGTCTTTGATCCCGCCCCAGAGTTTCAGCAAAGCCCTCTGCACGAGCACGCCGTCATTGCCGGCGGCGACGCAGACGATGCTCCCCTGATCCTGACCTGTCCAAACGGCATCAATCACTGCAATTCCTGTCGCAAGTTCTTCATGTACCTGACCGGTGGCCACATTGACCGTTTGTACGAACGGCTGAGCCCTGCACACGGCCACAAACGCAGCGTCCCGATCAAAGCGGGCTGATGTCAACCCGGTGATAGGTGCCAGGGACCTTCGCAGCGTGCCGTTGATTTCAAACACATGCACCTGTCCCGCATCGCTGGTTGCCAGAAACGCCATTCCGCTGGCAGCGACATCAAGAAGTTTCAAAACTCCGCCGGGGGATGCGATCGGATCGGCGGGCGTTCCGTCCCAGCGAAGACGCACAATTGATGTGCCGACGGCTGTCAGTGCCACCAGTCCCTGCTCCTGTGACAGCCTCGCCAGTTGCTGAATGCTGGCCCCGTCGGGCGACTTGAATTCCCACGCAGGTTTGATCGGTTCTGTTCCATCGGCAGGCTTTTGAGCGGGCAAGGGCAGCGTCCAGCTTCGAATCGTGCCGTCGATCGCCGCCGTAATCAGACTGCTGCGATCTGCAGAAAATTCCACAGCGGTCACGGCTGCGGAATGGGCCCTGACAACTCCCTGTGCCGTACCGTTTGCGGCATCCCAGACCCAAACCGTGCCTTCCGCATCGCCCGTCGCAAACAATGCGTCGTCGTCGCGAATCGTGACAGCTCGCAATGGCTGCGTGTGGTTTCCATATTGAGCGGACAGTACACCAGCCGCATTCCAGCGACGGGTGGTCATGTCATCTGAAATCGTGAGCGACCAGAGTCCGCCGCTCGCGACTGCCAAACCACGGACGGTGCCGGTGTGACCAGGCATCGGCAGGGCCGCAATCGGTTGTTTCCAAAGTCGCATCGTGCCGTCTACGCCTGCGGTGACGAAGCGGAGACCATCCTGACATACGGCCACATCTTTAATCGCTCCCTCGTGTCCGGCAATCGAACCGATCAGACTCGCGTCGTTGACGTTGATCAACTGCATGCGGCCTGCCGTATTCGCTCGCCCGAACCACGCATTCGTCGGTGAGACGGCGATTTGCGTTGTCTCGCCGTCGGGCTGCGGAAACTCACGCTGAACTTCACCCGTCAGGAGGTTGACCAGGCGACACAGTCCGTTCGCCAATGCGTAGACAGCCACTTGCTGTCCTGGCAAAACTGCAATTGTGCCCCCGGCGACGTCGGATGCCACCAGTTTTTTCGGGGACGGTGACGGAAGCTGCCAGACGCGGATGATCCCGTCGTCGCCAGCTGATGCCAACCGCTGATCGTTGTTCGGCAGAACAAGCGCCGTCACTTTGCCCGGATGTCCCTGGAGTCGAGCCAGCGGCTGATCAAGATCGGGGCTCCAGATCATGACATGACCGGCGGCATCCGCCGTGGCGAACGACGTTCCATCGTTGCGATACGCAGTGGCAAGAACATCCATCGAATGCCCGACTCTCTGAAGTGCCGTCGGCAGCACCGCAGCCTGATCCGGCGCAGCAGCCGAATGCGTCCGAAGATCGATCAACCGGACGCTGTGATCCGCCGAACCTGCCAATAGCATTGTGCCATCCGGACTGAAAGCAAAGTCCATTACGGCGGCACCAGGAGCTGCCACGCGCCGCATGGAATGACTCAACGGCAAATCCCAGACACGCAGCGTGTTATCCTGCGCGCCGGTCACCAGCGTTCGTCCGTCGGCACTCACGGCCAGACAATACAACGGTCCCGTATGCTGGCTGAAGGACTGCAACTCCGCACCGGTAACAGCATCCCAGAGTTTGGCGGTCTGGTCAGTACTGGCCGTAACGACTCGCCCGTCCTCTGCGGCAAAAGTGGCCATCATCACGGCTCCCGAATGTCCCTCGAGCATGACTTCCTGGGCCGATAAGTCTCCGGACGGTTTCTGCAGAAGAAGACACAGCAATGCCGGGAGGAAGATCTGATTTCGGTACTGAACCTGATGCATGACATAGACCTTCAGAACTTTGACTTATGATTGCACTGCAAGTCCGCATGCACAACTTCCTGCACAGTTGACGCTTGCGAATGAAGGTAATGTAGCGGTCTCGCTCTGCCGAGACGAGTGTGAGAACTACCCAAAGCTGTTCGGCACATCGTACGCTGATCTACGCGACCGCCTGAATTCGTCCATCTTCCATGTTGATAATACGGTCAGCGATGTCAAGAATTCGGGGGTCGTGAGTCACCATCAAAATCGGGCAATTGCGATCTCTCGCCAGTTCCTGCAGTAACGTCACAACATCGCGTCCGGAGTGGCTGTCGAGAGCTGCAGTTGGTTCGTCGGCCAGAATGAGTTTGGGACTTGTCACTAGCGCCCGCGCGACAGCGACGCGTTGCTTCTGGCCACCCGAAAGTCGCGCCGGATAGTAGTCCAGTCGATCAGAAAGCCCCACACTTGTCAGTAACTCCACAGTCAGGCGTGAGGCTTCGCTGTGACTGACCTCGGGATGCAATTGAAACATCAGTTCCACATTCTGCCGGGCCGTCATGAACGGTAACAGGTTGTGCTGCTGGAAGATGAATCCGATCTCCCGGCGAACATCGACAAGATCATGCAGAGTGGCGGTGTGCAGTGATCGCGACAGCACCTCCAGTTCCCCTTCCCGTACTTTCCGCAACGCACCGATCAGCGTGAGTAACGTCGTCTTGCCACTCCCACTCGGGCCCGTCAGCAGGACAATCTCACCCGCCGCAACTTCCAGGGTCACATCAAATAACACTTGTTTTTTCAGATCACCTTCGCCAAATGAGAAGTTGATATGCCGCGAAGAAATCACGGGGAGTTCAGAAGATGCAACGGTCATCGGGATGAACACTTTCTGAATGCGATCTGCTGGCAGGTCAAATGTCAGAACACATCAGCCGGGTCGGCCGTTTTGACTTTTCGAATTGCAACCAGTGCTGACAAACCGCACATCACCATCGTCAACGCAAACACGCCCACCGCGCGCCCGACCGTCATCGAGAACTGCATCTGAATAGCATTGGTTGCCACTCGATACAAGCCAAGTGCCAGCACGAAGCCCGGGAAGAAACCGAGAAACGACAAGATCAGAGCCTGGCTCACCACCATGCGCAACAAGTACTGATCGCTGAATCCCATCGCTTTCAATGTCGCATATTGTGGCATATGGTTTGTCACCTCCGTGTACAGAATCTGATAAACGACAACAAACCCGATAAAGAAGCCGATTGCTGCACCCATGCCGAAGATAAAGTCGATGGGAGCATTTTCCCGAATGAACAGGATCTCCGCATCAATCAGCTGATCACGAGTCAGAACTTTGGCTTCCTGACCCACATAATGACTCAGCTGGTCACGGACTTTCTCAGGATCAGCGCCCTCCCGAAGTCGAATCAGTCCCAGATCGACGGAGCCCGGCTGACGATCCGGGAACATTCGCCGAAAGTTGGCAGGCGACATGAACAGGTTGCCGTCTGAGTTGATTGAAATTCCGATTTCAATCGAATCGATCAGCTGAATCTTGCGGAGGTTCACTTCCACGTTGAGCGTGCCATGCTCCTTGAGATAATTCCCAACCGGGCCGTAACTTTTTCGACTCAGGCCGTCAAAGAGGACGCGATCGATTTCTTCCAGCTGATCTGCGAATCGCTCGATCCCGGGAAGATTCATCATGGGTGACTGCGGGTTGATTCCGTAAATGCTGACCGGGAATTCGAGCTTGTCCCAGGGGTTCCGGAACCTGCCCTGCCCCATATACATCTCCCCGACTTCCACGACATCATCCGACGAGCCAAGACGATACAGCAGACGACGGGGAAACTGCGCGGACGCAAAAATCGTTTTCGTTCTCGGACTGACGACCACCAGGTCAGCAGTCACGCGTCTGGCCACGGCCACGCTGTTATCCATCGCTCCCTGGCGAATGCCAAGCTGCACGAGCATCAACATGACAGCCACAACGACTCCCGCCGCTGCCACAGCAAGTTTCACCTTGTTGTGGCTTAACTGATACCATGCGAGTAAAAAACTGGAGTACATGAGTCACTGCACTGATTGAACGAGTCAACGTTGAGATCTGTAGGCCGCATCGCCGGAACTCACTTCGTTCGGTCCGGCCTCGGGAAATCCGCGACTGGAGGGCTGACGAATGCGAGCCGTTTCTGAAGTCACGTCGATGTGGCTGCTCTTGATCGCTGGTCGGCCGTCCACAGGTTTCAGTGAGATTCTGACCTCAACACGAGCGTTCGACAGTCGCGCCACGGATGCGAGATGTTCGGCATTCAGGTCCACGCGAACTTCCACGACCCGAGCATCCGTGTCGCTGACCGGGTCATTTGTCAACACAATCTTCCGCGCGACGATATATCCAATCTCTGCGATTTGCCCTGTGAGCAACTCTGACGATGAATCGAGTTTGATTTCTGCATCCATTCCCACTTCCAGAATCGCGACGTCTGCTTCAAAGACCTCTGCCACGGCCTGCATTCTGCGGACGTTGCCCAGTTCCAGAATTCCGACATCACTCATTCGTTCGCCGGGATACGCATGAATTCGCAGAACTCGTCCTGCGACAGGAGCCCGCAATTCCGAGGCATCCGCATCAGCATCAGCTTTCACGACAGCCGCTTCCGCTGCCAGCACGTCTTTTTCGGCCACAAGGATATCGACGTCGCGAACCTCGCGAAGACTCGCCAGTTGAGCCGACGCACGCCTGACCTCCAGCTGCAGGCGATCATACTCCCACTGTTTCTGTTCAACCATTTCGATCGCGGAAGCATTTCGTTTCTGCAACTCCCTTTCTCGAGTCAGTTCACGACTGGCGACTTTTGATTGTTCTTCAGCCAGAGACACGGCAGCCTGCTGAGCTTCAATGTCGCCAGTCTTAACGCCAGCCTTGACCTGAAGCAACCGGGCCTGGGCTGCTGCCAGTTTTCCCTGCGATTCCTTCAAGGACGCAACTCGTCGAGCCTTGTTGTCAAGGACTGCCAGTGTCGCGCCGGCCTCAACCTCGTCGCCCTCTTTCACCAGAAGTTGCTCGACAATCGCACCTTCGTTTCCAGATTTTGGCATCAACTGCAGAATTGTTCCCGCAGGCTCCAGTCGTCCCAGGGCATGCACATGCGTCCGTGGCGGCGGGGACGACTCAATCGCTGTCGTGGACACTGTGGCTCCGCGAGTCCTGATGTAGACGAGCGCCATCAGCACGCCAACCAGGATCGTGAGGATCACAAACCGTGTTCCGCGACCGGACGAAGCGTGCGGATTTGAAGCTGTGGAATTCATTGAATTCCCCCTTGTGTGTTGCCCGCATCGCTCAGCAGTCGTTCCTGAGGCAGTTTCAATGTGACACCGCCATCCTCAAGTTTCGTCCGAATCCTCGCGCGGAGCGTCGCACCCACCTGTGCGATCATCAGATCGTTGCTTTCAATGAGTCCCAGAAACTGCCACAGGAAGAGGCCATCAATCGCCAGCCAGACAAGGATCTGTTCCATCCCGTCATTCGGGTCGCTCATGAAGCGTTTTCGCATACGAGTCGCAAGGTCGCGAAGTGGCAGCATGGAGGCCGGACTCGTGACCGCTCCAGCCAACATCGCCATGAAGAAGCGACTCAGGATCTCGGAAGACATCTCTCCGGCATCCGAACGTATGTCAGATTCTGCTGACTCGGGAAACAAACAGTCCAGCATACAGCGAGCCCACCGCAGCCGAGGCTCCGGATCGTCCGCGACGCGACGCATCAGCATCGTCTCACACTGTTGACTGAAATAATCCAGCACTCCGCGAATTAACTCCTCTTTGCCCGGAAAGTGGTACATGACGCCACCCTTGCTGATCCCGGCCTCCCGGGCCACATTGTCCAGCGTCATTGCCAGCAAACCGTCGCGGATTGCAAGTTGCATGGCCGCTTCGCAAATTTTGTCTTTCGTAACCATCGTCGCTATCACTCTGTTCCAACCAGGAAGTTTGTTTTACTGTACCGCACAGTCTGTGACCCGGTAACTCAATTTCTTGTTGGTATTCACCATTTTTTCGCAAACCGGAACCTCGATGACATGGCCACCAGTTTGCAAATTCGTAGGGTGGGACCAGCGGAGCGCAGGCCCACCAGATCGAATGAAATGGTGGGCCGGCGCTGTCGCTTGTCCCACCCTACATTCAACTTCAGTTTGCAAACTGGCCAGACGTTACCTTGAACAACAGTCGCTTGTGGCTGGCGGTATCACTGGCATATTATGTGGAGTCACCTGCCACACAAACAGATGCAAATTCAAGGAACCATTTCCATATGAGAAACGTCGTAAACGCAGCGCTGATCCTGTGTTCCTGTCTCGCCGTTTCGGGAGGTGTCACTGATGCCGTTGCTCAGGAGATTCAACAGACCGAAAGTTACATCCGATTGCATTACACCAAGCACGAGTACATGGTGCCGATGCGAGACGGAGTGAAGCTCATGACGTCGGTCTTCGTGCCGCAAGATACGACAAAAACCTACCCGATGCTGATGAAACGCACGCCGTACAACGTCGCGCCCTATGGTGAGGACAAGTATCCCTCGAAGCTGGGGCCGAGCGAACTCTTCATCACCGCCGGGTACATCTTCGTCAATCAGGACGTGCGCGGTCGATTTGCATCCGAAGGCAAGTTCACTCAGGTGACACCGCACTTGCCGAACAAGACGAAACCGACGGATGTTGACGAGAGTTCCGATACTTATGACACCATCGAGTGGCTCCTGAACAACGTGCCACACCATAACGGTCGCGTCGGCATGTACGGGATTTCTTATCCCGGTTTTTATGCGGCCGCCGGAATGATTGACGCGCATCCGGCACTCAAGGCCGTCTCGCCGCAGGCACCTGTAGGGGACTGGTACTTTGACGACTTTCTGCACCACGGTTCGTTTTTCCTGGCGCATGCCTTTAAGTGGTTGAGTGGCAACGCGACCGAACGGGCGACGCCGACGACGGAATCGGCAAAGCCCTATGTCTACCCGTCGGCAGACGGTTACAAGATGTTTCTGGAGGCTGGTTCGATCGAGAACATCGATCGGCTCTATCTGAAGGGTACAATCCCGTTCTGGCAGGAAATGATGCAACATCCCAATCGAGACGAATTCTGGCAGCAACGGGCGTTGATTCCGCATTTGAAAAATGTTGCTCCGGCGGTGATGACCGTGACTGGCTGGTACGATGCCGAGGATCTTTACGGATCGTTCAAAACATATCAGTCGATCGAGATCCAAAATCCAAAGGTCAACAGTGTGCTGGTCGTCGGCCCATGGCATCATGGTGGCTGGGCTTCGTACGATGGAGACAAGCTTGGAAACGTGACATTCGGGTCAAAGACTTCAGCATTTTATCGAGCTGAAATTGAACTGCCGTTTTTCGAAAAGTATCTCAAAGATAAAGATTTCCCGGCACCTGCTGAAGCCACGGTCTTCGAAACCGGCTCTAACGTCTGGCGAACTTTTGACCACTGGCCACCGCGAGCGACGGAGCTTAAGCAACTGTATTTGCACGATCGCGGACGCCTGGACTGGACCGCTCCGCAGAATACACCAGGCCCCGAGAATGAAGAATCCAATGACGTGTTCATCAGTGATCCGAACAAGCCTGTTCCATACAGTGAGATCATTACTCCGAGAATGACGATCGAATACATGGTCGATGACCAGAGATTTGCTTCGCGCCGACCTGACGTGCTGACATACCAGACAGATGTGTTCACCGCAGACACGGTGTTGGCCGGTCCCATCGAAGCGGACCTCTGGGTTTCAACCACCGGGACTGACGCGGACTGGATCGTCAAGTTGATCGACGTGCGTCCGGATGCTCCGGAATCCACACCGCTGGCCGGTTACCAGATGCTGATTCGCAGCGAAGTGATTCGTGGCCGGTTCCGAAATGATTATGCGCAGCCGGAGCCCTTTGTTCCAGGTGAGCCAACACGAGTCCGCTTTGAATTGCTGGACGTGCTGCATCGTTTTCAAAAGGGCCATCGCCTGATGGTGCAGATCCAGAGCACATGGTTTCCGCTGGTCGATCGCAATCCGCAGAAGTACGTTCCAAATATCTACTTCGCGAAGCCGGACGATTTCCAGAGCGCTACGCATCGTGTCTTCAGATCCTCAGCGCATCCGACCAATCTGAAAATCGGAATTCTGCCAGCCATGTAGAGGAGACAGGCGATGCGCAAAAGAGAAACGTTCGGCATGTTCATCTTTGGATGAAGCTTGTTCTATCTGGAACGTCCCAAAAGTGTTCCCTCTCCCCCAAATTCGTTTGCGTGTTTTCGCACTGCATAATGAGGCAGCGTCGCCGCAAACGAATTTGGGGGAGAGGGCAGGGTGAGGGGGCTTTTTTCGAACGTTGCCATACGACACAACCCCCTCATCCGGCCTGTCGGCCACCTTCTCCCCCGATTTCGGCGGAGACGGGACTTGTCGATACGTTGTCCTTTCAACGTGGAACAGCGTGACCAACTATTCAAGAATGCGAATACACGAAGGCCCCGGTATTTCCACAGGCTCGCCCGCCGATGTCAGCATTCCTGTGTCGGCATTGATTCTGAAAACTGCAACAGTGTTCCCAGGCATATTGGCACAGAGAAGCAGGGTTCCGGCTTTGGAAATCGCAAGGTTTTGCGGACCTTTTCCGAGGCTCGCCTTGATTTCGATCAGACTGAGAGTGCCGTCATCCGCGATTCGATACGCCGCGATACTGTCGTGGCCTCGATTGGTACCGTACAAGTACTTACCGTCTGGAGTGATCTTGAGATCAGCCGTGTGACTTATGCCCGCGAAATCGGCGGGCAGCGTTGAGATCGTTTGACGTTGGGTCAGCAATCCGGAGTCCGGGACGAAATCAAACAGCGTCACCGAATTTTTCAGTTCGTTAATCACGTACATGAACTTCCCGTTCGGATGAAACGTCAAATGCCGCGGACCTCCTCCGGGCCTTGTAGGCACGAAAGATGGCTGATTCGCCGTGAGTTTCGCCGTCGCGGGATCTAAAACGTAGCAGACGATCTGATCAATTCCGAGATCTGCCGAGTACGCAAAACGGTTGTTCGGACTGATGACAAAGCAATGCGCATGTGGCTCTTTCTGACGCGCGGCATCAATACTCGAACCATGATGCTGCACGAACGAAACTTGCTTCGACAGTGAGCCATCCGACTGCACCGAATAGGACGCAACGCTGCCCGTTAAGTAGTTCGCCAGCAGTACAGTCCTGCCTGTCGCATCCACGTCCAGATAACACGATGCGGTGCCTGCGGTGGATTGCCGATTGAGCGGGCTGAGTTTTCCTGATCGTCCTGCTAACCGGAATGCCGCGACTTGTTCGTGCTCTGTGCCGCCAAACGTCGGAGCGTAGATCGAATAGAGAAATCGGTGATCCGGCGAAACGGCTATGAAGAAGGGATTCTCCACACCCTCTGTTCGATGCAGCGGCTTCAGAACTCCGGCCTTCTCATTCAGCGTAAACGCCTGAATTGCACCTTGCTCGCCGGAAGCAAATGAGGAGATAAATACGAGTGGTTCCTCAGCGAAGGTTACATCGTGTTGTGCCATCAGGGTGACGCCTGCAATCACAAAAGTGAGTTGTGAAACATAACCAATCGCCATGATTTGTGTCCTCGAATTGAATCCGGCCAGCTATTGAAGAAGGAAATCTCACAGGGTGTGACAAGCACCAGTGTACATCGTCCCCTTGCGCGAACTCAAGCGAAACGTGTCGCAGAAGGACTTGATCTGCCGGTAAGGACCGTTCGAGAAATAATTGACCGCATCCTCCTCTCCCCTGGAAGGGGAGAGGGCAGCGTGAGGGGTATAGAGAGAGACAGTTATTTCTCGAGCGGTCCTAACTCAGTACGCGATATGATGCAGCACGAAGCTGTCAGCAGTTTGCTCCACTTCGAAAAACTGCACTCTATTCCCGTCCGTGCGGAACAATTCGTCCCGCAACAGGGCTGTCCACTCATGAGATGTCGCAGCATCAATGCTCGTGCGAGTCGTGCATTCAATGCGTCCATTCAGGGCAATCGCGATCTGCACGGGTTGTGTAATCTGAGGACCGTCAAGATTTCCAAAAAAATAGCACGGCACGAAGTCGGGGTGCGCGGGATCGATTTTTTCCCCGCCACGACTCAGGCTGCATGTCCATGGCGATGCACGTCCGATGTCCAGCGCGGCCAGTTCGATACCGACAAGTTCGGGAACGGTGTTCAACTTCCACATTCGATCGTCAGTGCTTCCCGAACCAAATACCGCCAGCATCCGATCGACGTAGTTGAACCGTTGAGGGAACTCGGGATTGATCATCGTCACCTGGTCATAATCAAAGTGCATTGTCTTTCGAGGTCGCTCCTGGACGTTTTCATCCGCGAGTGACTCACCGTCAACAACGCCGGGCAGCTCCATTCGAATGACGTCTGCGATTGTAGGCAGCACATCGATCGTTTCTACGCTGCGATCGGTTGTCTGACCGCCGGACTGCTGAGGAGTCTTGATAAAGATGGGAACCGACATCAGATCAGCCAGCGTCTCATTGGCGGGTGTTCTGCGGTCTTGTCCTGCGACAAATGCCATGCCATGATCTGCCACGACGACCAGCAGCGACCGATTGAATTCGCCAGTGGTTTCCAACTGGGTCAGGATCTTCCCGAGGCATCGATCCGCAAACTGGAGCTGCAAGAGGTAGCGCTGCCAGCCGAGATGGACCTGCAGTTCATCCGACCCCCACATCGCACCGTATGATTCCTGCGTGCCTGGAGTTTGTTCCGCAATTCCGCTTTTCAGCAGGTATGACTTTCCCGACGGCATGAATCTCCACGGGTCATGCGGAATGACGACATGCAGAAAGTGGAACCCGGGCTTTTCAGCGCGTTGCAGAGTTCTTGTGAAGTGGGCGACCTGAACGTCTTGCCCCCCATCCCAGTGGTGGCTCACCAGCCCTCTTGCGAGTTGCTGCTGGCCGCTGTCGTCCCTCAAAAATCCAAACCAGACTTTGGGAACGATTTGCTGGAACAAATTGATGTCAGCAGGTGCGGTTGTTGCGACGTAGACTCGCAGCAGCATATCCGTCAGCCGCGATACCTGATCCGCAAATGAAACTGTCTGATCCAGCTGGCGCAGTTCCGTGGGACAAAGATGAGTCACCGGCTCAAATACGGTCATCTCGTATTGTTCCGTATCATGGATCAGGCGAAACAGATTCTCGGGGTATTCGCTTTCGACGGGACTGACTCCGTTTGGCCGGGGCAGTTGTCCTGTCAGAATCGCTGGCAACGCATGAGCGGTCCTGGAATGCACCGACGTCGCGTTTCGATAGAACGTACTTTGGCTGGCAAGCCGCGCAAACGAAGGATATCGAACGGCGTCGATTTCATGCTTTTCGTTCAGCAGGGCCATGCTGCATAATCCGTCGAATGCAATCATCACAATGGGTACCGGATTGGCGGCGCGCAGATCGATCGTCTTCTTTACCCGAATGCCCAGCAGTTCCGCGCGCATCGCCGGAGTTGACAGCAGGTTGAGCGGAAACAGAACGATTCCGATCGCCGCGAGATTGAGGATTTGTGCTGGCCACCTGAAGACGCAATACATCCACGCGCACCCGATCCCGAGCGGCAGGCTCATTGATGCAAGGAATACGTCAGGTACGCCCGCGCTCCGCAGATCGAACCACCACTGTATCCAGCGAAAAGCGATGTTGATCACTAACGCGACGAGCAATATGCCCATGATGGCGAAAACGCCGCCAGCGACTCTCGGAAGTTTCAACAGCCGCAGAACAGCCACACTCGCCGTCACACAGCAAGGGATCGCGAGCAGAAACAGGCTCACCACGGCAGTGATCGCAACACCCGAATATCCTTCCAGCCGCAGATACTGCGGATTAGAAATCACTCGATCGAACACCGGCTGCGCTACGGCAAAAGCATTGAGCGTACCGATATGCAGCAGGCAGGTGAGCAGCGTAGGTGAATTGTCGTACTTCTCGACGTCTGACATTCTGCGATCGATTTCCGGTTCAACGACACATGAAGTGCGAAATTATGGCACGAGAATTTCAAATTTTACAGGTTTTCGTTGAACCTGAATTCCAGCGAATTCAGCTACGGTAAGTTTTTCGCGTGCCGTTCGCCTTAACAAGCGTCAGTCTTTCGGCTGCAGCCAAAATAACGTGCGCGTCCCGTCTGCCAGCGATTGTTCCCGCACTACCACAAACGCTCGATCAACCTGCGCACGAAATGCTTCCCGGTTGTAGTCAGAGAATACATCTTCGCGGTTCGCCAGCAATTGCTGCACTTGAGCGTCCCGACGGTCCACATATTCGAGTACGACTGTCGCCTTCAATGACGCCAGCCAGTCAATGACGTCGGCCAACAACAGATTGCTGCCGATCACCAGATGATGAATCAACGCCAGACAGAAGACCAGTTCTGGCTGCGACCGATGTTCCAGCGACTGTCGTTCCTGCAATCGCCAGCCAAGCGACGGAGCCGGGTCGGCGAGATTGCAGACCACGGGTGTGATCGTTCGATTGCGTTCTGCATTCAGCACTACAAACAATCGATCTACGCTGAGGTGATCTGAATCAATCGCCAGCACAGTCTCCGCGTGCTTTGCCGCCAGACGTGAATAGCGTCCCTGATTGCAGCCGAGATCCCAGATGGTCTTCCAGGTCTTCGACTGTCCCGATCTCGACTGTCCCGATCTCGACTGACAGACGTCCTCAATGAACTTTTCCTTTGCTGCCGCATCGCGTTTCACCGGTGCGGAGGCCCTGTCATAGTCGGACCATGTGGATGTGCTGGCTTTCCAGAAAATTCGTTCCACAATTCGCCGCAACCCTCGCACGTTGTTGATGATCATGTCGCGACTGAACCCGCTCGCCTTCATCGAATCAGCGACCCTGGGCCTGACTGACTGCTGCGATTGCAGTCGGGCATGAAGCCAGACGTGTGAAAATGCTCCACGCCGGAACAAATCTCTGAGCGAGAGCAGCGACGAAATATCCCGAGGCGATATGCCTTCCAGTGAACCACGGAGCCACGGCTGAAAATCAACATTCTTCCAGCTTTGCAACATCAGCGGATAGAGAAACATCTGACAAAACTGACGATAGCCTTCCCAGATCTGACCAGGCTCAAACGGCACAATGGATCCCGTATCTATGAAGACCGGACAAGATCCGACAAACTGCACATTGTAAGGCGTGGCGTCTTTCAAAATGGCCCCTTCGCATAGCGCGTCTTCCAGCAATTCCAGGGTCAGCAAAGCCGCCGATCTCAGCATACTGAAGGACCATTCAAATGGCCAGGTGATCACCGGAATCGTCGCATGGTTCAGGACTGCTGTGCAGTCAAAATCAATGCCAGGTGGGAAGACATCTGTGACTGTGTCGGTCCGGACGATGGACCCGGATTGCATTGCAGTCTGCAGGAATGCTTTCTGCGAAACCGCTTCCCAATCCTGCAGGCCGTCACGCCCCAGCGCTCGAAATACCTGGCCGTGTCTAAGAAAAACACGTCCGGAACGATCGCGAAACGAGCCACGTTCAAACGTGGGCATGGAGTCGAGTGACATAGACGACGGTCAGCCTTCAACCGTGTCGGTCGATTCTTTTACATTGGCGTAACGAAAGGATCGCCAGACGTGCCGTATAAGCACAAACAACCCAGCGCTGCCGCCGACGATTGCCTGAAGCAGCATGCTGCCAGTGCCGGGGTCAAGATAAGCGAGTGTCGAAAAGTATGAGTTCATCTGAGAGTGTCCTGCGAAAACTGGTCACAACGTGCAGGGATCAATTGGTAACCACTCGCCTGAATCGCCGCAGTTCCTGCAGAAACGCTCTCCAGAAAACCACTGCTTAATTTTCAATTGTCATTCCATTGCAAGGCGATAGGCATCGAACCACGCTCAGGCCAGATTGGTGTCGCAGAATGTTTCAGTTTTTCGGATGTTAGACTTTCCTGTCCAGCTGACCACTCCATTTCGACGGCCCGCCCGGCAGCGTCGGCGTCCAGATGAAATGTCAACTGAGAATGCGTCGCATGGACGAATCTCAGATCTCAAATATCAGATTCGAAATTCTCCGGTGATACGCAGACTTGAATGTTCAGTGGCATGGGGAAATCACGGACGTGACGCGCAGTGTCACATTTCAGGCTTCTCACTTCATCCGGAATCCGGAGCGTCATGACACGGGAGGAATCAGCGTCCACCAAGCCAGGGCAAACGGGCCGGCAAAGAGCGGGCTGTCGAGCAGATCCAGCAGGCCGCCGAAGCCGGGCATCAGGATCGCTGAATCTTTTTTCTGCACGTCTCGCTTGATCAGAGATTCACAAAGATCACCCACCAGCCCGATCAGTCCGATCACAGCTGAAAACGCCAGAATATTCCATACCGAACTCACCGTGACCGAAGAACCAAACAACGTTCCGGCATACGTCAGCCACAACCAACCACCAAGTGTGCTGCCGCAGATGGCGCCCACGAGTCCCATCTGCGTCTTGCCAGGACTCAGGATCGGCGCAAGTTTTCGCTTGCCCCATAAGCGGCCAAACGTGTAGGCAAACGTGTCTCCGCATTTGACGCAGATGATCATGGATGCGAACGCAAAATATCCCGTCTGCGGATCTGGAAACCATCGCAACTGAGCGGTGACAGCAACGAGTCCTCCGGCGTAGAAAACCGACAGCAGATTTCCGCCGAGAGATTCCATCGAATTTCCAGGTGCCTGATACAATAACGCTTCCAACACGAGCAATATGACAAATGATATCGTGAGAGCTGCTCCGATCCAGCCAAACGAAATCAGCAACGACATTGAGCCTTCAACACTGCCCGGGAACCAGAGATGCCCCCAGCCCGCCAGAACCACAAAGCTGCTCAGTGCAGCAGTTGCGGCAAACTGCGGCCGAATGTTTCGCACGTTAAGCAGGTCCGTCAACTCGTATGCATTGCGCACGGCGGCGAACAGACAAAACGCCAGCAGGATAAGTGCCGATGTGCCTGACTTCTGATCCAGCCAGAACAGCGCGATGATGGCTGGCACCAGAATCGCAGACATCATCAATCGCCAACCGAGCATTTTCTCAAAGTCCTTATTTCGAGGAGAAACCGGGCGGCGGCAACCTCAGGAAAGTACGTCCCGGACCAGGATTACGCACTATGACGACACGGGCGACAGACCGCCGTAGCGTCGATCTCGCCGCGCGAAATCGCGAATCGCTGCACGCAAATCGACTTCGCGAAACTCCGGCCAGAACTTGTCAGACACCCAAATCTCGGAGTAACTGATTTGCCATAACAGGAAATTGCTGATGCGGTATTCGCTCGCCGTACGGATGAGCAGATCCGGGTCCGGCATCCCGGCAGTCATCAGATGATCGGCGACGGTTTTTTCCGAAATGTCTTCCGGACGAAGCTGACCGCACTGCACGGATTCCGCAATCCGCTGCACGGCTTCCGTAATCTCCATGCGGGCTCCGTAGTTGATCGCAAGGCACAGCATCATCCCATCGTTGCCTGCAGACGCATCAATGGTCTTCTGCATCTCAGCCTGAATCATGGGATCCAGTTCAGCCGTTTTGCCGATCACGCTGAATCGCAGTCCCTGGCGCTGAATCTCGCGCCGCTCTTCGACGAGATATTGTTTGAGCAGGTGCATCAGCAGCGTCAGTTCTTTCGGCGGGCGCTTCCAGTTTTCGCTGGAAAAGCAGTAGAGCGTCAGTTGGTCCATTCCCAGCCGTGACGCTTCTTCAACAATACTGCGGACTGAAGCGACGCCACGTCGATGCCCTTCGATTCGCGGCCAGCCGTGTTTCTGAGCCCAGCGCCCGTTGCCATCCATGATGACGGCGACATGCCTCGGAATTCCTGCGCGATCGATGCCAAATGCTGCCAGTTGGGCGTCTGAATACTTTTCTTCCCGTGACAACTCATGTCTCCGTGGATTCAACGCATAATCTCATAGTTCTTATGCTTCCCATAAATCCCATGTGAGTACGGGAGGCATGGGAATGATGTGATTCGGAAGCAACCACTAGGTGCCCGTCTGGTACACCAATTTCCCGAAAATCATCCGCCCCGCGCTGCTTTGCAGGACGCTGGTCACAATGACACTGACGTCCTTGCCTGCCAGATGAGCGGTATTCTCACAGACAACCATTGTGCCGTCGTCGAGATAACCGACGCCCTGCCCCGGTCCTTCCCCTTCCTTAATGATCTTGATCTGCAGACGTTCGCCGGGAATGTAGCGTGGCCGCAGTGAGTTCGAGACGTCGTTCAGGTTGATAACGGGAATCCCCTGAACGCTCGCCACTTTGTTGAGATTGAAGTCGTTCGTGATCACTCCGCCGCGAATCTGTTTTGCTAGTGCCACAACTTTCTGATCCACAGTCATGCTCTTGTAATCTGCGCGGTTTGTTTCCATGACTTTGACGTCTACGTGAACGCTCTGCTGCATCTTGGCCAGCACTTCCAGCCCGCGACGACCTCGAATGCGGCGGTTCTTGTCGCTGCTGTCGGCAACGTCCTGAACTTCAGCCAGAATGAAGTCCGGCACGATCAACTGCGATTCAATGATCTGCGTTTCGACCACGTCTGCAATGCGTCCATCAATGAGCGAACTACTGTCAACCACGAGCGGTCGTCCGCTCTTCAGGTCGCGCTGGAATTCTACATACGGAATCACAAACCGGAAATCATCCTTGGTCTGCAACAGGAGTGACACACAGATGTAAGGGAATGCCAATAACGTGATCAGCACAATCACGGTATGATATGGATGCGTGTGCGGAATGACGGGGGTCAGAGCCTGAATGAACAGATACGCCAGCAGGATCCCGACAAGCACGCCGAAGTAGATGCCGGAAATCACATCAATGCGTTTTTTGCGAATTATGAGATCCACCACCGTGAAGATCTGTGAAATCGCCACCAAGGTAAGAAACGCTGCCACTTTGTGGTTTTGAATCACTGTCGGCATCGTCGCGCCCTGATCCACGTCAGACGTAATATATGCAAGAATAGCGCCTGCACAGATCAGCAGGTACGCTACCCGCAGAATCATGAGCAACATGAGTGGGGGCTCGCTTTTGTTGGTAGGTAACTCGCACGGGACCTTGGCGGAAGGTCGCCCGACTGTGATTTTGGCAGAAAATCTCTGAGAAGCAACTCGTTTGGCGGGCTTTGAGCAGATTCTCGGCACCGGGTTGTTCTCGCCAGACCTTCAACAGGAACGCGAGTCGCCGTGGGAAAAATGCCTGTACAAAAACAGAAACGGCGATGAGCCGCCAGGAAGCAGACCTCATCGCCGTTCTGATTTTCACCTACGATTCCACCCGTTTGCTGATCCTTCTGGTGGAACCGCAGTTCGGGACGAATCCCTCGGGCGTGTTCCCCATGATCATCTGTTCGTCGCTGAACAGATTCAGATTATTCAGCAGTTCTGGGCGGAAGGATCGACTCTTACCCTTTCGACTCGGTTACTCGGCGGCAACCTTCTGAGTTCTTCAATCCGCACTGATCGAATTGTCAGAGGCGGTTGAGAGAGTGAATCACGACATCCACTCTCTCTTGTACCGTCAGCACCTGATATCTCATCGGGTAATCAGCTTACCCTCTCGCCGATTCGATATCAGTTACAAGGGCAAGCACATGAAGCTTCAACTGGAGCACAGCAGCTTGGATCAGCAGCTGCACCGCATGATGAACCGCATGATGAACCGCATCCGCTGCCGCAACCGAAGTGCATCTTAGGCAGGCGAATTTTTGGGCAGTGCAACTTTGGCATACGGATTTTTGGGCAACGCAGCTTTGGCATCTTGAAGCACTTTTGTCCGCAGCTGTCACCGCAGCTGTTTCCGCAGCTGTTTCCGCAGCTGTTTCCGCAGCCTGCTGGAGCACAGCAGCTTGGGTCAGCAGCTACACCGCAGCCTGCTGGAGCACAGCAGCTTGGATCAGCAGCTACGCCGCAGCCATTGCCATTTCCGCAACCTGCCGGAGCACAGCAGCTTGGATCAGCAACTACGCCACAGCCATTACCATTTCCGCAGCCTGCTGGAGCACAGCAGCTGGCTTCAGCTGGAGCACAGCAGCTTGGCTCTGTAGAGCATCCGCTGTGCTTGTGGAACAAACCAGCCTGTACGCTGCTTGCGATCGAGAATACGACCATCGCAACTGTAAGTGTAAACGCCTTCATAGAAAACTCTCCTGGACATCGTTCTTTGAGTTACCGCCCGGACCACTTCGAATGCACACGCAGCACTCTTGTTTTATTAGTGATCTGACTTGTTACTCGCGGGGACCACCGCAATTGTTTTCGGACTGAATCGCTCCAGTAGTGGAGTCGAACCGCAATGTTTGCCGGTTTGTTTTCAGACAGCTACCGAAGCTAGCGATCGTGATGATTGTGAAAGTGAGCCGGATTTCTGACCAAACCTGAGACACAACGAGGTGCATCTCACTGCAGTCAGTTGCTAACTTGCACGTCAACGGGCTATCCTCTTGTCTGTGCCGCAGAGTGTTCATTAGTGTGTGAACCATGGAACACGAGCCGCCAGAAATCTGACTACGTTGTGACAGACATTGCTTCCCCGGATAACGGCAGGAGGCATGTGACGGCGACACGCAAAGTCTCCGTCGCGCTCAAAGAACCCCGATAGAATCCAGACACCCGTGCTACGAATTGCCTAACTCACATGACACGAAATCCTGATCGCGCAGCGTCGGCTTCGCGAATTTCCGTGGATGTCGATTTTAACGTCGCCTTTCGGCATCGCCTGAGATTTACCGGTGATGTGCTTGGTGCCGATTCTGACGTCCTTGCGGATTTAATCGAATCTTCCGAATCACGCACGCCGCGAGTCCAGTTCTGGCTCGACGAACATGTCGCGGAAGCCAACCCGGACCTTCGTCAGCGACTTCATGCGTTCGCACGCAGAAACAACCACCGCTTTCAGATCGTCGGCAACCCTCAGACAGCACCGGGCGGTGAAGCGGTAAAGAACGATGTGCATGTACTGGAACGCATGCTGAAGGTACTCAACGAAGCCGACATGGATCGGCGCAGCTATGTTGTCGTCATCGGGGGCGGTGCCGTTCTGGATGCGGTCGGTTTTGCCACGGCGATCGCGCATCGCGGCCTGCGACTGATTCGCATCCCGACAACGACTCTGGCTCAGGCTGATTCCGGGATTGGTGTGAAGAATGGTGTCAACCTGTTTCAGAAAAAGAACTGGCTGGGTGCTTTCGCAGTCCCCTGGGGAGTGATCAATGATCGCACACTGTTGGAGTCTCTCAGCGAACGTGACTTCCGCTGCGGCTTTTCCGAAGCAGTAAAAGTGTCGCTGCTCAAGGATGCGAATTTCTTCGATCGCATCCTCCGCGATGCGGCTTCCATTGCCGCGCGCGGCCCAGCCTGCTGGTCCGTGATCGAAGAATCCGCCAAATGGCATCTGCGGCACATTACGGGCGGTGGTGATCCCTTTGAGATGCTTGAAGCCCGGCCTCTGGACTACGGTCATTGGTCGGCTCACAAACTCGAGGCGATGAGCAACTTTGATTTGCGCCACGGTGAAGCCGTGGCGATCGGCGTGGCCGTCGATACTGTGTACTCGAGCCTGGTTCATGGACTTCCCGCTGAAGACGCCGACCGCGTCCTGTTGGCGCTGGAACGACTTGGACTACTCTGCGACCATCCCGCGTTGCGGCGAACCGATGAATTGTTCAACGGCCTCGAAGAATTTCGTCAGCACCTCGGCGGACAGCTCACCGTCACGATGCTCGACGCCATCGGTCATCCGATCGACGTCCACGAGATCCATCGCCATCGAATGGCGGAGGCCATCCAGATCGTTGTCGATCGTGTACGGGAGAAGTCCCAGTAAGCCAACTCCCAAAAAAGGCTCGCGATTCCTTCTATGATCTGGAATGCGTTACACTCCAAGCGGTGATGAGCGGAATGGCGTTAGCCACCGTTGTTTTCGTCGTGTTTTCAGACATTCACCGGCAGCTAGCGCGGAGCCGCTCGCTAAATCAACAGACCGCTGGAGCATTGCGACTCACGGTCTTCGAGTCAAAAGGTGGCAGAACGTGCCGGAAATTCTCACGTTTCCCCCATCGCTGGAAACTGATTCCACACCATGCTATCCTGTAGGCTCAAGAATTCTGCGGGGATGCTCTGGAAGTCCGGTTGGTGGCCGGTACAGGTGCCTCAACATTTGTTGTCGGGTAGGAAACATGGCCAAGAGTCGTCTGTCAATGCGTCGTGAAGTGGAAGCTGCTGAGGCCGCTGAAGCTGGAACGACCAAGAAAAAAGCCACCCGAAAAGCCGCTGGCGAAAAGGACGAAGGTACAACCAAAAAACGTGCCAAAAAGGGTGATACTGACCCGGCTGCTCCGAAAAAACGGAAAGCCGCCAAACCTCGCACGAAGCGTGCCAAAGAGGCGATGCAGCGGCGGCGCCTGATCTGGGTCGTGTACAGCAGTACAATGCGGGAAGAAGGTCGTTTCCTGTACCACGAAAAGAATAAGGCCGACGAACTACTCGCGACCCTACTGGGCCGCGGCAAGAGGCGGTATTTCATACAGCCTATGAAGGAAGCTCTCAACCCTGATGGTACGCCGGTCGTTCACTCAGGGCCCGCGATTGCCATCGACGAAATTGAGTTCGAAGAAGCCAAGGTCGAATTGGATGCGGAAGCTGCGGACGATGTGGATCTCGACGTCGATCTCGAAGGCGACGACGAGGAAGTCGAAGAAGCGGAAGCTGAAGAGGCGACACCAGAAGCCTGATCTTTCGGTAGCTCTACGCGCCGTAATTCAGCCACATTGCTCGCAGCCTCACATTCGTTTTTTTTGTTTCTCGCAGGACGCATGGTTTGCTCTATGACGCAACTCCTGGTCTCAGTGAGAAATGTGGATGAAGCGATTGCTGCTGTCGAGGGCGGTGCTGACATTATCGACGTCAAGGAACCGAACCGAGGCTCTCTGGGGTGTGCGGCACCAGACGTGATCCTCGCAATCGCCGACGCCATCAGCCGATTCAAGGTCGCGAAGCCACCTTTGAGTCTGGCGTTGGGCGAGTTGCATGAATGGCAATCCAGCGACCCGACATCGCTGCGATGCGCGATTCAGAACTCCGCGCCGCAGTTCCTGAAACTCGGCCTGGCTGCGGCTTGCACTTTGCCGGGCTCGGGCTCGTGGGTCGCGGAATGGCAGCAGGTTCGATCCACGATCTGCGGCGCTCACGAGTGGGTTGCAGTCGCGTATGCGGACGACAAACAGGCACGTTCCCCAGACATCGATTGGGTTCTCCAGGCCGCCATCTCAGGCGGTTGCAGAGTCCTGTTGATCGATACCCACAACAAGAATGGCAGGTCATTGCTCCATCAGATGCCCATGGATTCCCTGCATGCCCTGCGCGGGCAGACGCGGGAACACGGGCTGAAACTGGCACTTGCCGGAAGCGTCGCCATATCAAACTTGCCGCTGCTCTTGCAGATTCAACCGGACATCATTGCCGTGCGAGGTGCTGTGTGTGCGCAGGGCGACCGAACGGCAACCGTCAGCAAGTCTCTTGTGCAGCAATTCCGAATTGCGATGGGCCACGCGCGGCGATCCGACGGATCAGTCTGATCCACCCGATGGCCGCCAAGTCAGCTAGTGTTTACGTGGCGTTCCCTGAATCTCCCGAGCCCGAGCCATTGCTTCTTCGGCCTCAAAGATCTTGCCACAGCGCTGGTAGATCACTGACAATTGTGTGAACGAAAACGCATCGTCGGGACTCAGCTCTGCTACTTTCTTCGCGTGCGCGATCGCTTCCTCCGGACGTCCCAGTTTCTGAAGATGGACTCCCAGTGCCAGATGTGTCTGCACATGACCTGGATCGATGGTCAGAATATGCTGCAACGCAGCCACACAGCCTTCCAGGTCGCCCTGGTCCTTGAGCTTGCGTGCGGCATCGTAGAGTTTCTCGGGATTGGATTCAGACATAGGGAGCTCGTTCAGGATTCAGTATCGCGGAATGAAATTGGATCTCGGCGTATGGTAGACAATCGCGACGCAGCGACAAACGATGCCGAATTCGTTCCCGTCCACGTAAATCGTGTTCCCCGTGGAACACAGGATTGGGTTTCATCCGACGGATTGGTCTGATCAGACTGATCCGTCGGATGAAAGTCGGAACCATTCGTAGTAACATTACGCAGCAATTGCCACGCGAGGAAACGGGAACAAACATGGAAGCGGCTACATGAAACGACCTTCGATGCTCATTGAATCCATTGCTGTCGCGGGATTCTTCATTCTGGGCATGTCGCTGCGAATTGCACATCTGGAACGCGAAGCCGTCGAACACTTCGACGAAGGCATCTATGCCTCAGTGCTTTGGTACGATGGACAATTCAGCGAACCCTATCCAGCGCGGCATTTGTTCGCACCACCGCTGGTTTCCAGCATGATGGAATTCGTCAGTTGGATTTTCGGACTCTCTTATTACACTCCGTTCCTGCCGTCAGCCCTCCTGGGAAGTGCGACCATTCCTGCCATGTGGCTGCTCGCCCGAAGCTGGTTCGGGAAACCTGCGGGAATCTTTATTATCGCCGTTGTCGCCATGAGCGACTTTCATGTGCTGTACTCCCGGATGGCACTCACAGACGTCGCCTGCCTGTTCTGGATCATTGTGTCGGTAGGCCTTGGAACCCGGGCAGTCTCCCGGCAGTGCTTTCGAACCGCAGCGGCAGCAGGATTCGTCTGTGGCCTCGCATGGTGGACGAAATACACGGGCTGGCTGCCACTGGCGATCCTGTTCAGTGGGAGCGGGCTCTGGTGGATTTTGCAGGGCCGCAAATCGATGTCCATCATGCGGTTCACAGGAATTCTGGCAATGATGATTGTCGTCGCCACTGTGACTTTTGCCCCGTGGTGGTGGCAGCTTCGGGACGTCGGCGGATACCAAGCGGTCGCGGCGACTCATGAGTCGTACATCACCGGGTGGTCGTCATGGACGAAAAATTTCGCGCAGCAGCTCACGGATCAGTTCCTCTTTGACGGGTTTACAGGACAGCTCTCGCTCGGCTTGGGACTCGGCATCGCTGGACTACTTCGATGGACGTCGGGGCGTTCCACATGGAACGCGACACCAGGAAGTTCAAATTTCACAAATTCCGTCCGGTTACCCCCCCTGACTTTGTTGGTCCGATTCACAACGGCCGCGATTGCGCTTTCGGTTATTTCAATTCGAATCAGAACACCGTTGATGCTTGTCTGCCTTGCGGTCGGGGGATTGAGCGGTATTTATCTGTGGCCCGTGCTGCAGCGTTTATGGCAACGTCGCGAGTTGAATGACCTGTCCCCGACGTCGCCCGGAGCCCTGCCACTCTCCGAGATGGATCTTGAATGTGCGCCGACGATTGATCCGACACTCGGATTCTGCACGACGCTGACATGGTTTGTCGGGTTGTTGATTGCCACGCCGATGTATTCGCCGTTCAGCCGACTCTTCTTTCCCCTGTTGGCTGCAGTCTGGCTGGCGGCAGCAGGGGGCGTCGCGTGGTGGCTGGAATCCAATCTCAGTGTCGCGCGACGGATGGCAGGAACTGGTGAGACCGCTCCGAAGCGTACATGGGGACATCAACTCGTGGCTGCGATGCTGGCCGCGGCGGTCGTGTCGTCATTCTTTCAATTCAATGACGACAACAAACTGGAACTCTTGTCGAAGGCCGATCTGTTCCGCACATCACTCTTCGTCGATCGGAGTTCGATCGTGGCAGCCGCAGACAAGATTGCGGATGCGTGTGTCGAGGACGCAGCCGATCGTGACGTTCCACGTGGCACCGAACCGCCAGATCATCGCAGCCGCATTAAGACGATCATTTATGCCTATGGCGAACCCGCGCTGCTGTTTCACCTCAACCGGCTCGGAGTCACCGTAGCGCCCGTAAGTCATCTTAATCTTCGCGACCCAGGCGACCGGGCACCCGCCGTCCCGACGTTTGTAGTGTTCGGCCCGAATGCCAAACGAACGGAGGGTTTCTGGGAGGAGCTGATGCAGCGTTCACACCACTTTCGACCCGTGACAACAATCAACTACAGCCCCGGCAACGTCACGCTGCTGGATATGTTCAATCCCGGATGGCTTAAAGAACATCCGGAAGCCGCCTTCCAGACTCTGGAAGTGCATCGCGTAGAATGAAGTTGTCCCACCAATCTTAATCCTACTCTTAATCTTAATCACTCGCGCCGTCGCATCGATTAAGATTAAGAGTAGGATTAAGATTAGGAGTCGAACACGAACAGTCTCCACGTCTCGACTGCAGAGCGTAGCTTAATACTCACGTCGTTGTCGCGAACTGGGGATCTGCATTTGTTTGCGGTACTTGGTGATCGTGCGGCGGGCCAGCTTGATGCCGTCTGCAGCAAGCGCATCGACCAGCGCGTCATCGCTCAACGGATCTTTCTTGTCTTCCTTGTCGATCAGTTCCTGCAGTTTGATCCGGATCGTGTCCCATGCAACTTCGTCTCCGTCGGCTGTCTGAGTTCCACCGCCGAAGAATCGCTTGAGTGGAAACAAACCACGATGCGTCTGAATCCATTTTTCGTCAACCGCGCGGGACACCGTCGTGACATGCACGCCAACCCGATCGGCGATCTGCTGCATCTTCAGTGGATGAATGAACTCCGGTCCCTTGTCCAGGAACTCGCGCTGGTGATCGACAATTTCCTGAGCGACTTTTCGAAGCGTCGTGTAACGCTGTTCGATCGATTCGATCAGCCAGCGTGCAGATTCAATCTTGCGCTTAATCCAGTCTCGCGTTTCCTGGGTTGGATTTTCCTTCAGCATCTTTTGATACCGAGGACTGATGCGGAGCTCCGGGACATATTCGTCCAGTAGCTTGACGATGTAGCGACCGGACTCATCTTCTTCGATCGCCAGATCGGGAGACACACGCTGCACATGCCGCTGCTCGAACCCCCGACCGGGATACGGATTGAGCGATTGAATTTGTTCGATCCCGACTTTAATCAGGTCGATCGAATAGCCAGTTGCCTTCTGAATCACGGGCAACCGATTGAAGGCTATATCTTCCAGGTGCTCACGAATCAGCACTTCCACGACTTCGTGAAAAGGCAAATGATCATCGACCTGCAGCAACAACATCTCGCGATGATCGCGGGCACCAACACCGGGAGGGTCAAGATGCTGAATCAGCCTCAGGACTTCCTCCGCCTGTTCCATGGAAATGCTCTGATCGTACAGCCGGTTGAACTGCTGTGCGATCTCTGGCAGCATGCTTTGCATTCTCCCGTTGTGATCCAGATGCTGGATGAGGTATTCACCAAATTCCCGCATGGCATGATCAATGCTGAAGAACGAAAACTGTTCCAGCAGGTATTCCTGAAGTGACTGTGGGCGAGCCACCATGTTGGACATCATGTCGTTCTGACGGTCCATGTCGTCGCTCATCTGATTCGACGACGGTCGAGATCCACCAAATCCGACATTGTCTTCCGACCAGTCAGCCGAGATTTCCAGCAGCCGTTCAAAGTCAGATTCGTTGTTCTCTTCTTTCCCGGCAACCAGTTCGCGATTCTCGACGTCCTTTTTTAGCTCGCGCACTTCACGTGGATCATCAGACGGAACGGAAAAGTCTGCAGCGTCCGGCTCGGGCGAAGGGGCGTCTTTATCCTTTTCGACACGTTCGAGAGTGACGTTTTCGACCAGTTCCTGCTCGATCCGCTCGTTGAGCGCCATCATGTTCAGCTGCAGGATTTCCATAGACTGGATCATCCGCGGAGCCAGCTTCATTTGCTGGCTCATTTTCATTTGCTGAGAGATGTTTAGATGCATGATTGCGACCGAGTGTCTGGAAAAAATAAAAATTCTACGAAAATCAACAAAAAACTGACACGTCACAGCGGCTCGACCAGTTTCCTGTATTTATCAGGTGAATGACCGCTGAAAATTCCTGTTGCTGCACTGCGTCCACGCACCGTTTGCCAACTCTACTCTATCCTGATGGTCTCGTCGATCCGATTTTGGCATTGTTCTTGCAAACGTCCAGCGACTTTGAACAAATATTGCGATTCCGTAGCTTGACTCTCTGAGTCGAGTTCTGCGACTCTCGACGAACTGATCGGCGTCCGTCCGCTACGGCGGTCGGTTGAAGATCGCGAACACGTTTAACCGCTTGGGCAACAACCCTCGCTTCGTATTTCAAATTTCAAATACGAAATTTCAAATGGAACAATCGTGGCCCGCTGGGCACACGGTTAATCGAGCCGATGCCGACCACGTGAGGATTTGTCGCGGCATTGGCTGGAATTTTGTGGCGAATCCAGCGGCGATCTCGACTCAGAGAGTCAAGCTACTGGATCTCGACTCAGAGAGTCAAGCTACGGGATTGCTAGCCCAGCAGCGCGTCAATCGCGGTCGCACCATGATCTGCGAGCGGGATTGGACGGCCGATGTTGCTCAGGTTCGTAATGGCCGGGTCGAGGTCAAGCGCCCGGCAGATCGTGGCCATCAGGTTTTGGACGGTGACGGGACTTTCCTTGATCTCTGTGCCATCGTCACTTGTGACGCCGTACACCTGACCGCCCTTGATCCCTGCTCCGCCAAGCGCTGTACTCCAGCTACCCGGCCAGTGATCACGCCCGGAGTTGTCGTTGATCTGCGGAGTGCGGCCGAATTCTCCCATCCAGACGACCAGTGTGTCATCGAGCAGACCGCGCTGCTTCAGATCAGTCATCAGTGTGGCCCACGCAGGATCCAGCACTTCACAGAGCGACTTCACTGCTGTGAAGTTTTCGGCATGTGTGTCCCAGCCGGCACCGGGAGCTCCGTCGATGCCTGTGAGCGAAACTTCGACAAATGACACGCCGCGTTCGATCAGGCGTCGGGCGAGCAGACATCCCTGGCCGAAGGTTGAACGTCCGTAAGCATCCCGAAGCATTTCGTCTTCTTCGTCCAGCTGAAACGCGCTCACAGCGTCCGACTTCATCATACGGACGGCCTGCTCGTACGACTGGAGATGGCTGCTTCCCGGTGCATCCGGACGCTCGGCAAGGAATGAAGTTTCCAGCGTACTGAGCATGCTCAGTCTCGCATCGACCTGCGCACTGGACAGACGAGCCGAGGGTTTCAGGTTGCGTACCTGAAACGATACGTTTTTGTCTTTGTCAGTTTCTGACGAAACAACCAGCGGTGACCATGCGGAGCCCAGAAAGCCGGGTCCATAGGCCGCTGGACTGAACGCGCGGAACGGATTGATGCTGACGTACGATGGCAGATCGCACGCCTCTTTCTTCAGCTGCTTTCCCAGGAACGCGCCCATCGATGGATATTGAATCGGCCCCTGAGGCAGGTACCCGGTGCGTATGAAATATGTCGCACGGGTGTGGTCGCCTTCTTTGGTTGACATGGACCGAATGGGCGCGAGGTGTTCCATCACACCAGCAATCTTTGGCAGGTTCTCGGCGATGCGAATTCCCGCAACACTCGTGTCGATGGCTTTGGTCGGACCGCCATTCGCCTGGCCCTCTTTCGGGTCAAATGTTTCCATCTGACTTGGCCCGCCTGACATCCATAGCAAAATGCAGGATCGCTGCGGCCTCTTTCCGGATTCGGCCAACTGCGCAGCCAGCAGCGGCATCCAGCCGGACATCGACGCGCCAAGCAGTGACAGGCCTGAGTACCGGGCAAAACTCCGTCGGGTCATTGAGTTGTTGGGCATGGCTATCATCCCGAAAAGAACGCTGTGGTCGGCACAGCGACAGTATAACGATGGCTCATGCCAACCGTCGATCGGAGACACTCTGCGGTCGATTTTGTTTATTTTTTTGCTCTCAGCGTTTGCTTCCATACTCCGGTAAATTGATCAGCACCCACAGCAGGTCCTTGAGACCGCAGCGAAGGTTCGGACACTTTCCGTTTACTTTCATCTGGACATTTCTGCCCGAGACTTCCCAAAAAAGTTCTCGTACGCGAAGTTCGAACCCTGGACGTTTGTGCCGGGAGTCGGCAGAAATGCAGGTGATGGGGACACTACCGGGGAAGAGTGAAATTGTTGAAGTCAGGGATTCACGGGACTTGCACAGACAGAAACTGGAACAGGACCCGCAATTGACTTAGATTGTGGACCGCTCGGCACATGTGATGCAAAGCGACTGTTGCCAAAAATTGAGGCCAAAAGTTCCATGGGACGTATTTCACTTGCCTGGCAAATCCTCACAAGCGGTGCTTTCGCCGCCAGAGTGGCGACACTGCTTACGGCTCCTCCGGCGGTCGCCGCGCTGGCACCTCCCGCCACATCGCCAGGACCCGTCAAACCACCAGGTGCCCCTGCGCCGCCCAGATCCGTTGTTTCGGCAAAGCCACTTCGAAGCGATGCTGTGACTTTACTGGCAGGATTGCAGCGGGAAGGTCGGCTGATCGACTTCCTCAAAGAACCGATTGAAGCCTATTCGGACGCTCAGGTCGGTGCCGCTGTGCGAGACATCCATCGCGACTGTGGCGGAATGCTGGAGCGGCAATTTGCGATTCGTCCTGTGCTGGATCAGGCCGAAGGCAGCAACGTGACGATCGGTGCCAGCGCGCAGCACGGTCGAATCAAACTCACGGGCAAAGTCGGCGACACGGCGCAGTGCTCAGGCACTCTGGTGCATCATGGCTGGCTGGTCACAAAAAGCGATGTCCCTGTGTGGACCGGTGATGCTGAAGCGGCATCGATCGTGACACCGGCAGAAGTGGAAGTACGCTGACATGTCGGCTCAGTTTGTGATCGGGATTGATCTTGGCACGACAAACAGCGTACTCGCCTACAGTGCTCTGCATGCTGCGCAGCCTCAGGTCCTGTTGTTGCCGATTCCTCAGCTGATTGCCGCCAACACCATTGAGTCGCGGTCAATGCTGCCGTCATTCCTGTATCAATGCACGCAGGATGAATCTGCTGCGAGGTCGTATTCGCTACCATGGAACGAAGACGTGATGTTTATGGTTGGCCATGGTGCCAGATCACTCTCGGCGGAATTTCCCGACCGCACAGTCGGGGCGGCGAAGTCGTGGCTCGGGCACAGCAAAGTTGACCGACATCAGCCAATACTGCCCTGGCACGCTCCCGGTGATGTCACGAAGATTTCTCCGGTGACTGCGTCGCGACGTTACCTGGAACACATGATTTCGGCATGGCATCAGGCGTTTCCGGATGCGCCGTTTTCAGACCAGAATGTGGTGTTGACCGTTCCCGCATCGTTTGACGCCAGCGCCCGTGAACTGACGCGAGAAGCCGCTTTGGCAGCCGGGCTGCCTGAGAAGTTTCTCCTGCTGGAAGAACCGCAGGCGGCCACCTACGCATGGCTGAACGCAGTCGGTGATCGCTGGCGAAAACTCCTCAAAGTTGGCGACCGCATGTTGGTCTGCGACATTGGCGGAGGCACCACCGATCTGACTCTCGTCGAAGTCGCCGAAGAAAATGGTCACCTCACACTTCAACGCGCGGCAGTCGGGAACCATTTGCTCGTTGGCGGCGACAACATGGATCTCGCGTTGGCGCACTATGTGGCGCAACTTTTCGAAGGCAAAGGGTTGACGCTCGATCCGTGGCAATCAGTCTCGCTCTGGCATTCCTGCCGCAATGCCAAAGAAGCCTTGCTGTCAGAATCCGGCCCCGACGCGCACACGATTTCTGTTCCCGGTCGCAGCAGTCGTCTGATCGGCGGGCTTGTTTCGATCCACGTGGAACGAGCCCAGACAACGGAGTTGTTGCTGAACGGATTCTTTCCCGACGCTCAGCTGTCCGATCGACCTGCACGATCGCGTGCTTCAGGGTTTCGCGAAATCGGACTCCCCTACGAAGCAGACACCGGGATCACTCGACACCTTGCCGCGTTTCTGAATCAATCGCTCGCGGGGAACAAGCTGAGTCACGTCCTGTTCAACGGCGGCGTGTTCAAAGCCAGAGTCTTGCGGACACGACTCCTCGATCAATTGCAAAGCTGGTTTCCTGATTCTCCGCCGAAAGTGGTCGATGGATCGGACGATCTGGATTTCTCCGTTGCCCGCGGTGCGTGCTTTTACGGTTGGACAAAACTGCGTGGCGGCGTCCGAATTCGCGGCGGCACCGCGCGGTCGTATTATGTCGGAATTGAAACTGCGGGCCTCGCGATCCCCGGTGCCGGGCGACCACTGAAAGCTCTCTGTGTCGTGCCGAACGGGATGGAAGAGGGAACGGAAGTCGATGTGCCGTCAGATCCCATTGGTTTGATCGTCGGCGAATCCGCTCGTTTCCGCTTTTTCAGTTCCGCCAATCGCCGAACCGATCAACCGGGCGACCTGCTCACACGCTGGTCGCCCGAAGAATTATGCGAGACCGATTCACTCGAGACCACGCTGCCCGCGTCCGTTAGTGCTGAAGCTGGCACCGTGACAGACGATGATTATGTGCCGGTGACTTTCAATTCCCGCATCACCGAGCTTGGCGTCCTTGAACTCTGGTGTGTCCATGAATCCGAAGACAAACGCTGGAAACTCGAATTCAGCGTACGAGATGACGCCGAATCGTAGGGTGGGACCAGCGTGGGCGTAAGAGGCGAATTCCCTATGTTCAACCTTGGCACGATTTGTACTGTTTGGAACGACTCAGAACTGCCCCATCTCCCAACGCCGTTAAGGATTTATCGTCGTGTTTTCACCGAGTTTCTCGAAGTCCCTTCTTCCCCCTGGTAAGGGGGAGAAGGGCAAATGCCGGAACTGCGATCCGCTTCGGTCCGGCCTACATTACTTCTGATTCTGAAATAATGCCTTCAATGAATGCGCGTTCAAAAATTGTCGATCCCGATTCCATCGAACCCAACCGCCCGCGTTATGTCGTTGGGATCGATCTGGGTACGACAAACTCTGCGATGTGTTTTGTTGATACGGACACGGAACGATGGAAGATTGAGACGTTCACGATCGCGCAGGTCGTCGCCGCAGGACAGGTCGAACGACTCGAAACCCTGCCGTCATTTTACTACGAAGCGTTGCCGGTGGAACGTACGTCGGGGGCGACTCGATTGCCGTGGCTCAAGGAAGGATCTGCGGGAACCGTCGGAGTGTACGCTCGGGATCACGGCCGCACCTTGCCTGGACGTATGATCGAATCGGCGAAGTCATGGCTGTGCCACAACGGAGTGGACCGCAAAGCCGCATTGCTGCCATGGCACGGTGCGGCGGATGTGGAACGCCTGTCACCAGTCGAAGCCACCGCCCGTTATTTGCGACACATGAAAGATGCCTGGGACGCCTCGTACGCCGACCATCCGCTGGCTGAGCAGGATGTGGTGCTCACGATTCCTGCGTCATTCGACGAAGTGGCGCGCGAATTGACCGTCGCTGCCGCGCGAATCGCCGGGCTGCCACGCATCGTGCTGCTGGAAGAACCGCAGGCTGCATTCTATTCCTGGGTGGATGCGCACCGTGACGAATGGGACCAGATCGTCTCTCCCGGCCAGACCATCCTCGTGTGCGACATCGGCGGGGGCACGTCGGACTTCAGTTTGATTCACGTGCGCTCGGGAGCAGACAGCCGCCTGCAGTTCCATCGCGTCGCGGTCGGCGATCATCTGCTGCTGGGCGGCGATAATCTTGATCTGGCTCTGGCACATTTTGTGGAGCAAAAACTTGCTGCTGGCGGACGGCTCGATCCGCGCCAATGGAGCATGCTCATCCCGGCCTGCCGTCATGCCAAAGAAATCCTGCTGAGTGCAGACGCACCGGCAACTCACACCGTGGTCCTGTCCGGTTCTGGGTCACGCCTGATCGGCGGAGCGCTGCAGGTGGAACTATTCCGCGATGAGGTTCTGAAATTGTTCGTCGACGGGTTCCTGCCCGATGTCGACTTGCATGAGCGGCCTCAGAAGCGGCAATCGGGATTTCAGGAGTTCGGATTGCCGTATGCTGCCGATCCGGCCATCACGAAATATCTGGCGACATTTCTCCAGACACATGCACAGGACACTGTCACAGGTGCCCGGCCCGATATTGTCCTGTTCAATGGTGGCTTCTTCGCGTCGCCAATCCTGCGGACGAGGCTGATCGAATCGCTGGAAAACTGGTTTCGGCCACTGGATGCAAACTGGTCTCCGACCGTGCTGCGGAACGATCGACTTGATCTGGCGGTAGCGCGGGGCGCGGCGTATTTCGGAATGGTGCGGCGCGGGATCGGCATTCGGATCGTCGCGGGTCTGGCACGCACCTATTATATCGGGATCGAACAGGCCGACGGGCAACAGGCCGCCTTGTGCCTCGTTGCAGCCGGGACCGAATCTTCCTCGAAACCGACCGTGATCGACCGCACGTTCAAAGTCCGCACGTCTGAACCCGTGGAATTTCCTATCCTTGTTTCAGGCACGCGACTCACCGATCAACCGGGCGAGATCATTCCGTACGATCCGGAACAACTTTCAGCACTGCCACCGATTCGAACAGTTCTGACGACTCGGAAACGTGGCGATATGGCAACGGTCGATGCGCGACTTTCCGCCACGCTGACGGAAATCGGCACCCTTGAATTATGGTGCGAACAAATCGATTCAACGCGTCGTTGGCAATTGCAGTTTGACGTACGATCCGCGACGGAGACAGATCGCGCAGCTCATACTGGCTCCGCAGAGCAATCCGGTATTGTCGATCAGGAACTGGTTGCAGCAGCAATTGCCGTGCTGCGCAGCGTCTTCGGGCCGAACAGCACAGTCCGAGCCGAGGACACGATGAAACAACTGACCGAGGTCACTGGTCAGGCACGGGCGGAGTGGCCATCGTCATTACTCCGCGCGTTGTGGGCGGAATTGCTGGAACTCAGTGACGGTCGTCGCCAGAGTCCCCAGCACGAAGCAAGATGGCTCAACCTCACCGGATTCTGCCTGCGTCCAGGCTTCGGCATGGCTGCTGACGATTGGCGCGTAGAAGAAACGTGGCGCGCGACCAACGGGCGGCTGATTCATTCGACACCCGCGTGTCTGGCCGAATTACGCACGTTGTGCAGGCGTATATCGGGGGGCCTTGCTGCAGGCCGTCAGACCCAGATTGCATCCACAGTCCTGCCCGCCATCCGCCAGCGATTTCGGCAGGTCCAGACCGGTCGAGGCAAAGCCGCACTGTATGCTTCAGGCAATCATGAAGCCGCAGAAATCTGGCGGATGCTCGGATCAATGGAACTGCTCGCGCCGCCGGTGCGGATCGAACTTGGCGACATGATCATCGACCTCCTGAATCGACCTGCTTTCGAATCTGTTCGCAACGCCCTGATCTGGAGCCTCGGTCGGATCGGCGGTCGCGTGCCGGTCTACGGCCCGTTGAACCTTGTCGTTCCCCTCAGTCCGG
>CAMAVB010000018.1 GCA_945861465.1 Candidatus Kuenenia stuttgartensis
GCTCGTTGAGCCTGTACGGTGCGCTGGATGAACGCCTTCCCGCACGACGAACAGAGTGTGTCCGCACGCTGATAGACTTGATGGTGATTCTGATAGCCTCCATCTTGATTGAGCGCGTTTCGATACGTGCCATCGCTGAGCGTTGAACCTTCATATGAGATGGCCTCGTGCAGAATGCGATGCGTGGCGTTCGCCAGTTTCTGAATCTGCCGTCCGGAAAGGCTTGAAGCCAGGCGAAATGGCGAAATGCCGGCTTCGTGAAGAATTTCGCTGGCGTACAGATTACCGATTCCGGCTACGCGCGACTGATCGAGCAGGACGACTTTGATTTCGCGATCCGTTTGTGCAAGCATCGATATCCAGTCTTCGAGGGGAAGGTCCAGGGCATCTTTGCCAAGTCGCGATTCAAGCTTCAGAACTTGCTGCGGGCTGAGCAGCGAAATCGTGCCCAGGCCGCGACGATCCCAGAATTCAAGGTTGGATGCCTTCTTCCGAGCTGGCGAGAGTTCAAAGCAGATTCGGCGATGCTTGAGAGTCGGCGGGCTGGTAATGAGCATTAATCCCGTCATGCGGGGTTCCACGACGATCTGACTGCCGGAGTCAAGTTCCAGGACAATTCGTTTTGCCAGACGGCGAATGCCAGTGATCGTCCGGCCTTCGGTCTGAGTGACAAATGCGCGGCGACCGGGTCTGATCTGAATCGGTCTGCAAGGGCAGGGCGGAAACAAAGTCCGAGTGATTCGGCGTCCGACACAGTCCGAGCGAATACCGCGGACCATTGTTTCGACTTCAGGAAGTTCGGGCATATCCAGCGATTCGAGTGATTTGGCGAGTGGAGGACGTGAGTCCCCTGATGCAGTGTTTGCCAATCATCGGGGGGTTGACAACCCAGACTCGCCAGTAGTTGAGGAATGATCGTTACGACAGTCAAGGGTGTCCGGCATATTCGTTATTGTGAGCGGAATCGGAAGATCGCCGACAACTGGTATCTTATGGAATTGCAGAATTCTTCTTGACGTTGAGCTGATTCGCGACGATCCTAAGCATCAGTGAATTCTGACTTTGTCGCTGCTCTGCGCGAAGTGAGCGATCCGAAAAGGGGTCTGACCCTTTGGATGCGAGCAATTGTGTGAGTCGTTCAGCTCCCCGGAGAGGGTCAGACCCCTATTCGGATAGCCGCCTTTCTTCGAACTTTTTGAGGTCACGCAGATGCTTCAGTCACTCTTCGGGTTTTCTTCGCTTCCTCCTGGGCTCAATCGCACAATCCGCAAAGGTGTGAAGCTGGCCTGCTGCCTGGCAGTCCTTTCGGCCCCGGCGCTGACAAGCTCCATTTTCGCCGGGACATCAGATGGTGAGACTGCACCTTCATTAGATGCCATTATGCAATCCGCAAAGCTCCGGGGGGAAGCGCGCATGGCGGCGGAGCAAGGAAACTTTCTCGCTGCCACAGAAGCACTGGAATCCGCCGCCGATCTTGTGGGCGACCGAATGACGGCAGGCAAGGCCCGTGAGGCACATGCGGGGCTGCTGCAGGCTCAGGGAGGATCGATGTTCGCTGACTTCCAGCCTTTGATGCAGTTGATTCAGGATCAGACAGCACCTCCCGCGCTCTGGTTTGATGTCGATGGTGAAGGCGGTCGCATGAGCGAGTTCTCGCAAGGGGTTTTCATGGGGGCTCCCGCAGTCATCGCAGCGCTCACACTCGCGGCAGATGATTCGAGACTGATCTCGGCCTTCGAAATGGCTAAGTCTGCGAATTACAATCACGACGTCCATGCAACGTCGAATCTGCGACTCGTGTCATTGCCGCGACTGGAACAACATATTCAACAGTTAACCGAAGCTGGCCAGCCCGTATCGGAAGATGTCGCATGTCTGGCTGGGCTGACGGAAGTCCGGTATCTGTTCGTGTTTGCTGAAACCGGCGACGTTGTGATTGGTGGTCCGGCAGGTGACTGGGCCGTTGATGAAACTGGCCGCACTGTCGGAATCGCGCAGCATCGACCGACTCTGAAACTGGATGATCTGGTAACGCTCAGCCGTACATTTTCGTCCGGTGGCCCTGGCTTCTTCATGTGCTCGATCGATCCGAAACAGGAACAGGTGAAAGCCGTTCAGGAACTCGTAGGAAAAAACGGCCCATTGTCAGCCAGGAACGTTGGCACATTCACAAAGAAAGCTGAAGAAACACTCGGACTGCAGAACGTGATTGTACAGGGCATTCCGCAGGATTCACGAATTGCCAGTGTGATCGTCGATGCTGACTATCAAATGAAACTCATCGGAATCGGTAAGCGTGAAGGCGCTGATGGAATGAAGAGCTACTTCGACCTCATTAGCCGTGAGGAACGCCGCGGTTCATCAATGGACGCACTTCGATGGTGGATGACCGTCGGTTACGACGCAATTTATGTCGCTCCGAATCAACAGGCGTTTGAGTTCTCCGGACGTTCGATTCGCTGCCTGTCCGAGAATCAGATCGTTAAGAACGACGGCACTCATGAATCGACTGGCAAGGCGGAGAAGGCGAATGCAGAATTCGCTCGTCTGTTTACGGAAAACCTGCCGAAGCTGGCAGATCAGGAAATGGTTTTTGCCGACCTGCAGAATGTCTTCGACTTGGCGCTGGTTTCTGCTTTGGTCCAGTCGCAGGGAATTGGACATCAGGCTGGCTGGCATCCAGAAGTCTTCGGCGCAGATGGTTCATACAAGCCAACAGATGTCGATGTTCCCGATGAATTGATGACAGCTGCGAATTTCCGAACTTACCGCGGGGGCGACATTGTGGTTCAGGTCGCGGGCGGTGTGCGTGGCGATCTAAAGTCGATCGTCCAGAATCCGGAAACGTTTGAAGTTTCAGCCGAAGTGGCTAAGAAAGCTGCTGTGGCGAATCCCATCGGTCAGTCCGGACGCTGGTGGTGGGATGCAGCGGCTCAGTAAAACAATTTGGGAAGAATCAGAGAATCTTTGAAAGCGAAGCTGACGAGTCAGCTTCGCTTTTTTCGACACTTCTTGTTCGTTCCAGCAAGTGGCGGGACTTCGTGCATTGGCGGAAAGATTGCAGAAATGAAAAGCCTGTGAGTTCCAGAGCTCTTTTTCAGCAAAACCGCTATGATCCGGATCTTTTCGTACCGGCAGCCTCGTTCTATGCGAAATGGGTGGTCCGGGCTGCGGTTTCTGGCCAGATGGGATTTGCAGTATGCCCCGTTTAACTCAGGTAGATTTGGTTGAACTGAATCGAGCATTTGACGACCGCACGCCTCAGGAATTGCTGCAATGGGCACTGGAAATGTTTGGCACCCGTGTTGCGGCCATGTCATCGATGCAGGAGTCCGGCAACGTAATCTGCCATATGATGCATGTGAATTCGATCGAACTCCCCGTACTGTTCGTAGATACAGGTGTTCTGTTTCAGGAAACGCTTGACACCCGTGACCTGTTAATAAAATCTTACGGATTGAACATCCGAACGCTAAGACCAGTGTTGACGATGCAAGAGCAGACTGAGAGGCATGGCGTGCTTTATCTGAGTCCGGAGGGACAGAAGGAATGCTGCGAGATGCGGAAATCCGCGCCGCTTGATGCGATCAAAGGGGAATACGAAGGGTTGATCACGAGTTTGCGACGTGCAGACGGCGGTCGGCGAGGCGTGTGCCCGATTCTGGCGGTGGATCCCCGATTGAATTTGCTGCGAATCAATCCGCTTGCCAATTTCTCGGATGAGCAACTGGACAGATACATTCAGCAGAACGCGGTTGTGCTTAACCCACTGCATAAGCAGGGATTTTCAACCATCGGATGCAATCGTTGTACAACACCCGTACTTCCGGGAGAACCAAAACGGGCAGGAAGGTGGCGACATTTGGGCCCGTGGAGTGTCTACTGCGGCATCAATCCGACGGACCTCGATCCAGAACGCTCGCCATCTGTCGATTTCCATCAGGAACTGATCGATAGGATCCTTGGACGCCAGACAGATTTCATGATCTGACCTTGCCATTGGTGGGATATGGCAACGCACAATTGCTGCAATTTCAGCTCATAAAATGAGTGGAATGGGTAACCTGGACTTGTTGTGCGAATTTTTTGTGAATCACCGACTGCGCACTTGCAATGGATTTCAGTTTATAGACATGATGAAAATCCAGAAGTTGATGAACGCTCCCGCCGCGAATGAGGGCTGGGCAGAGAAGGCTTAGCAGATTCTGGAACGCTAACACGTTAACCTCCGCCGATTGGTGAGATATTAATGAATCCCAGCGTGATTTCATTTTTTTCGGCACTTGCTTGTTCGGTCATCTCTGCTCCAATTGTGGCATTGGTTGCTCGACGCCTTGGGGTAGTCGATCGTCCTGACGGCCAGCGAAAGCTGCACGCCCGGACTGTGCCTCTTGCGGGTGGGCCGACGGTGCTGATTTCGCTGTTTGTCGGTCTGGCTGCCACATTGTGGATGCATCCGACGTTGCTCCTCCCAACATACGCCGACATACGTTTTCTGGTGTCGTTGGGCTTGGCAGGAACTTTGATTGTCGTGCTTGGCATCCTGGATGACAAAATCGGACTGCGTGGTCGCCAGAAGCTTTTCGGGCAGGTTCTCGCAGCGTTGATCATGATTCCGTCAGGAATTGCGATTCGCAAAATACAGGTCTTTGGCATCCCGATCGAATTTGGAGACTTCTCCGCCATCGTCACGGTGTTCTGGATTCTGGGGGCTATTAATGCACTGAATCTGATTGACGGTGTCGATGGTCTTGCGAGTACGATCGGAATCGTGCTCAGCCTTTCGGTAGCTGGCGTAACAGTGATCCTTACCGATCGGATTGACGGCTTGATCATCTCGCTGGCATTGGCCGGAGCCCTCAGTGGGTTCCTGATATTCAACTTTCCTCCAGCCCGCATGTTTCTGGGCGATTCCGGGAGTATGCTGATCGGGCTGGTTGTGGGTTGCGTGGCCTTGAAATGTTCGTTCAAGCAATATGCTGCGATGGCGTTGGTCATGCCGACGGCGATCTGTGCCATCCCGATTTTTGACGTGGCAATGGCGATCGTACGTCGTCGCCTGACAGGTCGCAGCATTTATTCCACGGATCGCGGTCACCTGCATCACTGCCTGGTGCGACAGGGACACTCGGGATTTCGTCTGCTGTTAGTGGTGGGATCGCTTTGCGGACTGACAGGGCTTAGTGCCGTCGCAGCGGCGCGGTATAACAAAGAGATGATCGCCGTACTGGGTGTCGCGACGGCTCTGGCAATTCTGGTGGCCACACGGTCCTTCGGTGCTGCCGAATTGACCTTGCTGACGAACCGGGTGCGCCGCTTCGCAGGTTCCCTGTTTCGCAAGCCGGAAGGAATCAAGCCCGTGCTGCATGATGAACAGGTTCAGTTACATGGAAAGCAGGAATGGTATCAACTTTGGCAAACGCTGACGGAGTTTGCCGATCGCTTCGAAATGGATGAGGTTGAATTGTTGGTGAACATCCCCAGTGTCGGTGAAGAATATCATGCGAGTTGGAGATCAACATCCAAAGTGGAACAGCACGATGCATGGCGTTCAGAAATCCCACTGATTATTAATGGCCAGCGGGTTGGGCATATCAAAGTTCTGGGTGGATGTGGCAAAGGTTCTATTTGTGAATGGATGAGTGACCTGATTGGCGGATTGAGACCGTTTGAGACTCAGTTGATTGAACTCATCGGTGAAGTCCACGAGAAGTATGCTACCCGGAAATCGCCGTCGATGCCTGAGTTAGGATCGCTGCAACTGCCACAGCAGGCAACTGTCTGAGCAATTTTTCGGCGGATAGAAATATGCGATTCGGTGGTCAATCGAAATCCCGGGACCGTCCGTTTTCAGCCAGACCTGCAGAAATTTCCGGGGCTGAATCGCAGAGTCAACTTTCGTTGATCCTCGATTCGTGTTCACTTCTGGTTGTCGTCGCAACCGTCTGTGTCCTGCCTTGGCTGTTAGGTGGTGCCATTCCGAAAGCGCGGCTGGTGCTGCAAGTGGGATCAATTGCCGCTGCGGTGTTCACGATGCTGGCGCGACTTGTGTCTCGGCGTTCCTTCGCCGTACCGCCACTCGGATCGTGGCTGTTGCTGGGAATGGCAGCCATCGGAATTGTGCAGCTTCAGCCATGGATGCCGTCTGCAATTTCACTCATGAACCACGCCGTTCATCCGGAGTTTCGTGAACATCTGCCTCATTCGCTTTCAGCATCTGCGAACAGTCCGGCTACGACCCGAATTCCTGCAGATTCACGCTCTGCGGCACCTGCCATGACGCGCCTCCAGATCGCTCAATGGATCGCAGTGGCTGTCCTGTTGTGTGTGGTGGCAGATTCTTTGAGTCGGCCAGACCAGTTGATGTGGATGCTTGGACTGATGTGTGCTAACGCCAGTCTCCTGACGATACTCTCACTGCAGCAGTTGTTCAATACGGGAAGTCGCGGGCTGAGCGAACCATGGATCATCAGTAAGACGCTGCCGTTTGGAAGCTTTGTCAATCCGAATAATGCGTCCGGATGGCTGCTTGTGCATATGGCAATCGCTATCGGTATGGTCGTGGTTGTCTGGGGAAAGAACCCATCGACTGGCTGGTCTCGATCATTCCATCGCCCTTCGTGGAAAGAGCAACTCTCTGAAGCAGCTGCGATCATGCGGCATCGCATTGCATCTCTGAACAATATCCAGATCGTCTCAGTCTTAGCGGTCGTCCTGCTGTTGACGGGCGTTGCGGCGACACTGTCTCGTGCCGGAATTGTCGCGGGCGTTTGCTGTCTAGTCGTTTGTGCGGCATCCCGGTTGCAGTGGCGGAAGTCACTCTTGCTGCTCGTGCCGTTTTCGATTCTGCTGATAAGTGTAAGTATTTTCCTGACAGCATTTGAACTGGACACACTGGTCCTGGCAGAGTTGAGAACGTTGAACGATCCAGTTTCAGAATCCACCAGTCGCCTACTCCACTGGTCCGATTCACTTCGCTCGCTGCGAGATTTTCCACTTCTGGGATCAGGGCAGGGAGCCTATGCCTGGTCCACACTGCCGTATCAGAGGCGCGGTGGTTCGCACTGGTTCATGAACGCCGACAATCAGTACGTGGAGATTCTGGTGGAATCCGGATTGCTGGGATTTGTGCTGTTTGCGGGGTTCGGAATGCTGCTGACGGTTCTTTCAGTTCAGCTCATTCTGAGCGAGTCCCCGTCTCATTCAGACCACGGGCTGTGGTCTCATCGGATTGCAGTCGGCATGGCGTGCATGGCAATGGTGGCATCGCAGGGAATCGTGGCATTTTTCGATTTCGGGATTGGCCTGAGCTCTACGCTGGCGGCGATTGCCGTTTTCGCAGGTGTCTTAACGGCGGTTAGCCGTAGTCGTCCAGCGAATTTGAATTCACTCCCGCCATGGCTTCCGCGGGGTGGCGAGTCAATCGGATGGGTCTTACGTCTGGCACTGGTCGCGGCCGCGTGCGCATCGGTGGCGGAATTACGCCAAGTAGACCAGATTTATCCGGCAATTGTTGAATCGAGCAGGCTTTTGAATTCGCCGGTCACAAGGGCCGGGCTTGAACGACTTTCAGTGCTGGATGGACAACTCACTGCAGCACTAAAACGCTGTCCAGATAACCCGACTGTCCGCGATTTGCAGGTCAATGTGCAGGAAGCAAGAATGCGACTGCGATTGATCGATGCCCTGGCACCGCAGGGCTCTTCCCTTGATGGCACTCTGTTGCAGAGTGCCTGGACGCAGTTGACGCCGGTGGGAATGGCAGATCGAGTCGTGATGCTGAAGAAGAACCTGGATCCGGCGAGTTTCAACGGAATTCAGTCTTTAGTCAGCACACTATCAAATGAATTTCCATGGTACAAAATAGCCCGGGATGCATCGCGCCAGATTCCGCTTGCACCGGGATTTGCAGTGGACGCTGCAGCAGGATCGATCTGCATCGGAAAACTGGACGACGCACAGTTGAGTGAGCTCATTGCCGTACGGTTTGCCCACCCCGCAGGTGCGCGATGGTTGTATCAATGCGGGATCTTGTGTCTGATCGGAGATAGACCGCAACAAGCAGTTGGTTTTTGGAATCAGTCGCTGGACGTTTCTGAGAGTTTCCGCATCAACATTTTGGCAGACGCATTGCGATTTTGGACGCCGGATCAGGCTTTGGCATTATTCGCACCACTGGAATATGCCGCGACGATCCGAGCTGCGTTGTCGATGTCCAGTCCGGAGCTAGAAGAAGGCCTTTGGAAAATAGCCGAATCGCAATGGCTGACGGCGGCCAGGAATCCCACAACTGACCAACGGATTCAGCGCGCGAACTACTTGCTGCGCCGGGAATCATCCGAGGCTGCGCTGGAATGGATCGACGGCTGTCTCGCGAAGTTTCCGGAATTGCTCGCACTGCGTCAAACACGCGCAGAAACGCTCGAAAAACTTGGAAAACTGGACGAAGCCATCGGAGAATGGCTGCGGTACGAGCACTATGATTCGAAAAGTAAACTTCCGGCCGAATCCATGACTCGCTTGATCAACTCGAAGAACAAGTGAGCCTACACTACCCCGATCGGTCCTGGACTCCGGGTCAAACCTGTCAAAGTCATGATTGCTGCACGGGGATTGAATTCGACCATGCGGTATCGTTGAGCCAATTGTCACCGCGTCAGCCAAAATGACCGCAGAAGAGCGGGACCACATCGTTTCAAATACCACCGCCTGAAGTTGGCATCCAACTACTTGATAGAATTCATGAATTGCAAGTGTTTTTAAGTGGTCGTCCGGTTTTTTCACTTTGGGACCGTAAACATGGTTTTGGACAGCGCAGCAAAACTGCAGCAGGCTGGTTGAACCACTGCAGGATGAGTTGTCACGCTCAGCCTTGCGAAGAGTCGGTGAAAATCAGGGACTCTTCTGGAAATAACCACTTTTCCAGGTCACAATGAGGGCATATTGCAAGTAGCCGTAAATTCCGCCAGCGGGGACGGCTTCGGATACCGCGACTACGTTCTGCAGCTAGCGAACATCTGCCCGAACGTTTGTGTTTCAGAATCTGGGCGAATTGCACCCAACTGACCTACGGACTTGGCGGTTTTCTGGTGTAAATTCCAACGAAATTGTAGAGGGAAAGTAAGATGGCTTCATCAGGACTTCCGAGCATGTACGGTGCAAACGCCGCGTCGGCGGCGGAGGATCAGGACGCAGGTTTGGACGTCTGGGGCTTTCTCAGACGTAGAAAATCATTCATTATCGTATTTGCAATGCTGGGAACAGGCATCGGTTACATGTTGTTCGATCGACAGGTTCCGATTTATCGATCGACAGCGTTGGTGCAGGTCATTCATAGACATGCAGACCGACGGATGGATATCCTTGTTTCAGAACGAGACCTGAAAGACGCAGCTTTTGAAATCAAGAGCCCCAGCCTGATTGAGCCGGCCTACGAAAAACACCAACTCAGCGAATTGACTTTGCTGCAGGGGCTGCCACCCATCGCTGCGTATGATCAAATTGCCGGCATGACCGAGGTTAGAACGGGACTAGACAACACGAATGTCGTTGAGATTGCAGTCCAGGGAGCCCGAGCTGACGAGATTCGTCAAATTGCGAACGCGATCGCGGAAGAATACGTCAACAAGCAGATGGAGAACTACAAGGATGCCCGTGGCGAATTGGATGCGCTTCTCATGCGGCAGCGGGAGGGCCTGCACGTAGAGTTGAAGGAAAAGGAAAAGGAATACAATGAGTTCCGTGAACGCTCCGGCTTAATGAGCGACGGAAAGAATCCGCATCGCGAACGCCAGCAGGCTTTTTTGACACAGTTGGCGACGCTCTCACTGGAAGAAACAGCTGTCAAAGCTGAGTTAGAAACTCTGGAAGAAGCGTTGAACAGCGGTGGATCTCGCGAAGCGATCCTGATGGCGATCGGAAAGTTAAGTGAGAATTCCGCGACCGGTGCAGTGGCGACGCGAAGAATTGACGATGCAGCTAACAGCAGTAGAAATCTTGACGAACGTATGATTCCGCTGCTGCTCGAACAGAAAGAACTGGAAGCGAAACATGGGAAGGATCATCCAAAGGTCAGAGCGATGGAGCGTCGAATTGAGTTCACTCGTCAATTGCTGCAGAAATTTGTCGCCGCCGAACCAGCGACAATCGATACACCAGTTACGACAGACGTTCCAACCGATTTTATTGTCATTTACCTCCAATCACTGCGTCAGCAGATGCAGAGGATTGCAAGAGAACGCCAGGATCTGGAAACACAGGCCGGTGAGGCGGAACGACTTGCTCGCGCGCTTGGGAATGATGAAAACGAAGACCGAACCCGAAGGAACGAAATCGATCGACTGACAAAACTATTCGACAATGCGTCGTCGAACGTTTCACAAACAAAAGTTGACGCCGAGATGGGAGGCGTCAAAGCACAGATTCTTGCTCACGCCCGTGACGGAGGACTGGTTTATCCTCGTCTCAGTCAGTTTATGAGTATGGGTGCATTTCTCGGTGGATTTCTCGGACTGGTCCTTGGATACCTGGTCGAAATCGCTGATAAGAGTTTCCGGAAGCCACACGAAGTAATCCGGGAATTCGGTGTGCCAATCATCGGGCACATTCCTTTTATGACAGACGAGCGTCTGAAGGGAGGGAATGCCAGTAACGGAATGGACCGGACAGCTGTCTGCGTCCACCAGCCTCGCTCGCGCCCGGCGGAAGCCTATCGTTCCGTGCGTACGGCTATTTGTTTCAGCGCATTGGGCAGTTCCCATCGTGTGATTCAGGTGAGCAGTCCTGCAGCGGGCGATGGAAAATCGACACTCGCCCTAAATCTTTCGATCGCATTGGCGATGTCAGGCAAACGCACAATTTTGGTGGAAAGCGACTTCCGCCGCCCAAAAGTCCATAAGTTGACTGCTGTCGAAAACAAGTACGGGATTGTGGACGTGCTGCGTGGTGTCGCAGAATTAGATGATGCCGTGCAGAGTACCTCGGTAGAATCATTCTTTGTCCTGCCGTGTGGTAGTCGCCCAAAAGACCCTGCAGAGTTGTTGTCGCGACCTGAATATGAGCAGCTGATTCAGGTGCTGCGGGAAAAGTATGACTATGTCATCGTCGATACGCCGCCGATCCTCGCGGTGACCGATCCAACAAGCATCGCCCCGCGCGTGGACGGAGTACTGCTGGCCATGCGACTCAGTCGTCACACTCGAGACCTGGGACGTCGGACGCTGGAGCAATTGCGAGATGTCGGGGCGACTATGGCCGGGATCGTGATTAACGGCGTGGAAGAGTCCGACGGCTATGGCTATGGGAGCTACCGCTACTCCGATTATCAGTATTACTACAAGAGTTACGACGACGGCTACGGTCACGAACGCAACGCAAAAGAAGATTACTTCTCCGAAGACCGTTCCGAGTCGATCGATGCTGACATTTTGCTCTAAGTCAGGACAGACTGGCTCAACAGCCAATCGCAACATGTGATTGACGTGGCTGGTATGCCTTGGCAATCTGTTTGAGTTATTCATGTTCAGCAATCAGAGCACTTAAAATCCCTTCGGCAGAACGAACGGTATATCTCACACCGAATGTTGTGTTGGCCTGTTGTCTTTTGAATTCAAAAACTTTGGACCTGGTCGCACATGGGGCAAGCCGCAATTGACACTTGCATGAATTTCTCAATTGCCGGATTTGCAGGTAACATCTTCGATTCGAATGTCACCGACGGGGACGAAGTCCGCGCGGAGATTCGACTGCCGTCGGTTTTGTTCCTGAACAGATCGTACTGGCCTGACGTTGAGGCGACTGGTCAGCTGCTCACAGCATTGTGTGAAGGGTTGACACTGGATTTTGAAGTTGGTGTTCTGGCCGGGCGTCCGAATGCGATTGTGCAAGACCTGGCGTTCAGCGACTGGGGTAACGCAGACGAACGGAACGGGGTTCACATTCATCGTGTAGCGCACGCGAAGTTTCCCAAACAGAACCTCTTCGGCAAGGCACTGAACTTTCTGTCGTTCGCTCATGCGTCTCATTCAGCTTTGCGAACAATTACTGCCCCGGATGTAGTGGTCTTTGAAACGGATCCGTTTCTGAATGCCTTTGCGGCTAGTCGCCTGCAGAAACGAACAAACTGCAGAATGATTGGTTATCTGCAGGACATCTATCCAGACGTCGCTGTGGCGTTGGGGAAAGTCGGCAACACCTGGGCGGTCCGCAGGCTGAGGTCGGCATTATTCGACATCTACCGCCGCTGCGATCAGATGGTAGTGCTCAGCCAGGACATGGCAGACCTGTTGACAGACGGGGGCATTGCGGCTGAGCGAATTTCGATTGTCCCGAACTGGGCCGACACTCACAGCATAGCGCCTGGTCATGGTATCAGTCGATTCCGTGAACAACATCAACTGGGAGAGCACTTTGTCGCGATGTATTCAGGCAACCTTGGACTCACGCAGCGGCTTGAAGAATTTGTACTGGCTGCTGCCCTATTGATGGATCGCCCGGACATTCTGTTTTGCTTTGTAGGACGCGGTTCTCAGGAAAACTCGCTCCGCCAACTGGTCAAAGCAAACGGTCTGACGAATGTACGGTTCTTTGATTATCAACCGCAGGACGAACTGACTCACAGTCTTACCGCAGCCGATCTGCACCTGGTACCATTAACGAAAGACTTGAGTCGTTGCCTGATGCCGAGTAAACTTTACGGGATCCTCGCGGCGGGGCGACCGTATTTGACAAATGCCCCTGCTGGTTCAGAGTTGCACACCATCAGCACGACGCATCATGTTGGACTCACCGTAGAACCGGGTTCAGTGCCGGCGATTGCGGCCCGTATCCTGTGGGGAGCCGACCATCGTGCAGAACTTGAAACCATGGGCCTCAAGGCGCGGCAACTCGCTGAATCCAAATACACTCAACAGCATTCCATTACGAGATTCCGCACCGTGCTTCAGCAGGTTCTCGCACAGACTGAATTTCGTCGCTGAAATTGTGCATGTGTTTTTCTGACAACAGCCAACCGTAGACTGCCAAAGCTCCCGTGCCCTCACATTCTTCATCGATCTTTGTCGCTGGCCACAAAGGCATGGCAGGGGCTGCTGTCGTCCGGCAATTGACAGCGGTCGGTCTTACGAATCTGCTGCTCAAAAGCCGCGCCGAACTGGATCTTATGAATCAGGCGAGTGTGAATCAGTTCTTTGCGGAGCATCATCCGGAAGTTGTCGTGTTTGCCGCAGCAAAAGTGGGTGGGATTCATGCAAACAACAGTTTCCCGGCGGAATTCCTTCATCAGAATCTGGTAATGGCCTCAAACGCCGTGCATGCGGCGTGGCAGCACGGGACGAAGCGGTTTCTGTTTCTTGGCAGCACCTGCATCTATCCCCGTCTGGCACCGCAACCGATTAGCGAAAGCAGCTTGCTAACGTCGCCGCTGGAACCGACGAACGAAGCCTATGCGATCGCAAAAATCGCCGGGTTGAAGCTGTGCCAATTCTACCGTCGTCAATATGGCGTGTTGTTTTATTCAGTCATGCCGACAAATCTTTATGGTCCAGGCGATAACTATCATCCGCACAACAGTCATGTCCTGCCAGCTTTGATCCGCCGGTTCCATGAAGCGAAGGAATCGAATGCTGATGCGATAACGATCTGGGGCTCAGGGACACCATTGCGAGAGTTCCTGCATGTCGATGACCTCGCGGCTGGAATTCTGCATCTGTTGCAGTTGCCTGATCCTCCCGATTTGGTCAATATCGGTAGTGGCGAAGAAATCAGCATTCGCAGCGTGGCCGAATTGATCGCTGAGATCGTTGGATTCCGTGGCAGAATTATGAATGATCTGTCGATGCCAGACGGGACGCCTCGTAAGCTTAGCGATATCAGTCTGATCAAATCGACCGGATGGTCGCCGAAGATCTCCCTAAGCGACGGACTCTCCGCTGCGTATCAGGACTTCCTGAGTTCACTCAAACATGAAAGATTGCGGAGCGTGTGAAAGACAGGGAACGGAGAGCGGGGAATCGTATGCGAGATTGTTGTATCGGGAACTGCGTTTTCCGGCTCGCCAATTCTGGAAACCGATTCCTGATTGCTGTAACCGACGAGTGAACACTGGTAACTGAAGTCTGTCTACTCCCCGCCAACTAACCTCTCCCATGACTGAATTCCATTTAACGGGTGCCGCACTTTGGGAAAGGATGAACCGCGCTGTGGAAAAAGTGCAGGAACGACTTGAAAAGTCTGCCCGAACGTTGGAAGCGGTCGGCATTCCGTACTGTATTATCGGAGGCAACGCAGTTCGAGCCTGGGTGGCGCAGAAAGACGAAGCCGCCGTGCGAACGACCCGCGATGTCGATATCCTGCTGCGACGCTGTGACCTGCCCGCCGCGATTGCAGCAATGCAAGGGGCCGGATTCGTCTATCGACATTCCGCTGGAATCGACATGTTTCTGGATCACCACGACTCCAAAGCCCGAGACGCAGTCCATGTCCTGCTTGCCTGCGAACGAGTGCGTGAAACGGATTATTTAGCCGCCCCGGACGTCGATGACTCTGTCATAGTCGATTCACACAGAATTCTGTCATTGGCAGCGCTGGTTCGGATGAAACTCACTGTTTTTCGCGATAAAGACCGCATGCATTTGCGAGACATGTTGGACGTAGAACTCATCGACGCGAGCTGGGTTAATCACGTACCACCAGAACTCGCCGCACGCCTCCAGGAACTCCTGGACAATCCTGAATGAAGGGGGCGTCGTCCATTTTCAATCGAAATTTCTTCAGGCAGACACCTGCGACTGTTGCACGATGAAAACTGCCAACTTTTTAACTTCTGAAGAGCGAGCTTCATGCCTAGAACTGCATTCATCACAGGAATTACCGGCCAGGATGGATCCTATCTTGCCGAATTGCTGTTGGAAAAAGGCTATGATGTCCACGGCTTGGTGCGTCGAGCCAGCACGTTTACCACGGGGCGCATCAATCACATTTACAACGATCCGCACCAAAGCGGCACGCGGCTGTTTCTGCACTACGGCGACCTGACAGATGGTCAAAGCTTGACAAATCTTGTCCTCGATATCGAGCCCGATGAAATTTACAACCTCGGGGCTCAGAGTCACGTGCGAGTATCCTTTGATCAGCCTGTCTATACGTTTCAATCGACAGGCGGCGGAGCACTCAATGTCCTTGAGGCTGCTCGTCAATTGAACAAGAAAAAACACGTCAAAGTCTATCAGGCATCGTCCAGCGAAATGTATGGCGAAGTGCTGGAAACGCCACAGACAGAAAAGACACCATTCCAACCGCAGAGCCCCTACGGTTGTGCAAAGGTTTTCGCGTTTCATCAAACGGTGAACTATCGCAAGTCTTATGACATGTTTGCCGTAAACGGAATTCTCTTCAATCACGAAAGCCCCCGACGTGGCGAAACATTCGTGACGCGAAAAATCACCCGCGCTGCCACACGGATTAAACTTGGACTTCAGCAAAAACTGTATCTCGGGAATCTGGAAGCGAAACGCGACTGGGGCTATGCAAAAGATTATGTCGAAGGCATGTGGCGCATGCTGCAGCATTCCGAGCCCGATGATTTTGTGCTTGCCACGGGCAAGACTCAAACCGTCCATGAGTTCGCCGATCTCGTGTTCGCGCAATTGGAACTGGATCCACAGATGTATATTGAGATTGATCCACGTTACTTTCGGCCCGCCGAAGTCGATTTGCTGCTTGGCGACTGCAGCAAAGCCAAAGAGAAACTCGGCTGGACCGCCACCACCAGTTTGGCTGAACTGGCGAAACTCATGGTTGACCACGACCTGGAACTGGCTCGACAGGAAGCACTTCTGGCGAGGAATTGACAGCAGCCAGGCATGTTCATGCCTGGAGCAGGGCGGTCGGTGAAAATGTAGCTCAGTCGTTCCGCTGACTGAGGCATCCCCGCTTCAATTCGGTTTTGGCGAGAACGATTCAAACTATTGCTCAACACTACTGGATAGGTAGCCGATGAGTACGATTTCCACACTCGCTGAACATCGCGTTCTTTTGGATGGCGTAAGTTGGCAAACTTATTCTGCCATCGACAAGCTGAGATTATTTGCCTCGATGGGAATCCCCGAGGTCTGACGATATGACGGAAACATACTATGGATTGGCCGTCTCGATGAAGACAGATACACAGAAACCAGCTTCAGTCGTGTCCTTCGCGATTTTCCAGTCGAGCTGGCCAGTAAGCTTCTTGCTCAACGATTTGAGACCAGCGAAACAGAACTCATCCGCTAGTTTGCTGAAAGAATTGCCGCGAAATAGCCATTCCCGGTCGTGAACATTCCCGTTTGACCCGATCCCAACGGCGAAGCTGCTTCGCACGGAAGATGGAGTCCAAGTAAGAGAACAGTGATCGATGCGGATCTTCACTGCAAGAGACCATCGCGATTTTGCATGCTTCTCCTCCGTGCAGTCCGTCGCAAGTTATTGAGTTTATCGTTTCGCTGCAAGAACATGCAGAAACAACGGTCAGACTCCGCCGTGCCTTCTCCCTTTTCCCTTCTCCCTTCTCCGCCATGCTCGCACTCATTACCGGTATCACAGGTCAGGACGGTTCCTTGCTAACGGAACTGCTCCTGGAAAAAGGCTACGAAGTACACGGGATCGTGCGCCGCAGTAGTACGCTGGAACGATCCCGTCTGAGTCAGTTCTATGGCGATGCCAGCACTCATGAAAAGCGACTGTTTCTGCATTATGCAGACCTGAGTGATACGACCACGATCCGGAGAATCATCAGCAAAGTCCAACCTGCAGAGTTCTATCATCTGGCCGGACAGTCGCATGTCGGACTAAGTTTCGAGATCCCGGAAAGCACTTGCGATCTGACTGCAATGGGAAGTCTCCGGATCATGGAGATCCTGCGCGACCTCCCACACCCACCACGGTTTCTTCACGCCAGCAGTCGTGAAATTTTTGGAACGCCCACTTTCAGTCCGCAGGATGAATCAACGCCCGTCAATCCCAATTCGCCTTATGGCTGTGCGAAAGCCTTTGCGACTCAGATGACAAGAATTTATCGCGAAGCACACGGGCTCTTTTTCTGCAACGCCATCTGTTACAACCACGAAAGCCCGCGACGCGGCGAGAACTTTGTCACGCGGAAAGTCACTCTGGCGGCCGCCAGGATCAAAATGGGGCTGCAGAAATCTGTGAGTCTTGGTGATCTCGATTCCGCCCGCGACTGGGGCTACGCCAAAGACTATGTGCAGGCGATGTGGCTGATGCTGCAACAGGAATCGCCGGACGACTATGTCATTGCGACAGGTGAATCGCGGACTATTCGCGATCTTCTGGAAACCGCATTCAGACACGTCGGATTAAACTGGCAGGATCATGTGAAGATTGACAACCGTTTCAAGCGACCTGCAGATGCTCACGAACTGCTTGGAAATCCGGAAAAAGCTGTAAAACAACTGGGATGGAAGCCTTCGATCACATTCGAGCAACTGATACATCTCATGGTCGATGAGGACCTGAAAGCGGTGAAGAGCCGGACTTGAAGCCAGCAATTTTTGGAGTGCGATGACTGGTGTCTGACGACTTCGCATTTCGCGACGCCCTCGCTGCCCGCCACTCGCTACTGCCAACGGACGACTTACGCTGAACTAATACACCTTCGCGCCCTCCGTGGTGAAATCTGCGAGTAGTTTCTTACCACGGAAAACTCCGAGAAAATTGCTGTAGCGGAATCCTGAGACGGCAGCTAATGGCCCCTCTGTGGCGGCACAGTCGCCGTAATCGACACAAGCCAACCAGCCTCTCCGGTCATGCAGAATCTGCGCGAACCAGCAGGCTGACTGCTGACCTCTTCACTGTTTCCGGGCTACGTTAGTGGCACTGAGGCAACGTCCAGAAGCCCTCGATTATCGATGACGCGCTCGTGGCGCGTGGCACCGACAGGAACGAAGTCCGCGCCAATCGCCCATTTCCACTGACTTTGCTCAATGTAGTCGTATCCCTTCGACGCTGCGGACTGCCAATTGATACTCCCATACACAGCCGCCGCTGGCCCGCTGATCCCCTCACCCCACAATCCACAATCCGAAGCCCACACACCGGTTGGCAGATGAGCGGTTGTCGTGGCAATGGTTGCCATCCTATACTTTTCAACCCGCCGGAATTCCACTTGTTATCGTGCAATCCAGAGTCTCAGCCCCGGTATCAGCCATTCAGACCGCCGTTTTCCAAATCCAATTAGTGCTGCCCTTGAATTATCAAATTGTCCGGGAAAAGAAGCACATCACCGAACTATGTCGTTAACCAAGAATCTGGAAAGCAGCGTTCCCAAAAAAACAGCGCACTCCATTGCGCAATTGCCAGTCGTTGAATACTCCTCAGCGTCGGTGCTTCGGAATCCGTTAGGATTGCTGAAAGTGATCGGTGTCGATCTTTGGCGCTGCCGTGGTTTGGCCTGGGTTCTGTTTCATCGAGACCTGATGGCCCAATATCGGCAAAGCTACCTTGGATACCTTTGGATCTTCGCGCCGGTTTTGACAACGGTGATTACATGGACGTTCCTGACATCGCAGAACATCGTACAGTCGTTTGACACGGACATCCCTTATCCGGCCTACGTATTTGTGGGGACGCTCATCTGGACTGCCTTTAGTGCTGCATTAACTCAGCCCCTAGCCTCATTCACTGCCGGCAGTGCCGTGTTTATGAAGCTGAAGGTAGCACCGGAGGCCTTTATTCTGGCAGGTTTTGGCAAACTGGCGTTTGATCTGGCGATTCGACTGCTGATGCTTGTGCTGGTGTGCGTCCTGTTCAAGGTTGCCCCTGCCGCGACAGCTCCCTTGGTACTGGTCGCCATTGCCTTGGCAATGCTGCTCGGGGGCGCGATTGGAGTCCTGATGATTCCAATCGGGTCGCTTTATGGCGATGTCTCACGGATCGTCGGGATGGTTGTCGCGTTTGGAATGTATTTGACGCCTGTCGTTTACCCTGTACCTGTTGCAGGCTGGTCAAGAACCCTGTTTGAATTGAATCCCATGACGACGGTGGTCCTGGCGTCAAGGGATTGGTTGAGTCACGGGATCGGTTCTCATGGTCCAGGGACGATCCTGATTGCTGTAATTTCGGCGATCTTGTTTTTCGTCGGAATTGTTCTGCTCCGGGTCTTTCTTCCTCATTTAGTCGAACGAATGGGGATGTGAGTATGGGCGAATCACTCATCATTTGTGACAACGTCGGCAAGAAGTTCTGTCGCGATTTGCGCAAGAGTCTGTGGTATGGACTTGTCGATTCGTTAAACGAACTTCGACGTCGGGATGTGAATGAACCTGATGAACTGCGTCCGGGGGAATTCTGGTCCAACAAGGGGATCTCGCTTGAAGTGAGACGAGGCGAGTGCCTTGGGCTCGTGGGAAGAAACGGTGCGGGAAAGACAACACTGCTGAAGATGATTACCGGTCTCATTAAGCCCGATCAGGGACGCATCAGGATTACCGGTATGGTCGGGGCCATGATTGCGTTGGGAGCTGGATTTAATCCTGTGCTGACTGGTCGCGAAAATATCTACGTCAATGCGTCGATTCTGGGACTCAGTACGCGGCAGATCGAAGATCGGATCGATGAAATTGTCGAGTTTGGAGAACTCAGCGATGCCATCGACGCCCCGGTCAGGACCTACAGTTCCGGTATGAACGTACGACTGGGTTTTGCAGTGGCAGCGGTCATGGTCAAACCGGATGTGCTAATTCTGGACGAGGTACTGGCAGTCGGTGACCTTGCGTTTCGAAACAAATGCCTGACACGGATGGCAGAGATCATGAAGACCAGCGCCGTGATCTTTGTTTCCCATACGTCACCAATCGTCAATCGCTACAGCAGCCGGGTCGCATGGCTGGACGGAGGTAAACTTGTCAAAGTTGGCCAGCCGTCTCACGTGATCGAAGAGTATTCTGCGAGCTTCGATCAGCAGGCCGGTGAAACGACGAGCCAGCCTGGCTGGACATTGGAGTCCTTGCAGCTGAATGGCCAATGTCCAAACCATGAATCCACGGTCGGCTGGAATGAACCGTTGAGTATCGCCGCTTCAATTCGATTACCGGAAAAAAAACATCGAGTGCGTGTGAAATTTCAGTTCTCAGACTCTGAACAACGCCCGATCGCGACGGCATTCTCGGAGACCATGGAGACAGGGAACTCCGGAAATGCTCAGTTCGAAATGAAGCTCGACCAATCACTGCTGGCACCTGGAAAGTGGTTCCTCTCAATGGCCGTCTTCCCGGAAGACCTTTTGTCATACCACATCCTTGCCAATGCGGGCTGGACCTTTCAGGTCAGCAGCGGCCGGCAGGACTTCGGTGCCGATCGAATTCATTTTCAGGCACAATGGAAACACCAGTAGTGTTGCTGGCATCGCTCTTTGGTGAGTCTGATCCGCGTTGCAAAAGTCATGCGACCTGGCACATCAGTCCTCACCTGGCAAATCTTCACATTTCGCTCGCCTCCCTGATCGCCCAACGGGAGCGGTTCTTAGGTCTCCAAGCTGTAACTCGCCCTGGGGTCAAGGGCCTTCAGCCTTTGTTAGAACGTGATTTCAAATGAGAACATTACGAAAACTCAGAAATCTCCTTCGTCGGGGCAGATCGCAGCACATCGTATCTTCGGTTGATCTGGACATCATGCTCGGTGCCAATGCGGTTGCTGCCACGCGTCAGGGGCTGCGCTGGCTGCTTTACAACGACCGATATCTTGATCAGGAAATCCTGAAGTGGGGTTTCTTTGAAAAAGAGACGACGGAGATCTTCCTGAATCTCATCAAGCCACACATGATCGTCTTTGATGTGGGGGCCAACTTTGGATACTTCACGGCACTGACAGCCGCACGACTGAACAGTGAGGGGCATGTTCATGCCTTCGAACCGACACTCAACTATCGTCAAAGGCTATTAGGGAATCTGGTTGCAAACCGGCTTGAGTCACGCGTCACCGTGCATCCTTTTGCACTTTCGAACATCAACGGTGAAGCAGACATTCGCATCGGGAATTCGAGTGCCACCATGCATGCTGTGGGGGAGTACGGCAGTATCGAAAAAATTGAACTCAAAAAGCTGGACGATTTTGTGGGTAACCAGAAAATTGACCGCATTGACATGATCAAAGTGGATATCGACGGACACGAACCGCAGTTCATCGAAGGTAGCCGAAATGTGATTTCGCGTTTTAGACCGAAAATGGTTTTAGAATTCAATGAAGAGAATCTGAGACAACACGGTAGCTCGTCCAGAATTCAGCGGAGACAACTGGAAGAACTGGATTACATTCTATTCTCAGAGAAAACCGGCAGGCCGTATTTGTCAGACGAAGAGTTTCAGACGGAGTGTGGTGACCTTGGCTTCAGCGCTAATGTCTGGTGCTTTCCGAAAGAAGCTGCGCCGGGGCAATTGTTTTAGACGCCACTGCAGTGGTGTCTGTCAATCGGGGATGTCGAAACGGCCAATTGCTACGGTGAGGACAAACCTGATTCCGCCGAGAATTTTCCCGGACGGTCTCGTCGTCTTAATGAACTGGAATTAGAAATTTCCGGCAACAAATGAAGGTAACTGAAAATCCCCTGACATTCTCAGGTGAAAAGGGAAGGCGAAACCATGTCAAAAAGTGCGATTAAGCAACTGGTCCTTGCGACGGCTCGACGCAGCACAGCGATTCAACGAGTCAGCGCGTTTATTACATCAAACCTGCAGAACGGCAGCGAGATTCAGAATGGTGAATCGGTATGCGGGGCGGCCACGCAGTCGGAACCAGCTCCAAGAGACACCTACCAGTATCTGAAAGCAAAGTTTATTGAGAATGGTCGCGACCATAAAGTCAATGAAGCAATTCGGGCGGACATAGTCAGCAGATTTGAAACTATCGACCGGGAAGTTCCAATCGGATCGACGCCGACAGATGGACTGTTTCTTGCCGAAATGCTGCTGAATCTGGATGCTCACGGCACGATTGTTGAATGTGGCTGTTACGCTGGAGGGAGTTCGTCAAAGCTTTCAATTATCGCCCGCTTTCTCGACCGGAAAGTGATCGTCTTTGATAGTTTTGAAGGCCTGCCGGAAGTCGATTCCTATTTTCTGCGTGATGTCCACTGTCGCCGAAACGATGACTGGGTCACGGATTGGACTGCCGGGCGGTACGCATCCCACCAGTCGATTGTCGAAACGAATATTTCGAAGTACGGAGAGATCTCGCACTGCAGCTTTGTTAAAGGCTGGTTTAGTGAGTCAATGACGAATGAAAACCTGCCTGAACAAATCGCTTTCGCCTTTGTGGACGTGGACCTGGCGAATTCTGCCAGAGACTGCTTTACTGCAATTTGGCCGCGACTGTCGGAAAACGGCATCTTTGTGACTCACGATACTGCCTACATTAAAGTGTTACAGCAGTTTTACGATCGAGAAATCTGGAAGTCGTTTGGGGAGATTCCACCGATCCTGTTTGGTGCCGGATTCGGACTCTGTAACGAATCGCCACACATCGGCTACATGGTCAAAGAGTCTCAGTCGCCCGACTACCTGAAGTCACTGACCATCGATAAATAGCAAACGGTTCTGCGTTGTGTCGGCACGTCAAACTGACCGCCATTCGGTCGTCATTTCAGTTCATATCGATTACAGGATCGCCAAAAATCGCTCACAAAGAACCAATCGGATGAAAATCGTTTTTGGATATCTTGCGTGGGCTCCATACGCAAAAGTTCAGTTTGAGGCTGCGGTTTCAAGAGCGAGGGGATTCGGATACGACGTCGTTCCGTTTTGCCTCACACCACGCGCACCCGGGCCTCGATATCTTTGGCCGCAGTTGGAAGCAGCGTGGTCAGGACGGGACGCCGAAATTGTGGAAGTCCGCGAGAGACTACTGGAAGCGTGTTCGGATGCGGACATCTTCTGGAATGTCAACGGTGCCAACGTCCATCCAGCGTGGTTGGCTGATCTCAGGACATTCAACGTCTACGGTTGCTTCGATGACCCCGAATCAACAGCACAGCTTTCTGAGCCCGTCGCAAAGTACTTCGATGCCGCGTTTGTCGGCAACCTTGCTTGCCTTCCAATGTATCAGAGCTGGGGAATGCGACGTGTCGCCTGGTGTCCGATCGGTATTGTACATCATGATTTTCCAGAAGGAATATCGACCGAAGTGCTCGTAACGAGGAATCGTGATATACCGACGGCTTTTGTTGGAGAGCGGGAATCATCCTGGAGGCAGACACGACTGGATCGCCTCGTATCGGAATTTCCGGATGCCGTATTTCGTGGCAATGGTTGGCCATTGGGACGGATTTCTGATGAAGACCGCAGGCTACTGTATCGAGACACTCGCGTCGGCTGGAACATTCATAATTCTCTGGGTCCGATAAATGTCCGACTGTTTGCTCTTCCGGCCAATGCTGTCATGCAGATCTGTGACAACCGCTGTCGTCTCGGGCAGTTTATGAAACTGGAACACGAGGTTATCGGCTTCGATACCATTGAACAGTGTATCGACCGTACAAAATACTTCCTGACTCACGATGCCGAACGGAGTGAAATCGCAGCAAACGGACATCGCCGGTATCTGGCCGACTACTCTGAGAACAGAATCTGGGATTATTATTGCAGCCAGTTCAAAGAATGGCTGGGTGGAGAGTCGCGTAGCGAACATCCGATCGATCGATTGAGGTGGCACGAACCACCCACCACAGCAGGACCAACGTGGATCAAATCTAATTCGGTCAGGTCACGACTGCTGGAATGCGTCAATCGAGCGCTATTGCCATTAGATCTGCAGATCTGTCGCAGCACTCTGGGACCCCGGAATGGGTCGGTCAGCAGTCTACACGTCGCTGCCGAAAGACTCAATACGAATCAATCGCTCGCTGAGCTGGTTGCTCCAGCGAAAAAAGCAATGCTACGCCCCGGAGAATTCAGCGAAGAGTGTGACGCCGATCCGGCAAACCTTGCCTTCTGCTGGGCCATCGCAACGATTGTGGGTGATGCAGCACAGATCGTTTGTACGGGAGCACTGTCGCCGATATTTTCGGACGAAGTATCGGCCGATCCCCGCCGACGTGTTTTTGTGTCGGAGCCATTTTCCAGGACTCGCAACCTACAGGATAACTCTCGCAGCAACGAACTCGTTGGCTGTGCTGCATTCGATTTGGCTGTGTCAATCGATGAACTCATTTCGTCGTCAGATTATCACAGCATTCTTGGTCGTCTGGTGAAGTCAGCGCCGAAAGTAATTGTGGCGACTGCGCAGTCGGATTCATCCGGAAGTGTGCCAGATGAGGACACACCGTTCATGCAAAGATCGTGGACTACTGATCAGTTTTACTGGGTGTTACGAGCCCACTGGAACAGCGTGACTGTCTATCACATGCCAAACCGATTCCTGCCTGAGTTAAAGAAAGCTGAAACCGGAGCAGTGCCAGGTCCGCTCGCTGCTGTCTGCAGCGATCCACGGATCGCCTCTGCCGATACAACGATCATAGAATCACGATGACATTTGTTATTGCTATTCATCCGGACGATTACACCAATCCGAGCCGCCAGAGGCACGATGACGCTTCTTCCCCGCGGTGGTCGCAGTATCTTGAAGATGCGGGATGCACGGTTCGATGGGTGGACGTGTACTCGCCGCAGATCCTCAACGACCTTGCTGGTTGTGACGCCTTCATGTGGCGCTGGGCTCACTTCTGGGGGATGTACAGACTTGCCCATCGTCTTTTGCCGGTGATCGAAAACGAACTAGGGTTACTGGTCTATCCCGATCAAAAAACCTGCTGGCACTACGACGATAAGGCCTCGCAGTTTTTTCTCATGCTGGCAGCAGGGATTCGTACACCGGAGACATGGGTTTTTTTTTCGGCCGAGCGGGCGCATCAATGGGCGGCCCAGGAGACCTATCCCGTCGTTCACAAGTTGACCACTGGCGCTGGATCGACCAATGTCTCGCTCGTGACCTCGGAAAACGAAGCGCATCGACTGATCGATCGCCTGTTCAAAGTGGGATGTTTTGAACTGGCAGAAGCAAAGGAACGTGTCATTCCCTTTCGCGATCGCGTTTCCAATGCGATGAAAATGCTCCGGGGCGGACAATCCACGGGGCTGATCCCACAGACAGGCGATTTTTTCCACAAAGGCATGATTTACTTTCAGAAGTTTATCCCGAACAACAATTGCGATATCCGCGTCACCGTGATTGGAAACAGAGCATTTGCTTTTCGTCGCATGAATCGGGAAAACGATTTTCGCGCCAGCGGAAGTGGTCACATTGCTTTTTCGCCTTCGGACGTTCCACTTGACGCCGTTCAGGCAGCATTCGATGCGACGCGCCGTCTGGGCTGTCAATCTCTGGCTTTTGACATTCTGATGGATCAGGATCAGGCACCCGTGATTGTTGAAATCAGCTACACGTACGCGAGTTGGGCGATCCATGACTGTCCCGGTCACTGGGAGCAGAACGACGACGCACCGTCTTCACGACTGAAATGGGTGGATGGTCCAATGTGGCCGGAACGTGCTCAGATTGATGTGGTACTGTCACAGCTCAGAAATCGGAGACATGCGAGTTCACAGCGGCCATGATTTCCGACCATCTGCAAACGGAATTCAGGGGTGCGAGATTCCTGCTCGTGCCGGGGCACTTCGGTTACATCGGCGGTGCGGAACGGCAATCACTGATTCTGGCGGCGTCGCTGCTGAATCAGATTGATTGCAGGGTGGACGTTCTAGGTTGGGGTGGCCCTGACGGGATCTTTGCGGAGGCGTTGCGTGATATCGGGATTGAACCTGTCATCTTCCCCTGGGAATTCGAAGCACGCGGATTGAGACGAGCGGTCAACGCCTTTCGTCTCGCTCGATTCATTCGCAGTACTCTGCGTCCTGATTACATCCTTCCGTTCGTGACCTATCATTGCAAAGTTATCGGCTCCATCTGGCGCTGGACCGGAGCGAGATTTACCTGGTGGAACCAGCGAGACGAAGGCCGCTATCTTCACGGCACGAAGACAGAACATCGCTTGATGCGATCCCTTCCCGCGATTGTCTCAAACTCGTGGGAGGGACGCGATTTTCTTGTCCAGAAGTTCTCGCTGCCAAATGACCGCGTTCGAGTCATCAACAACGGAGTGGAGATTCCGGAAGATGTCGGACCGTCAAACTGGCGACCACGACTCGGAATTGCGGATAACGATATTCTCTTCACGATGACAGCAAATCTCTCGACATTCAAAGATCATCTGACGCTTTTGCGTGCATTCGCCAAAGTGCGAGAATCAGGGATTGGCAAAAGGTGCAGACTAGTGCTGGCCGGCCGTCAGGACGAAACCACACAGCAGATTAAAGCATTGGCATTCGAGCTCGGACTTTGCGGAACATTGTTTCTGCCAGGTGTCGTTCCGATGAATGAAATCGGATCATTGCTGCAGGCGACAGACGTCGTTGTCCACAGTTCCATCAAGGAAGGCTGTCCGAATTCTGCCCTGGAAGCAATGGCCCACGGACGCTGCGTTCTGGGAACTGAAATCTCCGGGATGCGCCAGGCTCTGGGAGATGAGGCTGCGGACTTGTATCTTGCTCCGCCAGGCGATTCGGATCGCCTGGCCAAATTGATGCGGCAGATGGCCGAAGATCCGGCGCGGCGAACTGCTGCCGGGCAAGCGAACTGCAACAGGGTCCGGAGCGAATTCAGTGTGGAAAAAATGACACATGCTGTGCTTCAAACAATCCTGGATAATCGAATCAGGTAGGTCAAATCGCTCAGAGTCGTGCTGTTGCTGTTTTCCATCACACATCATCACTCCCATTCACCATGTCTGAGTCGGTACTGCTGCGAAAATGTCGTTCTGCCTGCTATCACGCACGTGAAGCGTGGAAGCGAATGCAGGAGCGGCGGCAGGCTGCGAGTCGGCGTCGGGCCTTCAATGCCTGGCGGAAACAATTGCGAAGCAGTCGGCCTGATGTCCTTGTCGGTGCGAACTTTGTGGAGTTCGGCGGCACGCGTCATCACATGCACGCCTTGAAAGAATTTTCATCGCTCAACGTCGCGCTGATCCCCGATGATGAATCCTTGAAGAAGATGACAGAGTGGTCACTGAAAACCGAGTTCCACGATTCGTTTCTGCAGTTTGATACACGTGGGATCAAAGCCGCCCATTCGCATGTCTTTCCCTGGTTCATCGGATGGTGTCACCACCAGCAGCAGGCAAACGGTCTACGCTGGATTCATACTCATCACAATTGGTACTACCCGGAATTCGGTCGAGGAGAACTGGAACCGTGGCAGACGGAATTCAACGAACAGTTTCTGTTTGCGCTCCGTCATGCCGATGTCTGTCTTTCCGTTTCGAAATGGCAGCGTGATTTCCTCAGGAAATCGTTTGGTGTCGAAACACATTATTTGCCCAACGGCGTGAATGTTGAAGTTTGCGATGCCGCGGATGCCGGAAAAGCTCGCCGCCGGACTGGTCTTGATCAATTCGTGCTGTATGCCGGCCGCAACGATCCTGTCAAGAACCCGGCAGACTTTGTGAGGCTTGCAATCAGTCTTCCAGAACAGCAATTTCTGATGCTCGGGCACGGACTATCCAGCGCCACGCTGCACGACGAATGGAACGTATCAGTGCCCGAAAATCTGAAGGTCATGGGCGAGGCGACTCACCAGGAAACTCAGGACGCCATCGCCGCCTGTTCGGCACTGGTTGTGACGAGCAAACGCGAAGGATTGCCGACACTTGTCCTCGAGGCCATGACACATGGAAAGCCGATCGTAGTCCCGGACGAAGATGGTTGCATGGAGGCCATCGGGCATGGCGAATTTGGCTTCATCTATCGACAGGGCGATATCGACCAGTTATCCGCAATGGCGTTGGAGGCCATTATTGATCGCGAGCGTTGCCGCAGGTCGCGAAAACGCATTCTGGAGGAATACGACTGGCGGGTTGTGATGGAAAAACTGGACCGAATCTACGCTGGCGCAAGTGCTCCATAAACCTGAACGTTGCGAATGAGCGTTTAGAATAACCACCTGACAAAGACTGGCGACATGCTGAAGCTCTCCGGCTGGTTGTCCAGGCAATCGCAAACGCGATTGATCGGTCGTCTTTCTTTCGTCAGCTGAACACACCGGAATTCGCCTGAGACTTACCGTCCGGCGCGGCAGTCCCTGAACAACATCACTATGTGCAGCTTTCTGTTCGCACGAACAACATCAGCAATTTCTGATTTGACGCTGGCGTCAGCCAACGAATACGCTCGCCATCGAGGTCCGGACGGGACCGATGTGCGTCGTTTGACTGATTCGCATGGATTTCAGATTACGCTGCTCCACAACCTGCTGGATATCTCCGGGAATACATGCTCACAACCGATTTCCGCGGAAGGCCGGGATGATGTCTTTGCGTTGTTTAACGGAGAGATCTACAACTTTCGAGACTTCGGAAATTTCAGGAGCGATACAGAGTGCATTGTCCCCGCCTTCGTCAAACATCGCCGCCAGACATCGGCGATGCTGGACGGGGAATTCTCGACCGTTGTTTACGACGGTGGGATGAACAGTCTGACCATCTTAACCGATCCGTTCCTGACGAAGCCTCTCTATCTGGGCCGATGGGACAACGACACAGATTTTGCCGCAGCCACCTGTGCGTCCAGTCTGAAGGGCATCGGCTGCACAAGCATTGAAATGGCAACGCCAAATGCCGTATGTCAGATTCAGTTTACCAGCAAAGAGCTGATCATCGAGACACACCGCAATGTGGTCGAGTTTTCGCTCGATCAACACAAAAAAAACTATGATGACTGGGACACCGCCTTTCTGGCAGCAGTCAGAAAGCGTGCACTGCATGGTGCTCATCGCCCAATGGTTTTCCTGTCTTCCGGTTACGATTCCGGAGCCATCTGTCTGGCACTGAATCTGCAGAAGATTGAATATGACTCACTTTCGATTCTTGCTGGTGAAGAACAGCGACTTCTGGACCAGCGAATCAGAATTAACCGGGCGGGGGCCTGTGGAAAGGCCATGAAAATCCGCGGCCTGTCCGAATCTGATGTGCGGCAAATGAGCAGTGACATCAAGACAAATGTCGAACCATTCGTGTACGTTCATGAGGATCAACCGGGAGTTATCAGCAATCTGCAGTCTGACGGAGGGGCGCTGGGAGCAAACTACCTCGCTAAACTTGCAAGAAAACAGAACCGACTCGTCAATCTTTCAGGTTCGGGGGCTGACGAGATAATGTCCGACTACGGCTTTGCCGGTGAGAAGTTTTATTATCATTCCGAGTTCGGTGGACGGTTTCCGGACGAATTGCAGTCGATCTTTCCATGGAAAAAGTTTTACGGCGACACCCAGCGCAGTTATCTGTTCAAAGACGAGTACATTCTTGGCCGACACGGTATCGAAGGTCGCTATCCGTTTCTGGACAAGCAGGTTGTGCAGGAGTTTCTATCGCTGGCACCGCCACTCAAGAACGACGTCTACAAAGGGGCAATCGAGCATTTTCTGGCAAGTCACGACTATCCGTTTGAACGATTGAAGAAGAGAGGCTTTTCACCGAGAGCGGACGATTCGGTACTGCGTCGCTTCTTTTCCCGACTTTTGAATTAGCTCTGTATCCACTGGCGAATCCACTGCGAATTGACATTTGTGCTTACGACAGTCCACACGGCGTCGGCGGACCCTATGTCTGGGTTCTGCGCATGTGCCGACATCTGCAACAGCAAGGCTGGGATGTTCGAGTCAGGCTGTTTCACTGGGGATCGCTGGAAAGCGGCATTGTGTATCAGGGACTTCAAAGCGACGGAATTCAATTAACATCGCATGCATTTGCAGGCAGCGAATCCAACGTGCGATGGCTGCTGAAGAGTGTTATTTCAGATCCACCTGCCGTCCTGATTGCCGACAATGTCGTCCCGGCGTTGCTTGCTGGACGATATCTTCAGCAGGGCGGAATTCCAACAATCGGCATCCTGCGATCAGACGATGCCTTCTATCATGCTGTCCTGGAGCGATTTGTCAGGGGAAAGCGGGAAGATCGACTGTCGGCGGTCGTTGGCGTTTCGCAGTTTCTGACGAATATTGTCAGGTCGATGAATATTGAATCGCTTGACGTTGTTCATATTCCGTCGGGAACGCCGTTATCAGATCGCACTGCGACAGCCCCGACTGACACTTTGAAACTTGTTTATGTCGGACGCCTGGTTCAGGAACAAAAGCGCATCATCGAAACGACGCATGCATTACATCGCGTTGTCTCTGAACTGCCCAACACATCCGCAACTCTGTTTGGCGATGGCTCGGAACATGACGACGTCAAAGAACTCCTGACATCAATGTCTTCTCCGGTTGAACTGGCTGGTCGGCTGGACAGCGATGGATTGCGAGAGCGATTGCGGCAGTCACACGCGATTGTGCTGTTGTCGGACTACGAAGGGACACCGACGGCCGTTATGGAAGCGATGGCTTGCGGAGTTGTGCCCGTGTGCCTGAGAATCCGAAGTGGGATTCCGGAACTTGTGACCCATAACGAAACCGGCCTGTTGGTCGATGATCGGGGAGATGGTTTCGTTGACGCGATTCGACGACTTCAGACCGAAACAGGCCTTTGGCAGCGACTTTCTGCGAATGCCAGAAAGCGAATTGAAGAGGGATTCAGTTTTGAGAAGAGTGCCCGAGAATGGGAGTGCCTGCTCAGAGATCTTTCTGCACGGTCACGGTGCACCGACAGGATCACGATCCCGACACGACTGAAACTGGCAGCACTTCATCCGGCGTTTGCTCAGGAAGATCAACGATCGCCAGGAGTGCTTGAGGAGTCACTGGGGCGGTTGCGGCGTGCCATTTCCAGAGCGCGAATTCTTGGTGGGCGTTTGAAACGAAACCTGTTCAATCGGACGAGATGAACGTCGTGGGTATGACCCAGGATCGATTCACTTCCTGTCTGAAACAGCGGGTTGATCGAGTAAGTCGCAGGACACAGGTATCAGGTTTTCGATGGGTACGATCTGCATCGTCAATGGACACAGGAAGCTGCTCAGTGAGACGTTCATTGCTGCTCAGGTGGAACGGCTGAAGGGAGACAAAGTTGTCTTATACAACTATTTCCCCGAGTACACGTGCAACGGCCGAAAGATCAGGTATTTCTACAGCCGTCATCCGTGGTTGATGAAGCTGAAGCGACTTCTGCCTCAGTTCCTGTATGACCGATGGATCACTCGTTACGAGCAGTCTGGCGCACGAACCCGTGATTTTATGGCCGGCTTCGTCCTTGAACACAATGTGGATGTATTTCTGGCAGAATATGGGTTCAACGGAGCAGACATTACTCCGATTGCGAAGTATCTGGACAAACCCCTGATTGTCCATTTCCACGGTCATGACGCACACAACGAAACAGCCTTGGCTCCCTACAAAGAACGTTACCGGGAGATGTTCGACTATGCGTCCAGCCTGGTCAGTGTCTCACATTGCATGGCCGCGAATCTCATCGCACTGGGCGCTGACGAATCTAAGATCGTTTACAACCCGTACGGCGCACGAGAATACTTCTATCAGGTGCAGTCGGACTATCGGAAAACGCTGCTCGCCGTGGGACGGTTTGCAGACATCAAAGCACCCTATCTGACACTGATGGCCTTTCAGAAAGTGGCGGCTCAATTCCCGGACGCATCGCTTGTCATGGTTGGGGATGGACCATTGCTGGAGACATGCAAAAACCTTGTCGCCACATGGGATCTCGATTCACAGGTGACGTTCACCGGCGCGCTGAGCCATGAAGACGTTCTTCCGTTGATGGCTCAAGCCTGCGCTTTTGTGCAACATTCCGTCACGACCTCCGATGGTGATATGGAGGGCATGCCAAATTCCATCCTGGAAGCCGGCGCTGCCGGGCTGCCCGTCATTTCGACTCGACACGCAGGGATCGTGAATTCTGTAATCGAAGGCGAAACCGGCTTCCTTGTGGCTGAACGCGATGTTGATGGAATGGCCGACAGGATGTGTCGGCTGCTTCGGGATCCCGAAATTTGCCGCACAATGGGAGCAGCCGCGAGGCAACACATTCGTGAAAATTACAACATCGATCGCCATATCCAGAGCCTGCAGGATCTGATCGAAAAGGCCAGGGTCGGGAAGAATCAGTGAAAAGTCTACCGACGACTGAAAAGCGATAATTATGACTGCAATCCTGGGAATCTCCGCATTTTACCACGACAGTGCGGCCGCGTTGCTGGTGGACGGCCATTTGCTCGCAGCGGCTCAGGAAGAGCGATTCACTCGAAAGAAACACGACCCCGACTTTCCATCAAATGCCGTCAAATACTGTCTGAAAGAAGCGGGCATTTCGGCTGCCGATCTGGACTATGTCGTCTTCTACGAGAAGCCGTTCGTCAAGTTCGAACGACTTCTGGAAACATACCTGGCGTTCGCTCCTTCCGGCTTCCGCAGCTTCGTGACGGCAATTCCCGTCTGGCTGAAAGAGAAGCTGATGATGAATCGCCGGATTCGCAAAGAAATGGCCGGGGCGACGAAGGCAAAGCTGATTTTCACCGAACACCATGAAAGCCATGCCGCAAGCGCATTCTTTCCAAGCCCTTTCGAAGAGGCTGCGATCCTGACACTGGATGGTGTCGGTGAATGGTGTACCACGATTTGGGGGGTGGGCAAAGCCAACAGGATTGAACTTACAAAACAGATCACGTTCCCGCATTCGCTCGGCCTGCTCTACTCGGCATTCACTTATCACTGTGGATTCAAAGTCAATAGTGGCGAATACAAACTGATGGGGCTGGCACCGTACGGAAAACCGGTCTACGCAGATCGCATTCGCCAACATCTCATCGACATCAAGCCCGATGGCAGCTTCTGGATGGACATGCAGTACTTCAACTACTGCCAGGGCCTGACAATGACCAGCGACAAGTTCAGCCGCTTGTTCGAAATGGAACCCCGGAAGCCGGAATCCACGCTCGAACAGAAGCATATGGATATGGCTGCCAGCATCCAGGTTGTGACCGAGGAAATTGTGCTCGCAGGTGCTGAGCATATTCATCAACAGACCAGCATGAAGAACCTTGTGGTGGCCGGTGGCGTAGCATTGAATTGCGTGGCGAACGGACGCCTGCTTCGCGAAGGTCCCTTCGAAAACGTGTGGATTCAACCGGCTGCCGGGGACGCAGGCGGAGCAGTCGGTGGAGCTCTGTTTGTCTGGCATCAGCTTCTGAAAAACCCGCGAATTGTTTCACGAGAGACGGATTCGCAATCCGGAAGCCTGTTGGGGCCGAAGTTTACGAGCGACGAAGTCGTTTCTTTCCTCAACCAGACCGGTGCAGTCTATACGCGGTTTGACGGCGACGGAGAACTGTCCAGTCGTGTGGCGGAACTCCTGGCGCAGGAAAAGGTCGTCGGCTGGTTTCAAGGCCGAATGGAATACGGACCCCGAGCCCTGGGTGCCAGAAGCATTATCGGTGATGCCCGTTCCCCGAAAATGCAGTCGGTGATGAACCTGAAAATCAAGTACCGCGAAAGCTTCCGCCCGTTTGCCCCGATTGTCATGCGGGAAAAAGCCTCCGAATGGTTCGAAATTGATCCGCAGCACGACAGTCCGTACATGCTGATCGTTGCCCCCTTAGCGAAAGACAAACGGACTGAACTTACAAATGAACAGCAGAAGATTCTCAACGCAGCGCCGGATTTGAGAGACCGCGTGAATATTCCCCGCAGTGAAGTTCCGGCCATTACTCATGTGGACTATTCAGCCCGCCTGCAAACCGTTGATAAAGTCCGGAACCCAAGGCTATATGATCTCCTCAGCCGATTTCTGGAGGCCACCGGTTGTCCAGTTCTGGTCAATACCAGCTTCAATGTTCGGGGTGAACCGATCGTGTGTACTCCGGAGGAAGCTTATCGTTGCTTCATGGCGACCGAGATGGACGTGCTGGTGCTGGAAGATTGCGTGCTCCTGAAACACGACAACGACACAGTCCAAACGGCCTCAGACCGCGAAGCGCATCTGGCACAGTTTGCTTTGGATTGATCACCATCTGCAAGCCAGGCAATCACACTCGTCCAACCAGGCATCCTCTATGAAATTCTCGGATATCCCGCGAAATCCCGACACCAGAATGCTGCGGCAGTTTGCTGGTCTTTGGATTCTGTTCTTTGGAGCCTTCGGTTGCTATGGCCTTTACCACGACAAGAGGGCGGCATGGGTTTGGTTGACCATCGCTGTTGTTGTTGGACTTCCGGGATTGATTCGCCCGCAACTGCTGAAACCCATTTTTATCACATGGATGGTTGTGGCATTTCCAATTGGATGGATTGTCTCCCATCTCATTCTGCTGCTCATTTTCTGTTTCATTTTCACTCCAATGGGCTTCATGCTGCGGACGTTGGGACATGACCCACTGCGTCTGAGGAAACCGAAGACAGACAGTTACTGGGAGTCGAAGCCCCAGCAACAGGATGCACGAAGATATCTCAAACAATTCTGAGCTACGGCGGGAATTCAACTGCGGCTCGGCCGCGTAAGGTTTAAGAGACATGAGTGACGAACACAATGACGACTTTTCAAGAATCGCGAATGAGTCGATGGAGCAATCGCTTGTCGGAGAGCTGATTGATTTTTTGAGAACCAACAAGAAGTGGTGGCTTGCCCCGATACTTATCGTGATGTTGTTGATGGGGGTATTGATTCTGTTATCCGGATCTGCTGCGGCACCTTTCATCTATACGCTTTTTTAAGCCAGGCCCGTCGAACGTCGCATCCACACAGCACGGAGCCTCGGTTTCTCATCGCGGGATGGCTCATCCGCCCGTCACTCTGTCCTGCACAGGCTGAGTTGGTTGAACTGTTTGAATTCACAATGACACTACAGGAATCAAAGGGGAAATCTCGAACGGTGGCCGTATCCGGTATGCTGCTGGGCCTGATTAATCTCGTGGCAATCGCCATTGGCTATGCCTGGGATAATTGGACTCACCGCCAGCACCCCTTCGCGGCGCAAATTCCGCTGGGCACGATAGTGACCGTCGCAGGCTTCCTGTTCTACTTCCGGGCCGCGTTGACATCGACTTCGCGATCAGCCATTCAAAACGGACCGGCATGGCGTCAGCTTTACTTTACGAGTCTGGGATTTGGATCTCTCGGATTCGGTCTGACAGCGCTGCTTCTGCCTCAGCTGAACTTCTCGATCAGCCGGATGTTTACATTCTTTGTGTCCCAGGCGTTTGCCAATGCCTGTGCGATTTGCGTGGTCTCATCTGTCCGTGACGCTGACCATTCCGCAAAGTTACGGTCCTTGTTCAGACATCGATGGTTCCGCCTGCTGCTGAAGGTATCAATGGCTCTGTCTGTCGCTGCATTCGCCTTTGTCGCGGTTGAAGGCACGAGTTACCTGCTAATCAGCAGTCGTCCGGCGGGACCAAGTGTGGAATTCGGCGGCGAATACAGCAAGGCCGGGGCATTCTATCTCCCCGATCAACGACTTGGTGCTGTCGCATTGCCAAATCTGAATCTGGACTGCCAGAGAAAAGTAAATGGAAACGACATCTGGGACGTGACGTATCATACTGATCAATTTGGGAGACGTGTCTCCACGATCCTGCCGTCAGCAGACCCAAAACAATTCGCCATCTTCTTTGGATGCTCATTTCTGTTTGGCGAGGGTGCTAACGACGATCAGACAATACCTTCATCCTTCGCCGCGAAGAATCCGGAATTCCGACCTTACAACTATGGCATCCCCGGATATGGCACTCAGCAAATGCTGGCAAAACTTGAAACCGGTACGCTGCGACAGGAAGTCTCAGAGGAAGACGGAGTGGGCCTGTATCTGTATCTGGAAGACATTCACGAAGCTCGTGCTGTGGGAACCATGGAGGTCTTAAATGCATGGGCCTCAACGTTTCCCTGTTATGAGATCAAGCCCGGTGGTGGTGTGGTGAATCATGGAAGTTTTGTTGACGCAAGACCGCTGCTGTTGTCCACATATCACCTGTTGGGAAAAAGCAATTTCGTTCAATACATGGGGATCAGTTTCCCGACGCTCAGCGATCGGCACTATGCATTGACAGCGGAAATCGTGGCCGAGTCTCAGAGGCAGTTTAAGGCTCAGATGGGGGTCGATCGATTCTGCGTGATCGTTTTCCCGAAACGCAACGCACATAGAAAGCTTTTGCCACACCTGCATCGCCTGAAAGTGCCGTACATCGACTGTTCGGACCTGTTCGACCCTGAGGGGGAAGGATTCAAATTCGTGGGTGACGGACACCCGACACCAAAGGCCAACGAATTGCTGATTGAACATCTTGGCATCGATCTTAATAAGCTGTTTGCGAGCCGATCGCCTGAAGTAATCACTGAACAATGACTTGCGGCAATAAGACTCCCGAGCCAAACAAGAAAATCCTGCTCGTCACAATCCAACCGGCACGTATGCCAGGCATGGGGGGAGAGGTTCGCGCATATTACTTCATCAAGACAGCGACGGAACTTGGTGATGTAACGTTGGTGTCCCTTGGTGGTCCAGCAGGCACGCTGAGCGTCCAGAAAGACATCGCAGACCGATGCAGGCAGGTGATCGAACCAAGTGCTTATCGGTTGGCGTGGTCGTCTCCACAAAGAACTTCATCGCGATTGCAGTCGTGGATAAGAACATTGACTGTATTTGGTACTCCTTGGCGCAATCGATGGAGTGATTTCCTGTCGTATTACCTTCAGTATTGTCCGCCAAACCAGGACGAGCACTTTGCGACCGCCCGGTGGACAAAACGTCTGCTTGCGTCGGCTCTGCGTGCAGAATTCAACCTTATTTCGCGGTTTGTCAACCTGCCACCTCTGACGGCATTTATGTTTAATGACTCCTATTCCGCGATTCAGCCAGCCGTCCTGGAAATGCTAAAGCGTGAAACGTTTGACCTGATTTGGATCGAAAACACGATCACGTATCCGTTTGCCAGAGAAATCCTGAAGAAGCTGAAAAGCCCGCAACCTCCGATACTATGTAATGCACATAACATAGAAACTTTGGTTCAGCAGCGGATCGCCGCCAACGCATCCACCAGTGAGGAACACCGTTACTTTCAAAAACAAACTGATCTGATGCGAGCAATGGAAACTGAGGTCTATCGTATTTCGGATCTGGTCATCCAGTGCTCGGAACAGGATGCCGAGCTGGGACGGCGGATGGTTCCTGAGACCGAGTTTTGTGTGGTCGGCAACGGAGTCAACATTGACTATTTCCAGCCGCGACCAGACGCTCGACGTCATGACCGTCCGACGGTCGTGTTCACCGCCGGCTTCGGGTACGGACCGAATTGCGAGGGGCTTGAGTTCTTCATTCGGAAGGTTTTTCCGCTGATCCGTCGCGATTGTCCGGACTGTCGATTCGTCTTCGCGGGTGCCCAGGCGACCGAGATAATGGAAAAGCTGAAGATCAGTGACGAATCGATTGAGTGTCATTCCAATCCCAAAGACATCCGCCCTTACTTTGAGCAAGCCTGGGTTTACGTCGTACCTCTGCTGGCTGGCGGTGGTACTCGACTGAAGATTCTGGAAGCGATGTCGATGCAGCGTGCGATCGTCTCGACCAGCCTTGGTGCGGAAGGAATACCGTGTGTTGATGGTGAGCATCTGGTCCTTGCAGACGAACCGGAGCAATTCGCAAAGGAAGTGGTTGCGTTGCTGAAAGACCCGGAGCGTCGCGCCAAGTTGGAGCAAGAGGCGTTGAAGTGGGTACGGGCAAACTACTCGTGGGACATTCTGACTCAGCAGGCCACCAGGCGATTGAGCATCTTCCTGGATGACGGGGTAGAGAATGCGGAGAAGGAGTTGGATTCGAGTTTATTGAAATCCTGATTGTTCAATTGCCGCACACAACATGAAATCTGAAGCACTCGTCTCCGTTATCGTCACCTGTTACAACCAGCAGCAGGTCATCGCGGATACAATTCGCAGTGTGCAGGAACAGAGTCACAGGAATATTGAATGCATCGTTGTAGATGACGGTTCCGCAGATGACAGCGCCAGCCTAATCAAAGAAATTTCAGGAGCCGACGATCGCATCCGATACATCCGAAGGACAAACAGCGGTGTATCTATCGCGCGCAACGCGGGATTTGCAGAAGCCGGTGGCGAGTTCATTCAGTTTCTTGACGGGGACGACACGCTCGCACCGGAGAAGCTGGTGCGTCAGCTTGAACATTTCCAGAGTGACGATTCGATCGATGTTTCTTATACGAATCATCGGCATTTCATCGTAAAGCAGAATCGATTCGAGACCTTTGCGTTTGAGCCATTTACTGAGTATCCCCTGAAGCAGTTTCTGTATGGCTGGCACAACGGAGTGAGTCTGCCAGTGCATGCGCCGCTGTATCGCCGCAGCATTTGGACGTCCGACGAATCACCGTATCCAAATGACTATCACGGGCGATGCGAAGACTGGGTCTTTCTGGTTCTGGTTGCTGCCAAAGGGGTCAAATTCGGCTATCTGGACGAAGTGTTGTGTACCTACTGCATCAATAGCGATGGCTTCACCGGCGACATCACAAAGTTGTGTACCGCATTCATCCAGGCTGCCCTGTACATTGAAAACAGACTCCCGGGTGAGCTGCGGAAAGGGTTCGTCGAAGATGCAATTCAACGCAGTCTGCAAAGTTATCACGATGCTCGCAGGAACGAAGTGCTCTATGCTTCAGGGAACTGGCGTTTGGGGAATCTGCTGACGAAGCCAGTCGTGAAAATGCTGAAGACCCTGAAACAATTTGCCGGAATGCGATGACGACGCCGCATCAGGCATGAACTCTCACTTGTGCGATGCTCATGAAATTCGGCGCTGAACTTCTGCATGTCGCTGACAAAGGTGGTGGGCAATGGTCATATGCAATCAAGGAGCATCGTCCTGAAGACGGCCATTCGCCACCTCGTGGAACGAAGTCTCGGACGACTTCCCCTGCGGATGCTGCTTCGAGCGTCAGGACTAAGAACTCTGCAGGTTTTTTACCATAAGTCGCATCATGCCGATCCCGTGTATTTTCGACAGGGATATGCAGTAAAGTCTCCAGAGCAATTTGAAGCGGAAATCGACTACCTGCTGCAGCGACTGGTACCCGTAACTCTTGAACAGCTTTTAGCCGCCAAATCTGATCAGGACCTTCCGGAGGGATCTTTTTTTCTTTCGTTCGACGATGGCTATCGTGAACTCGCAGAAATCATTAGTCCGATTCTGCAGCGAAAGGGAGTCCCGGCAACCTTCTTTATTTGCTCAAGTCTTATCGATAACAAAAACTGGTTGTTTGAGGATCAGATTGGTCTGGTTCTGAGCAGAGTTCGCGGCTTGAGCCAGGCTGACATTGCCGCCTGTGAATCACAGTGTCTGCAGCCACACGGCCTGACATTCTCATCGCTGCGAAGGATCCGGGTGCCGCCAGCAAAAGCACTTTTGGAACTTGGCGAGTTCCTGAGAATCGACTGGGACACTGAGCTTGCTCAGCATCGGCCTTACCTTACCTCCGAGCAAATTCACGGTCTGCTCAGGAATGGTTTTTCAATTGGAGCGCACGGGATCGACCATACCGTTTTTGAATCCTTGTCGCTGGATGAACAGTTGCGTCAAATCGACGAGAGCTGCCGAGCAGTTGCAGAGCAATTCGACCTGCGCTACCGGGCGTTTGCATTTCCCTATGGAGAGTTTGGCGTCAATCGTGAGTTGCTTCTTCGGGTGCGACGCGAAAAACTTATCGACTGTCTGTTCGGCACGCGCGGTCTGGTGATTGATGAATTTGAGCCGTGGCTGAGGCAAAGACTGTGGTGCGAAGGGCACGCTGGCACTTTTGAAAGTCATCTCCGCAGCCAACTTGGAGCAGCCGTCCTGCGACATTGGCGTGGTCGTAACGTTGTGAATCGCAGGCACCAGGGATAGGTCCATGGACCATTTAGTTTCGGTTCTGATCCCGCACTACGACCGTGCCGCCTTGCTTGCCAAGACGTTACAATCTCTGGTCAATCAACGCTATTCAAATTGGGAAGCCCTCGTCGTCGATGACGGATCTGCAACGGAGATCAGGGACGAGGTACAGCAAATCACCGGAAGAGATAGTCGTGTTCGACTGCTCCATAGAACAGCGGAGCCCAAAGGGCCTTCGAAGTGTCGAAATCTGGCACTGGAGAATTCCCGAGGTGAGTTCGTTGTCTTTCTCGATTCCGATGACCTGCTGGCTCCGTGGTGCCTGGAGGATCGCGTTCGACAATTAAGTGCACACCCTCAAACAGACTTCGCCGTTTTTCCTGCCATGGTATTTCGATCTCAGCCAGGCGATCAAAATGTGCTCTGGAACAACCTCGACAGCAATCTGGCGGACGTTGATCGTTTCCTGCGCGGCACACCGCCCTGGTGTATTGCCTCAACAATATGGCGCATCGAGGCACTTAGAAGGATTGGCGGCCTGAATGAAAGGCTACGGTATGGCGAGGATGCAGAACTCCACTTGAGAGCACTTGTTGCCGGGCTGGCGGGGCGACATGTTTCGAATGCATTGCCCGACGTTTTCATACGCCGCGACGAAACAAAGCGGTTCACCAATGTCATTTCGGACGAACTACTTGCTGCAAAACGAAACTATATCGGGGAAGGTTTTCAGCTTCTGCGGTCCGGCCATGGAAATCCAGAACAAGTGGTTGCGTGGGAAAGACGGTACTTCGAAGAGCTGGAATTCCTCATCTACAATGTAAACGACAATGGTCTGTCGATTCAGCAGCTGCTTGCGGACTGGGTGAACAACTATCGTCCGTCCGCTTTCACTCGCTGGCTCTTCGGGACGTATGGTGCGATTGGTCGGTTGACACGACGTCGAGCGTACCTGGTGCTCCGCGTGTTTCGCAGAGTAGTGCTGGGTTTGATGCCAACGCGATTTCATGCGCCGGCAGAGGATCGTGGCTTTGAGACCGCGTCCCTTCCGCCTGAGCAGTTCGAGACGCTGCAGGAGCGACTTGGAAAAAGTCAGCCCAGATCATGAAGTGCTTTATCACCGGACTCAGCAGTGTCTCAGGCCAGTGCCTGGCTCAAATGCTGGTCTCAGAAGTCCAGGGTATTGATGTGGCGGGGTGCGGAACAAGGCACATGAAATCCCCGAATTTCAGTGGCCGGTATTCTACATGTGATGTGTCGGACCGGAGTGACTTGGCTGGGCTTCTGGAATCACAACGTCCGGAATACATCTATCACCTGGCAGGGTCCGCAGATTCGTCCGATACTGGTCGGATGATGCGGACAAACGTCGTCGGAACGGCTAATCTGTTGCAGATCTGTCGTGACATCGGATTACGCGACACAAAGATCCTTCTGGTGGGCAGTGCGGCTGGCTTTGGTGAAATGACGGACGATGAAGAAAGCTTGTCAGAAACGCGACAACCCAGGCCGGAGTCTTTCTACGGAATGAGTCGCGAGGCTGCCTTCGAATTGGGACGAATCGCTTGCAAACATTGGGGGATGTCCGTGTACTTTTGCCGTCCGTTCAATCTGATCGGTCCGGGTCTGGGAGAACACTACGTAGCGGCAGCACTCATCAGGAAGCTGATGGATGCCGGTGCCAGCGGTCGATCGAGCATTTCGATCCGGAATCTTTCAGCCATTCGTGACTTCGTCGACATTCGTGATGCAGTCAAGGCCTATCATGCCATCCTCGCGCGAGGAACTGCGGACGTTCCATACAGCATCGGTCGAGGCATCGGAGTTACCATTCAGGAACTCGCTGAAGAACTGGCGGCGGCACTGTCCATTGAGATCTCGATCATTTCAGATGAAAATCCTGCAGACAATGCAGGCCGGTCAGCAATCATGCGGAGCGTCGCTGCGACCGACAAGCTTCGAATGGAAACAGAATGGTCACCAGGCATCAGCCTGCGGCAAAGCGTGCGAGACATGGTGGCGCGCTGGGTGAAGTCCTCGCAGATTGAGTGCGAGAATTGAAAGGCAGTACATGACAAAGAAAGTTCTGGTCACAGGGGCCGGTGGATTCATCGGCAGCAATGTCGTTGAGGAATTGGTGAGTGCCGGGTACGACGTTCGTGCGTTAGTACATTACAACGGTCGCGGTGATTGGGGCATGCTGGGCCAACTATCCTCCGATGTCCTTAGATCGATAGAGGTTCTGTCCGGTGACGTGACGGACGCCGCGATGGTTCGGTCACTTGTCAAGGGATGTGACGCCGTCTGTCATCTGGCGGCTCTGATCGGTATTCCATATTCTTATCTTGCTCCTGCTTCGTATGTCTCAACCAATGTGATTGGAACGATGAACATCCTGGAAGCATGCCGGGACACTTGTGTTCAGCGTATCGTTGTCACATCGACCAGCGAAGTCTACGGCACGGCTCAATATGCGCCGATCGACGAATTGCACCCGCTTCAGGCTCAGTCGCCATATTCGGCCAGCAAGATTGGTGCGGACAAACTGGCGGAATCGTTCTTCAGAAGTTTCGACCTTCCGGTCGTCACACTTCGACCGTTCAATACTTATGGTCCGCGTCAATCTGCGCGTGCGATCATTCCTACTGTTTTGACCCAAGCGCTCAGCGGTTCGAAACGGATCGAATTGGGCAGTCTGGAACCGAAGCGTGATCTGACATTCGTCCACGATACTGCCCGCGCGTTTCGCCTTGCCGTTGAGACGCCAGGCATCGAAGGCGAAACGATACATTTTGGCAACGGCCAGGCGATTTCGATCAGAGATCTCGCGCAAAAATGTCTTGAAATCGTGGGAAGTGGGGCGGAAATTGTGAGTCGGACTGAACGTGTGCGACCCGACAGGAGTGAAGTTGGATTGCTGCTGTGTGATGCCGGAAAAGCCCAGCGAATGCTGGGCTGGATTTCGGAAGTCTCGTTGGAAGAAGGTCTGAAACGTACCGCAGACTATCTTCGCGATCGACTCGGCGATTATCGGCTCAAAACTTACTCTGTTTAGAAAAAGTTGAGGCAAATTAAAGATGGCGGATAAAAAGGGCGCTTCCGGATTAAAAGCCGTCATCCTTGCCGGGGGTAAAGGAACGCGTCTTCGCCCGTTCACGGCAAGTTTCCCCAAACCATTGGTACCATTGGGAGACACTCCCGTTGTTGAAATCCTGATCCGACGTTTGATCGACTTCGGCATTACTGACATCACCATGACGCTCGGACACCTGGCAGAGCTTACAAAGGCTTACTTTGCTCACCGTCAGCAACTGTCAAGTCAATTGAACCTGCAGTTTATCGTCGAAGAAACTCCGACCGGTACCGCTGGCTCAATCTCAATGGTACCGGGCCTTGACAGCACATTTCTTGTCATGAACGGCGACTTGCTGACAGACCTGGACTTTCACGCGCTGGTCGACTTTCATCGGGAACACAATGCTGTCATCACGATTGCCACTCGTCGGCGAGAAGTAAAGATCGATCTCGGCGTCCTCGAATTTGACGATCAGAACCGTATCTTCGCTTATCACGAAAAACCTGAAAGAACTTACGACGTCAGCATGGGAGTCTACGTGTACGAACCGGAGGCGTTGCGGTACATCGAACCAGGTCAGCGATTGGACTTTCCGGACTTGGTCCTGAAGCTGATTGCAGCCGATAAACGTGTCTGTGCCTTCCCGACCAATTGTCAGTGGCTCGATATTGGCCGTCCGGATGACTACGCTCGGGCACAGGAATTGTTTGAGGAAGACAGAGATTCGTTTATTCGAGTGTAGCAAATACCATCTCGTGCCTTTGCTGATGTCAAACCTGAATTGCGCGGAAGATGGCTGACAGCAAACCCTCAATTGTTGTTGTCAGTGATGTTTGCGGACAGGGTGGCGGAGCGTACCGTGTCACGACTTTGGTTTGTCGAGCATTGGCCGAGCTGGGTGCGGACGTCACTTGTTTCGCGACCTGGGTGGAGCCGGGAGGGCTGCAGGAAACTGAACCCTTCAGGATTGTACGACCATGGATGCAACGTGGTTACCGATGGGACATCCCCAATCGGATGCTGGCTGTTCAGGCTCAGTCGTTCATCAAGCGCAGGCAGCCGAAGGCTGTTTTCGTCGTCGGGCTGACTCGAGTTTGCGGCCACCTGCTGGCCGGATCGGTGGCCAGCCGATTGCTTGTCTGGGAACTCACAAATGCAGACAAAGGCAACAAATTTGTAGACCCAAAGGCCGCGAAGTTACTTCACCAGTCACGTGGTATATTGTCGCCAGCAGAATCTATCGACGCAGGGATACGACAGACCTATCACTACACGGGAACGATTCAGCGACTTCCGTTCTGGATTGAGGATGAAGGCCTGCCCTATGCGGAACCACCGAATCGCTTCCGGTCAGATTTTCTTTTTCTCGCACGGCGGGAAGACGACAAGGGGCTGCGTGAGCTGATCCAGGCAACAGCGATGCTGGTCAAAGAATTTCCAAATCTTCGAATTCAGGTGGGAGGCCACGGTGACGCTCATCCGTATAGTAAACTGGCGAAAGAGCTTGCAGTCGCCGACTCGATCGAGTTTTGTTCGCTTCCATCCCGTCAGGATGCGATGGTAGCCCTTGCGGCGACTCGGTATCTCGTGCTGCCTTCATATCACGAAGGGTATCCTTTGTCGCTACTGGAGGCGACGCAATTCAGCATCCCGTTCATCGCGACTGATGTTGGAAGCATTGAAGAAGTATTCGGTGACTGTAGCGCCTGTCGCATGATTCCCAGTCGCGATGTCACTGCTCTTTATAACGTAATGAAGAGCTGTCTGTCAGAAACAGACATGGACTACGCCATGCGGCGAAAAGCAGCGAATCGGCGGTTTAATGAATTGTCCTCAAAATCGTCTGTCGATAGCAGATTACGACAGATTATCGACCACATATCGCTCAGCGACGGTCGTAGTAGCCAACACCAAAGCGCACCGTAGCGATACGATCTGTCGCCACCTGCATCGTCTACCATCATGCAAGTATCAGGATAAGCCAATGCCCGAAGGAACAATGCATACATTTATCGATTTAGGCGCATTCAACGGCGACACCATCGACCTGGCGATCAGGCACCTTCCCAGGATCGATATGATCTATGGATTCGAACCACTTGCCACTCACTGCGAGACCATGAAGGAACGATTTGAAGATCGCGGGTTTTGCATCATCAATGCCGCAGCAGACACCCGGGACGGAAAGTCCCGGATCTTCCTGGGCTCAAAACACGGTGATATCGCCAGTTCGATTCACGAGGGCAACCCGAATTGTTCTGAGGAATCGGAGTTCATCGATACCATCGATTTCCCTCGTTTCCTACGTGAGAAATTCGGCGCGAATTCTCAACCTGGCTCCATCACGCTGAAACTCAACATTGAAGGGACGGAGTACCGCATACTGGAGCAGATGATTCAGGACGGAACAATTCGATGGATAAACAGAATCTACTGTGATTGGCATTGGTACTTTATAGGCATGACGGAGGAGCAGCATCATTCACTCGTCACACGCTTGAGGAAACTGGGATACGACCTGTGTGGCGGAAAACCGGATGAACTCTATCACTGTACTCGTGTCGGAAAACTGAGAACGTGGTTCCTGAAACGGCGAGTGCATTACAGTCGTTGGCTGAAGCTGTCAATCAAACATCGATTTCCTGCATTGTTCAGATCTTTAAGACGGATGAGACATGGAGTACGTTCATTGGGAGCAAAGCCTCTTCCTGAGGCACGATGATTTAGGCTGAAGTCTACGGCGAATTGGTGTCGGCCGTGACCGGCCCGCCGCAGCATGGACATTCCTGGTAAGTGTACTGCATCAGCCAACCCCGTTCGTCATCGGTAAAGTCAGGACGATCGAGATGCTGGTGGCCTTTCTGACCGAACTTCTTGCCCTTTCCGCCAGGATGACGTAGTCGGATTGGATTGAAGATGTCAACACCGAACGCAAACAACGAATTTGGACGAAATCCAGCTGATTACATTCTCAGTGTGTCAAAACAGGGAACTTGCGCGTGTTCAAGAAAATTATCGCGGCATTAAAGGCCTTATCAGAATTCCGGTTAATACCGCAACACCTGCGTCGGGTTTCTGAGCACACCGAGGCGTGTCGGCGCCAAGCGACTTTGGCGAGTCGGATGCTTGCAAGTGCGGAACGGGATCGCATCCTTACCAATGAAGAAATTAAAAATCCTCTGCGACTGGAACGGTTCGGTTATAAGGGCTTTTCTCAGAATGATGAAGACGGAATTCTTCAAGAGATATTCAGTCGAATTGGCACGACAGACAGGTGCTTCATCGAGTTTGGCACCGGTGATGGGCGGGAGAATAACACTGTCTTTCTGTTGTGCTGCGGCTGGAGTGGCCTGTGGATCGATGGCAGCGAACGAGACCACCAATCACAGCGAAACTACTTTTCCTGGGCAATTAAGAAAGGTTTGCTCAAATCGGTATGCAGATTTCTCAGCACATCAAACATCAACGAGGTCATTCGTGAAGCCGGGCTGGCCGGGAGCATCGATCTACTCAGCATTGATGTAGATGGCAATGACTACCACCTTTGGAAAGCCATTGATGTTGTCCAACCGCGAGTGGTAGTCATCGAGTACAACGCTTACGCGCCGCCGCCGGTGGAATGGGTAATGGCATACGATCCGGAATACGCATGGGATGGAAAGAGTTACTATTTCAGTGCATCTCTGAAGTCGCTGGAACTGCTGGGTAAAACTAAAGGCTATACTCTCGTGGGCTGCAACCTGAGTGGACTCAACGCATTTTTTGTTCGCTCCGATATAGCAGCAGAAAAGTTTGTCGGCAATTCAACGGCAGAGTATTTGTTTCATCCGCGAAGATGGTGGATGGACTGCATGTTTACAACTGGTTGTATTCCATTTGATCGCCCTGGCATTGCCCAGGAATTCCAGGCTTCAAGTCGCTCGAAGGTATGATCCTCGCCTTCAATTCTATGACCCGGGTTCGAGCCGTTGCCGACAAAGTGTGCTGGAGTGCAGCGATTCCAGAAAGCGTATCCGGCCTTTGTCGCCGCTGTTCCTGGACGGTGCGAAACGCGGCGTTGAAGAATACTGTTAAGAGCAAAGCCTCTACTTAAGGCGGAATGATGTCGGCTGGACAGAGCGATGCCCATGTGTCGGTTTTGGTAACGGTTTACAACCGTGAGAAATATCTATCCGATTGTCTTGAGAGCATCCTGAAGTCTACTTACCAGAATTTCGAAGTGATCGTTGTTGATGACCAATCGACAGATCGCTCGGTGACAATCGCACAACACTTCGTCCGTCAGGATGACCGGGTCAGGTTGTACATCAACCCGACAAATCTTGGCGATTATCCGAATCGGAATCGGGCGGCTGAACTCGCTGCTGGGAAATACCTGAAGTACGTTGATTCTGATGACATGATCGAACCGGACTGTCTTTCAATAATGGTCCAGACGCTCGAAGACCATCCGGAAGCTGCTTATGCACTCAGCTATCCGCGCCCGGTCGATCAGCTTCGACCGTTGCTGTTTTCACCGGAACGTGCCTACCATTCGCACATGATTGAGAAGCAGGGCTTCTTTTGTTCCGGACCACTATTGTCGATGATTCGCACCGACCGATTTCGCGAAGTTGGTGGCTTTCGCCCGGCAGCAAGGAACATGGGAGATGCCATCCTTTGGATGGAATTATCAACACGGTGGCCGATGTTGATCACTGAAGACTCGCTCACATTCTGGCGGCAGCATGATCAACAGGAATACGGCCTGGTACGCGCGCATGGAATGGAAAACGCCAGAACACATTGCCTGCTGACATCTGTGATTCTGCGTGACTTCCTGAACAGGATTCGTTGCCCACTCAGATCCAGAGACCGATGTCGGGTTCGGTTCAGAATTCATCTCGACAATTTCAGACGCGTTCTGTGGCATCTGCGACATTTTCGCCTGAAACTGGCAGGATACGAGTTGGGCTGGGCCATACGTTCCGTGGCACACAGGTGGCCCAGCACTCTTCCGTCATCCATTCTGCTGGAGCATGTTCAAAAAAACGATTGTCCAGCGTAAGCAGAATCGTCTCTTGCCGACGATGCGGGATTCCGATTCGTCTGAACTACCATCTGCAATTTCCTGGCGGTCCCGAAGACTTTCACCAACGGTACAAACAGGACCGCTCCGTCCGATGAAATACGACTGCTATTATGTCTTCTACCCATTCATCTCGGGATTTGGTGGAATCGAACGATTAATCGTGGATCTCGTGAGATTCCTGAACAAACAGGGAAAAACACTGGTCCTGATCGCGTTTCAGAACAGGATCAACTTCTCTGAATATGGCGGCGAAGTCCTGCGGGTCGAACAAATCTGCTGCCGTCGAAAGCTTCATGCTGAATCAGCTGCGCTGAAACGCTACGTGCAAGAGCACGACATTCGAAGTGACCGAATTCTGGCGATGGAAATGCGGGGCGCAATGTATGCGGGAATGGCACTTCCTGCCGGATACAGTCTCCATATTGCCGATCCACCCAGTCTGCTGCCCAGTGACCTGACGAAATACTCGTTTTCGCTCGCACGAAATTATCCTGACCAGAAAATCGATTGCTCGCTCGCGACAAGAGGTCGCGGACAATTCGTCCATTTGTTAACCAAACGTGGCGTCCGCAAGGCCGGGCATTCAATCACCATGACTCAGAGAAACGTCGAGGAACTGTACGCGGCCTATGGTGTTGAGTTTGCGAAAGTCCCGCCTGGTGTCCGCATTCCTGAAGTTGTGGCGAGAAAACCGCAGGGCCATGGCCGAATCCGATTTCTTTCGGTGTGTCGCCTTGAACCCTCCAAACGCATTGATGCCATCATACGTTCCCTCGCAGTGCTGGTGAAAGAGAGACAGACCAATTCGTATGGAAAGACGACCCTGCGAATTGTGGGTGAAGGTAGTCAGGATCAGCAATTGAAGGATCTGGCGAAAGAGTGCGGGATTGAATCTCTCGTCGAATTTGCAGGGTTGGTGTCTGATGAAGAACTGGAGAAAGCATACGCCGAGTCCGATATCTTTGTCATGCCAGCGAAACAGGGATACGGGCTGCCTGGACTGGAAAGCCTGGCTCGCGGTCTGCAGTTGATTGTGCATCGTGATTCCGGAGTCACGGAATTCCTGACAAACATGCCACAGGTTCAGATCATCGACAACTTTGATTCATCGCTTACTGAAGCGATGAACCAGGCGGCAGTCATGGTGCATCAATCAGCAGGCAAAAGGCCGTCCGTTCCCACGAGCGATGAATGGGCATCGCGGATCGTCCAGCTATCAGGATGGTAATCAGCCGGCAATTGCTGACAAATTGATTAAGAACCCCCAAAAAGCTCGCACGATTGGACTGGCGAATTCTCAGGCAGACGATGACAGGAAAGTGCTCGTTAACTCATGATCACACGAATTAAAGAACTGCTGATTCGCAGTCGCAGTCTGCAAAAAATCAACTTTGCAGTCGCCAGGGGAGCAGCTGCCAGTTCGTTGCGTTCGATCGACGTGACGCGGCCTGCGACCTGGGAGTTTTCCGGATTCAGCCAGAACGGAGAAGATGGCATCCTGGATGTCCTGTTGCGGCACGTTCGTGAACCGAATCGTTACTTTATTGAAATCGGCACCGCAGACGGCCTCGAAAACAATACGTCGTGGCTGTCGCTTGTACATCGTTACAGTGGGTTGTGCATCGAAGGCGACCCGAAGAAAAGCGACGCCCATCGCAGCGTTTTTACGCCGATGAACTACGGCCTCACGTTTCTGAAGCTGTTTGTCAGGAGCGATTCCCTCCTGGAGATGAAGTCACAGGCACGGACAGAGACTCCCGACGTGTTCTCACTGGATATCGATGGAATTGACTATCACATCGCAAAAGCAATTCTGGAATCGGGATTTCGCCCAAAGATCTTTGTCGTCGAATACAACTCGGCATTTGGTCCCGAAAACAGTGTCACAATTCCCTTTAAAGAAGACTTTCGAATTGGCTCATCCGACGCCGACCGGTTGTACTACGGTTGCTCTGTGGCGGGCTGGCAATGCCTTTTCGAAAATCACGGTTACCGCTTCGTCACGGTCGATCAAAATGGTGTGAATGCAGTGTTTGTGACACCGTCTGCATTTCCGGCTGCGTTCCTGGATCAAGTTTCCGGAACAGACTTTGCCGAGAATTTTTCGCAGTTGACAAACTATCGGGCTGAGTGGCCCGAGCAGTATGCGTTGATTCGCGAGCGACCGCTCTATGATATTAAGGCCAGGCAAACATCCTGAAAGAGCAGGGAACTGCAGTCGGTTGCACGGCCTTGGGCAGCAGCATCGCAGCACTACCCTGAAACACACAGCTCCTCAGCTATGGACTCGAAATCGCGATCAAACGTCAAGCGAATCTTTGTGCTGCATTGGCAGCCGCTGGAGCAGTATCCGCCAACAAAGAATCTGCTGAATTGCTTCAGTAGCTTTCCGGACTGTTCGGTTGCCGTCTGCTCTGCACACAACGACCGTTGCCTCGTTGAGTACACAAATCCTTCCGTGCTGTTAAGCCGGATGCGGTTTCCGAATCGTCGGCTAAGTCGATTTCGAAGGCTGTTTGCCTTCCTGCAGTTTCCTTTGCTGGCACTGTGGAAAATGATTCGTTTTCGTCCGGATATCGTTCTGTACATCGAACCGCATTCGAGTTTTCCCGCAACTCTCTTTGGATTAATCAATTATCGACACCGGCTCTTTATTCACTACCACGAATACTACGAACCGGAGCATTTTCATGCACCCGGAATGCGCCTGGTCGCTTCTTATCACTGGTTTGAGAAACGCTATCTCTACCGGCGGGCAGCGTGGATCTCGCAGACAAATGCAGACCGCGTTCGCATGTTTTGTGAGGATCATCCGCATGTAAATCGAGCGAAGCTGCATGTGCTTCCCAATCTTCCGCCGGCTTCGTGGCGGAAGCTGACTGAACTGACATGGATTTCACGCCCTCAGGACACGCTGAGATTATTGTATGTGGGTTCGGTGTCGTTACACGATACGTTTATCGCTGAACTGGTGGAATGGCTTCGACGCCAGCCGGACGGACAATTCAGCCTCGACGTGTACTCCACGAATTGCGACCTGGCTGCACAGGATTTCCTGAACCGGTCTGCAGGACCAAATCTCCGGTTTCACTGCGAAGGAATCCCGTACGACAGACTGCCGGATGTCTTGCCGGAATACCACGTCGGCCTGATCCTGTACCGCGCGAATACCAGGAACTACATCTTTAACGAAACGAACAAACTCTTTGAATACCTGGCTTGTGGACTGGATGTGTGGTATCCGCGACAAATGCTGGGTATCAAACCATATGCCCGCACTGATGTTGCTCCGCGAGTCATCGAAATGGATTTTGAGCGCCTGGACGGCATGCCAGTCGCAGAACTTCGCAGTCGGGCAGGGCTCAAGTTTGAATCGTTTGAACGCAGGTGCCAGGATGTGCTCATCGAGTTGAAACAGGCCATGATGGCGGTTCCGGAATTGTCGAAGGATGTTCCGTGAAACGCGAGCGACGAATCCCGCCTTTGCCGCTCGCCGCAGACCGATGAATTGTGATAGGGGATTCGCTTGAGGACATCCTGTCGAATCGCGGCTGGAGATTCTGAAGCCTGAGATGAAGAGGAAAGCCGGAAGTTGCTGGTTGCCGGCTGAAGGGTTGCTTTCGGCGGGTTGTCACACAAGGTGTAATACGTGTATGATGTCATACAAAAGTAGTTCTATTTTCGACGGGTTCTTTCGAACGATCAGATATGTCTAAGGGGTTTGCAGAATCACTGGTTGACTTGCCAAAGGCTGGGGAACCGGCCTGGAGGATTGCTTTGTTTTATCCGGAACAGGGCGGGTGGACGGAGTCCGACTATCTGAATCTTGATGGCGGTCCGCTGGTCGAATTCGAGAGTGGCTTTGTGGAGGTTCTGGACTTGCCGACGAAGGAGCATCAGCGGATCGTTCAATTCCTTTTTGTCCTGCTTCGTGCATTTGTTTCAGCACACTGTCGCGGCGAGGTTTTTATTGCACCGCTACCCGTTCGATTGAGTCCAGGAAAATTCCGGGAACCCGATATTGTTTACGTCGATGCAGATCGCGGTGAGTACAAGGGTTTTCCTGACGGCGCTGACATGGTTATAGAAGTCGTCAGTGCCGCCGCTGACGGTCGGCGGCGCGATACGCACACAAAAGTTACCGAATACGCAGCTGCCGGAATCGCTGAGTATTGGATCATTGACCCTGAAATGGAAACCATCACGATCAACCACCTGGTAAATTGTTCGTATAATGCAGTGTTTTCGTTTCGCAGGGGAGATATTGCGAGGTCTCAACGACTGCCCGGATTTGAAGTCCCGGTGGACGATGTCCTGAACTCAGCGGCAGGTGGATAGCAAGCTGCAAAGTCGGCATAATTGAGTTGGTCTCTTCGGATGTGCTGATTTTTGAGGCGGAACAGAATCCTCATCCTCAGAAAAAGGGCTTATGTAAAGGCGATCCTCGAACAGTCTCAACTTGTCATTGAGCTGAATGACCAAATCGAAACACGGGCCATGATTCTTGAACGCCTGGGATTCCATGGCATCGACGCACTGCATATCGCATCTGCTGAATTTTCGAAGGCCGACTCCTTCTGCACGTGTGATGATCGCATTCTTATACGAGCCAAACAGCAAAGCGATCTGACGGTGAAAGTTGTTTCGTAACCGTTCACGGGTTGAACAGGATGCACGGAGCAGATTCGCCTTTGAGGCTGGCATCGACGGCATCGCAGAGCCACTGGTAGATGGGGCGTTTCTGGAGGCGGCAGGTTTCTGAGATAGTCAGCATCCGTTCGATGAAGCGACTGC